>JABMPJ010000145.1 GCA_013203785.1 Lentisphaerota bacterium | reverse complement strand
TCGCCCCGTGCTTTCGCGTTGGACTTCCTCCCCACCCCACCTCGCGGTGACGCAGTTGCCCTTTCGCTTCCCTTCGGCTTCTCCTTCACCTGGCGAGGGGACTTTCACCCCCCAAGTTACGTGCCATGCCCGGCACACACGTAAGCAACCGGAAAGCGATCACCGCGGCCACGACGAGAAACAACACTGTACCTGCACGCAGCCTGCCAGCGTGGGTCTCCGGACACATTCCGCCTTGGGGTACGTCCTCACTCTTCATTCTGACAATCCTGCCATATCATTCCTCCCAAGACATGACTGTGCTGATCGGTCCACCGTGCCGGAAGCCGCGCTAGTGCCCGGCGTGTCCACCTGTAGCGGCACAGGCAGTGGAGAACGCACGTGCAGATCGCGCTGCGGGAAAGGAATTTCGACGCCGCACTTTCGGAATTTACGTACGATTGCACAGTTCAAGTCAGACCTTACAATCGGGTGCCGCTTGGGATCTTGAATCCAGACGCGCAGCCGCATGTCCCAGGCCGAATCGCCAAAGCCGAGGTGCAGCACCTCAGGTTCTGGCTTGCGCAGTACCTCCGGACATTCGTGGGCCACTTCCTTAAGCGCTTGGAGGACCGTTTCAAGATTCGAGGTGTAGGACACGCCTACGTTAATGTCGATGCGAACCTTCGGATCCCGATGAGACCAGTTGACCACTTTTGACGAGACGAAGTCAGAATTAGGGACGATGATGGAAATGTTGTTCATCGAACGGACGGTCGTGGAACGGATGTTGATATCCGTGACGTCGCCCTCTATCTCGCCCACCGTCACGCGGTCGCCCACCCGAATGGGACGCTCCGCCAGCAGGATAAGGCCGCTGATGAAATTCGACGTCAAATTCTGGAGCCCGAAGCCTATCCCAACGGAGAGAAAGCCGAGCACAACCACCAAGCCCCGGAGGTTAACCCCAATAACGTCGAAGGCCACGAGAACACCCACCGTCAGGATGATGTAATGGGTGATCCTGGTGAAGGTATAACGCGTCCCTTCGTCAAGACGAAGACGGGCCAAGGCTGGCCGCAGAACCACGGAACGAACAAACCGCGACGTCATAGAAAAGAGCACGAGTATGACGATGAAACTCAAAATAGTCGCGAGGCTCAGCGGCGTCTGCCCCAGGCGGAACAGCTCAAACATGAACAACTTCTGCAAGTACTCCAGGATTTCGGCAAAGGTCATGGTTCAGTCCTCTCTCGCCAGCATGGGCTCATGGTAATTCAATAATGCGTGGCGCGACCGCAAACTCAACCCAGCGCTGCGTCTCGCCGGCCACAAGAACGTCGTGCGTCTGATGCTCGCACTCCTCACTGCCTGCAAGGCGTGTCAGCCGCATCGAGAGAGTCGCCAGCGGTCCCAATGCTCTGTTCTTGACACTCCTCAAGGCTACCCCGTCTCTTCTCCCTCAATTCGCTTCACAGCCGCAAGACTGAGACGGCCTGCCCCGTATCGACATGAATCATGATTGATGCCCGCCATCCCTGTCAATCATTGCACCGATGCTTCAGCCCGATCCTCACACATCCATCCATCGCTATTTTCTATTCAAAGGGCTGGCCCCGCTTGCCGGGCTGTTCGTGTTTCTCCCAATCCCTTACCGCTCCTGGAACGATCTCAAAGAGTGGGTGAGATGCGGGTTCTGTAATATGTTGCAGGGACGCAAAAATAGCGGGACTGCGCAGACGCAACTTGGCACGGAGGTGACCCCATTCAAACATCAACTGTCCTTGGGTCTCAGGAATGCGGTTTCGCATTCTATTTGTACTGATCAGAGACGCACTGAAGCGGTAGCCACGCGCTAAAGACTCATCGTGCACAGCGGCCAGATAACTGGCTATAGCTGCCACAGGTGATGCGTGTCGTCGAAATCTAGTGAGCTGTGGATGATGGATATAGCCCTTGGTCTTGCCAAGAAGTACAGCCTGTGCAAGCAATCCTTCCCGCCAAAGCGCCAACAAGCCTTGCCGGTCCAAATAGCGTGGGTGTAGGGTCCAAATCCTCATGATACTGGGGTGGATGGTCGGTAAGTTAGGGCAAGGCCGGGGCCCCTTCGCTCCCGGAGCGCGTCCCCGACCACCTCACATCTCTAAAAGGAGACACAAGCGGAGATGATGGTACGTCCCTGCCCACGGACGTCTAGCGGATGCAAAAGGGCCGCTGCAACCCATCCCATTCAGCAGATGGTTAGGCATGCCCTTTCTCCGTGAGGTCGATGACGTTGTCGGTGATATCAACCGTTTTTTTCATGGCTTTCGTGAGTACATGCGGAGAGACATTCCAGTGTTCACCCTCTTCGGTGACCACAGTGACAGTCTTCTTATTGTACTTCATCAACATCCCCTCGATCTGTTGCCCGCCCCTCGCGGAGAACTTCACCTTCTCACCCACGCTGAATTGCATCATTTCGGAGTGGGCCCGAATGTGATCCATGAGCTTCAATCGCTCCACGATCTTGCGGTTGAGATCCAGGAGTTCGTGATAGGTAAGGTGGTCTATGTTCATGCGGGAAAGTATGGCATGCGCCCATCAGAAAGTGAATATTTTCTCTCGCCTGTTGAGCCTGTCGAAGAGAGCTGACTCTGGTCTTGACGTGGAGCGATTGCAGGGGGGAGTCAAGGTCAGCCGGCTGACGGACTCGTTTGGACACACTTGGGTGGATCCGCACTCGTCAGCGCCATGCCTTGAAAAAGCGCCTCCGCCTCTGGACTCAGGACCACCGTTTGCGGCAGCGGATCCACGTCCTGCCCCTGCGGACCAACGAACTGGCCCCAGCACACCGAACTGATGGCCGCGACAAACAACATCGTGACGATTCTCTTCATTGCACACCCCTTCCCGGTCTTGGTCCTCATATGGCACCCATTTCTCAGTTCATAGGCCGTGCTTCAGGCTCGGGTTTCAGCTTTTGCCTAGAAGCAATGAGCCGACTCTACTTCAACAATTCGAAGAATGGAAGCCTGGTGGCATCCCTCTGGAATGTGATGCCATTTGCACAGCCCGCTGCTTGTGCCGAATGCGCTATGAAGATAGCGGCCAAATCTGCTCTGCTGTCGCCTCCGTCCGCAAGCAGACGCTCAGCAACATCGTCCAACTCACACTCGAACGCGGGCATCTGTCGGGGCCACGCGCTCTATATCGACGGCCACCACTTTGTACTCGGGGCACATGGTTTCTCGATCGGATACATCGCTGGTCACGTAGTTCACCAACTGTTCCGGGAAATGGAAGGTCGTGTAGAGGACGCCGGGCTTGACCGCGCGCGTGATCAGGGCGCGGAGTCGGACTTCTCCCCGTTTCGAAAACAGGCGCACCCAGTCGCCGTTCGAGATGCCCTTTGCCCTCGCGTCTCTGGGGTGAAGCTCCAGCGTGTCCTCGGTCAGAATGTCGACGTTGGCCGTGCGCCGGGTCATGGTCCCGCAGTTGTAGTGCTCTAACTTACGCCCGGTGGTCAGAATAAACGGGAAGGCCTCCCCATTATCTACAATCTCCTGACTCTCTTCCCACTCATAGAAATGCAATTTGCCAAGGCCCCGCTTAAACTGCCCCACATGCATGATCTCTGTGTCGGAACCATCTTCCAGGACAGGCCACTGCTTGCCATTGTCACCCAGTTCATCCCATTTGACACCCTTGAAGAACGGCACGACTTGCGCGATCTCTTCGAGCAGTACGGCGGGGTCCGGCCCCGCCTGGGGATATCCCATGCGGTTCATAATATCGACCATGATCTGGCCATCGGTCTTGGTCCCCTCCAGAGGCGAGACAACCGCCCGACAGCGCTGGATGCGACGTTCGCCGTTGGTAAATGTGCCACTCTTCTCCAGGAAGGTGGTGGCGGGTAGAATGACGTGTGCCAGCTTCGCGGTCTCCGTCATGAAAATTTCCTGGACGACCAGAAGCTCTAGATTCTCCAGGGAGGCCATCACGTGCGCCGAGTTCGGGTCGGTTTGCACTACGTCTTCACCCATCAGCCAGAGAGCTTTGAGGTCACCGGCCTTTGCGGCGGTAAACATCTCTGGAATCTTGTAGCCGACGGCGGTCGGCACCTCGGCGCCGTAAATGGACACGTAGTGATCGTGCGATTCCGCTCGTGTGACGTCGAAATAGCCGGCCCCCTGGTGCGGCTGCGCGCCCATGTCGGCGGCGCCCTGCACGTTGTTCTGGCCGCGCAGTGGGTTGACGCCCACACCTTCGCGCCCAATGTTGCCGGTGAGCATCGCCAGATCAGCAATCAGCGTAACGGTGCGCGTCCCCATGCTGTGCTCAGTAACACCCAGGCCGTGGAAGGACATGGCGTTAGGTGCGGAGGCATAGGCGATGGCGGCTTCACGAACCAGCCGCCGGTCGACACCGGTGATGGCTTCGAGCGCGTCGATATCGAGTCCGCGAATGCCCTGCTCGAAGGATTCGAAATCCTCGCAGCGTGTGCGAACAAACGCTTCGTCGACGAGCCCCTCGTCGATGATGTAGAAGATCATCATATCCAGTAGAGCCACGTTGGTTCCGGGGCGCAGGGCCAGGTGATACTGGGCGTACTCAGCAAGGTCGGTCCTGATCGGATCGATCACGATCAGTGGGACCCCTTTCATCACGGCCTGTTTTATTTTGGCGCCTGTGACAGGGTGGGCTGTGGTTGGGTTGGCCCCGATCACCATGATACAATGGGTCTTCTTGATGCAATCAATCGAGTTTGTGGCGGCGCCTGTACCGAAGGTCTTCTGCATGCCAAGGGCCGTGGGTGAGTGGCAGACACGAGCACAACAGTCGATATTGTTGGTTCCAATCACGGCGCGAATGAACTTCTGCATGAGGTAGTTCTCTTCGTTCGTGCAACGCGCCGAGGAGATGCCGGCGATCGAGTTGGGACCGTGTTCAGAGCGTAATGATGTCAACTTCTCTTGGATGTAGTCATAGGCCTCGTCCCAGCTCACCTCTTCGAAACCGTTCTCGCGTCGGATCAGGGGGTGTTGCAGCCGATCAGGATGACTTTGGAACTTAAACGCATAGCGGCCCTTCAGGCAGGTATGCCCCGCGTTGGCTTCGGCGGTCTTTGGTGCCGTGATGGCCAGTATTTCTTCACCTTTGACGTGGACCTCAAGATTGCAGCCCACGCCGCAATAGGTGCAGACCGTACGCTGCGTATGGGTCGCTTCGGGTATGCGAGGCCGGAACACATCCGTGATCGCTCCGGTGGGACAGGTCTCCGCACAGGCACCGCACGAGACACAGGCGGAATCGTTGAAGGAGGTGTCGGCGCCCATGATAATGTGATTGCCGAAACCACGCCCATGCATGCCCAGGACCATTTCCCCCTGAATCTCGTCGCAGGCCCGAATGCAGCGATAGCAGTTGATGCATTTTGACAGGTCGGCGCGCATATAGGGGTGTGACGTGTCGGGAGGGCGGGAGTGGTGGTTCTGACCCACCGCGTAACGTAGCGCTGCTGGATCCAGGCCAACCTGTCTAATGACGGTCTGGAGCTCAGCGTCGCCCGCTCCCGGCAGGTCCGAGAGGGTCTCGGTGGGGTAATCCGTCAAGACCAGCTCTACGATGTTCTTGCGCAGTTTCTGGATAGTCTTTGAATGGCAGAAAACATGCATGCCATCGCTAACCGGCGTATGACACGAGGCCATGACTTTACGAGGCCCATCCGCCGACAACGCCACCTCGACCGAGCAGACTCGGCAGGATCCAAACGGCTCCATGCGTTCATCATAGCAGAGCGTAGGAATCGAGCCCTTGCTGGTGTGCCGCTCGATAAAATGGAGTATAGTTTCGCCCGCTTCGATGGGGGATGGTTTGCCGTCAAGATGTGCATGTCTGCTCATGTTCGGTACCTAGGCTTGATTCACTCTCTTGTTGTCGCCACCGTCTCGGTCTGCAGCCCATGCCGCCGTTGATCCGCCCACGCTCCGATGCCCCCTGGCGGGGCGCCGAGGTGCATGAGGCTGCCGGCCCTACGCCATATGCGCGTTGAGCTCCTCTGCGAAGTAGGCCAGCACGTTTCTGATCGGCAGCGGAATGCCCCCGCCATGGGCACACAGGCTTCCGAGCTCCATCGTTTCGAGAAGGTCATCCAGCAGTTCACGGTTGATCTTCTGGGTCCCCTGTATGGCGGCTTGAAGCATCTCCTGGCCACGCGTGGCACCGATGCGACACGGAAAGCACTTGCCGCATGACTCCACGGCACAAAACTCAAACAGGTGCTCGATGTACTCAATCATGGGGAATCGCTCTGGAATGGCCAAGATGCTCCCATGCCCCAGCAAGAACCCGGCGGTCCGGAACGATTCAAAATCAAGCGTGAGCTCATCGAGCTTCGATAACGGCACAATTCCGCCAAGCGGCCCGCCGATCTGAAGCGCCTTGACCGGTTCACGAAATCCCTCTCCAAGCGCATCGATAACGGTCCGCAATGGGGTGCCCATCGGCACTTCAAACAGGCCAGGACGGTTAAACAGCCCGTTCAGGCAGACGAGTTTCGTGCCTGTTGAGGACTCGGTGCCGCTGGCCGCATAGGCCTCGCCGCCGAGCGTCAGGATGTGGTGCAGGTTGGCGAACGTCTCCACGTTGTTGACTACGGTCGGCTTGCCAAAGAGACCCTCAGTAGTCGGGTAAGGGGGGCGGATACTGACCTCCGGACGGCGTCCCTCCAGCGAGGCTATCAGGGCGGTTTCCTCTCCGCAAATGTACGCCCCTGCTCCCGCGATGACCTTGAATGTGAACGAGAAACTGGAGCCGCAGATGCGCTGCCCGGTGAAGCCAGCCGCTTCAATCTCGCTAATGGCCACATTGATGGAGGCGATTGACTCGGGGTATTCGGCGCGGATGTAGAGGACACCCTCATCCGCCCCGACAACGAGGCCTGCAATGAGCATGCCGAAAAGGATACGGTGCGGTTGCGCTTCCATGAGGTAGCGGTCGATATATGCGCCTGGATCGCCCTCGTCAGCGTTGCAGACGATGTACTTCTTCTTTCCCACCGCATCCCGGGCGGCGCTCCACTTAAGCCCCGTTGGAAACCCGGCGCCGCCACGGCCGCGGAGTTTGGATGTTTTGATCACCTCGAGCAGGTCGCAAGGATCACGATCAAGCAGCTCAGGCAGGATGCTGTAGTAGGCGTCGACGCTCGTCGGCGGAGCCGTCAACACGGGTGGTTCGCAAATGGATTCAACAGCGTAGGTGTCGCCAGCGGGCGTGCCAGGATTCGAGACGATAGCGGCGAGACGATCCAGATCACCGCCTGAATAGTTGCGGCCGAGATAGTGGAACGCCCGATTCTCGTGGCAGCGGCCGAGACAGGTAATCGTCCCGATTTCCTCTGGCTTCAGATGGGCTCCCAGTGCCGTAACCACGTCGTCCTGCGTTCCGGCACAGAGACAGGCCGAACCGTCGCACACGAGCGCCTTCTTGCCCGCGTTCTCCTCACTGAGGAGATCATAGAAGGAGGCCGCACCAAAGGTAACGGCCTCACCGAGGAGATACTCTCTGGCGAGGGTCTTGTGTGCATCCATCCCGGGCGGACCCGCCGCTACGAGACGCTCAAACAGACTGTCTGCAAGCCCTTTGCGGCCCGAAAGGGCACTGACGTTCCTGGACACGTAAACCTGCCTCCCCATCCGGTCGAAGCGGACCATCGCCACGCACTGTAGTACCGGTTATGTGACAGCAGGGATTGTAAAGATGACTAAGATGAATGTCAAACTTGGGTATTGTCTCTGTTGGAGTATATTGTAGCCCTCTCTTCGCGGCAAAATCCAAGAACCGTCATACCCCAGCGCGCTGCAATATCCACAGCAAAAGAGGACGGGGCAGAGACCGCCAGAACATAGGGAAGTCCCGCCCGGTAGGCTTTGTTGATAATCTCGAAGGATACGCGTCCGCTGACCGTGAGGACACGGGCCCTCTGGAGGAGATCTCGCTCCAAGAGAAATCCAACCGCTTTGTCCACAGCATTGTGTCGACCGATATCCTCGAAGGTGCACATCAATTCGTAGTCAGCGTCAAAAACAGCGGCGGCGTGAGTGCTGCCGGTTACCGTGAATGTGGTCTGCGCCGCGCGCATGGCCTTCATCATCGAGGCGATGCGGCCGAGTTGGAGCGGCGCCCCGGGCTTGAGAGGTGGATCATCGAGACCCGACTCGTCAAACTCTCGTTGTCCACACATGCCGCAGGATGAGCTGGCGAGAAGGGATCGTTTCTCGAAAACATCATCGCAGAGGTATACATCCGGGATCGTGATATCAACGGCCGCGACGGTATCACCTTCGCCGTCACAGACCTCTTTTAAGACCCCCTCATGGGCGTCCGCAAGATTGACAACACCTTCGGTAAAGAGCAGGCCCATGACCAGATAGGTGTCGTCGCCAGGCGTGCGCATGGTCACAGAATAGGGTTTACCATTGATTCTGATCTGGAGCGGTCTCTCAACCGTCAACGAATCCTGCCGTTCATGGAGTTCACCATGTTCATAGCGTAGCGCTGCGACGGATTGATCGGACATGGGGTTGCTCCAGGACTGATTGGGGCGACGTATCGGCGCCGGGATGACACCATACCTTCACCGACGGAGAGAAACCAGCCCCTACTACAGTCGACAGCGGCGAAGAATCGCCGCAGGTGTTAGGCGTTAGGTGTTAGGTGTTAGTGGAGTGTAACACCTAACACCTAACACCTGCGCGGTGGGGCAATCCAGGGGCCAAGAATCACCAGATAGGTTTAGGTCGAGAACAACGCGAAGAATCACCATTCGTCAGCGCTGTACAGTCGAGCGGCACGGTTGATACGGGCGAGGCGAAATAGTGCGTGAGTGATAACGCCGCAGCGGGTCCGTGGCCACGCATGGGGCCCATTAGGCGCCGGCAAGCATCCGATGGCCACCCACGAGCGAGTAGACCTGTTTGTAGCCGAGGCCGCGGAGGGCGTTGGCCGCGTATCGCGTGCGGATGCCGGCCGCACAAATGAGAAGCGTGGTGGCATCCTTCGATAGCACCTGCGGCGCGGCCAGCAGCGCATCCATCGGAATGTGGATGTGGTCACACAACAACGGTTCGACCGCCACCTCCTGATGGGTCCGGATGTCCACCAGCTGCACCTCGCCCAGCCGGGCGATGTCCTTGGCGAGTATGTCACATGATTCCGGTAGAGGAGCATCCGCTTTATGGGCGGGACATGCTTCATTCCTGGGTAGCGCGATTCTCTGCATGGCGTAATCCGCCAAATTGACAATGAGTAGCTGATTCTCCAAACGCCCATCAAGACCGAGGAGCTGCTTGATCGCCTCCAGAGCCTGGATCGAACCGAGCACGCCGGGTACCGGACCGAGCACGCCCGCGACCGAGCAGCTGGGCACATCACTGGGCACACCGCCTTCGTAGAGACATTCGAGGCACGAAGACTCGGGGGTAACGACCTGCACCTGCCCTTCGAATTGGTAGATGCTGGCAAACACCACCGGCACGCCCGCCTTGATGGCTGCGCGGTTGACGAGCAGTTTAGTCGCCATGCAGTCGGTGCATTCAACGATGATATCGTAGCTGGCCAGCTGTCCGAGCTCCACATCTTGGAAACGCGCGTCATGGCAGTCGGTCGAGATGTCGGGGTTGAATTGCTTGAGCCATGCTTCGGCAAGTGCGGCTTTGGATTCTCCGATGTGACCGGGGGCATAGAGAAACTGGCGGTGCAGGTTGCTGGCTTCGAGATGGTCGTGCTCGACAAGACCGATATGGCCAACGCCCGCCCCAGCCAAATAGGCCAGCACCGGACAGCCGAGGCCACCCGCGCCAACCACAAGCACCCGGCTTTCAGCCAGCTTGCGCTGCCCATGCGCGCCGACCTCCTTGAGCACGCTTTGGCGGCTGTAGTCCATTGTCGGTCTGTGCCCGTGCTTGGCACATTCCTCGCAATGGACCCAGCCGGAGTCACCGTTGACGTAGTGTTCTTTCTTCCAGATTGGGACGCGCACCTTTATTTCGTCGATGATGAAGCGGCAGGCGTTGAAGGCGGCATCGCGGTGCGGCGTAGCCACACCGACCCACACCGCAATATCGCCGATGGCCAAGTGCCCGGTGCGGTGAATGCAGATCGCCTGCTTGAGCCCAAACGCAGCCCGGGCCTCTTCGAGAATCCGCTGGCCTTCGGCCAGCGCCATGGCCTCGTAGGCTTCGTATTCGAGCGAAGTGACGTCGTGGCCATCGTTGTGGTTGCGCACCCAACCTTCGAACGTGACGAGCGCACCGCATTTCGGATCTTCGGCGGCGGCCTTCAGTTGCTCAATGGTGAGCGGCTCTGTCGCAAGCGCAAACATTCAGCCTCCCGCCACGGGCGGAATAAAGACAACCGAATCACCCTCGTGTAGCGGCGTACTCCAGTCGACGAACGCATCGTTGACGGCCAAGCGCACCTCGGCGCGAGCCATGGACAATCCGTGCGTGGCTTTCAGCGATTCGAATAGGTCAACCGCGTCGCCGTTACCGCCGTCGACCACCTCTCCGCCGCAACCCGCCTGCTCGCGGAACATCGCGTAATATGTCACGTTGATCTTCATAAGCCGCGACCCGTGCCATGTGAGAGGTGACATCATCAACCCATCACGCCCCGCTGGTCACCGGTCATCCTCCGATATAGAACATCTCAATCTTCTTATCGCCGTCCTTCTTCTTCTTTCCGCCCCAGCGCAGTTGGCTGTACTGGTCGGTACGCTGCGTCCATATCGCTGCGATTCGATCGTGGAGCTCCTCGTCGCTTTCCCCACTGCGGACCGGTTCCCGCAGGTCAGTGCCTTCGGTGGCGAACAGACAGGTGAAGAGCTTTCCGTCGACCGACAGGCGGCTGCGGTTGCATGGCCGACAGAAGGGCTGGCTGATCGAGGAGACAAAACCGATCTCGCCGGATCCATCGGCATAGCGATAGCGATCAGCCACCTCGCCCGAATAGTTCTTGGCAACGGGCTCGATCTCCCACTGGTTGGAAATCAGGTCGATCAGCTCGGCGCTGGAAACCACCTGATCGCTCTCCCAGTGGTTGACGTTGCCCACATCCATGTACTCGATGAACCGCACCACAACGTCCGACCCTCGAAACTTTGTGAGGATCGGAACCAGCTCACCCATATTGATATCGCGCCGAACGACGGTGTTTATCTTGATATCCTTGAATCCGGCCGCTTGCGCGGCTTCGATGCCCTCGAGTACCTTGGCGGGAGCATCGAACCCCCCGTTCATTGTGCGGAACACGGTTTCATCAAGCGCATCGAGGCTGACGGTCACGCGATCGAGTCCGGCCTCCTTGAGATCCGCGGCATAGAGCGAGAGCAGGATGCCGTTGGTCGTCATGGCAAGGTCTTTGATACCGGGAATCGCGCGCAGGCCCTTGACGAGTTCCGGCAAATGCGCGCGCAACAACGGTTCACCTCCGGTGAGCCGAATCTTTTCAACGCCGAGGCGGGCAAACTGGCGAACCAGGCGTAGCATCTCCTCGAACGAGAGCCACTCGGACATTCCCAGCCATGGAAAATTGGGACCGACCTCTTCGGCGGGCATGCAATAGGTGCAGCGGAAATTACACCGGTCGATGACCGACAGCCGCAAGTCGCGCATGGGGCGGCCTAGCCGATCGGTCACGTGGTCGCCCTCTGGTGCCGTCGCCCTGTTCTCAAGCTCCGTCTGCATATCGTCCCCGTTGCACATCCTCAATACAATCAGCTATAATCCGATTACAATTCCTATACTCTATACTTCCGGATGATATTCACTCCGAAGCAATACAGACCGACCATTATCCGCCGCCAAGCTACAAATGCAAGCATCGGCTGCCAGACAGCGATGGGCGCGCGGCAAGTGACCCTTGGTGCCCCGCTCGCCAGCGGGCGGGTGTGATTGAGTTTCGTGGGTGTTGGGTCTGATCAGACCGCGAAAGAGGATGATCTGAGAGCGGCAAGTATGGCGCAGATTCTGGTGGCGTTGTGGAATCTCCAATGCATACCAGCCTGCTTGCAGCGCCTGGCGAC
>JABMPJ010000144.1 GCA_013203785.1 Lentisphaerota bacterium | reverse complement strand
GTCTTCTTGTCGGGGTCCATAGCTGTCTTCCTTGAATCTGTTAGTCGGACATACTACGGTGCCCCACTAGCAGGGTCAACCGCAATGGGCCGCGGTCGCGCTTGCCTCGCTAGAGACCACGCCCTATGATTCGAGTTCAGACATGAAGAGTGCAGACGCCATTAAGAGTATCGTTAAACGCGACGGCACGCTGGTGCGCTACCGCCGCGCCCGGGTGGAAACCGCCATCTTCAAGGCGACCCGTGCCATTGGTGCACCCGACCGCGCCATGGCACGCGCCATGGCCGTCCGGGTTGAGGAGGCGCTGGCGAGCACCTATTGCGACGATACGGCACCTTCGGTCGAGGATATCCAGGACGTCGTCGAGAATGTGTTGATGGCGAACCAGCACATTGATGTCGCACGCGATTACATTATCTACCGCCATCAACGCGCCATGGCACGCGCGGCACGCGCATACGCCTTTGAGGTCACTGACAACGTACCCTATAAAAAAATCTACGAGGTCCTGCGCTGGAACAGGGACCACCACTGCGATTCGGTAGCGGATCTAAACCGCATCATCGCCCGCAAGGAGATGCCCGCTCTGATCCAGGCAACCGACCGCCGCTACACAGCGGAGGCCCACGCCGCCGCCGTGCGTATTTTGGAGCGTATCGCCAATATCCGCATCGTCATTATCGCCGGGCCCTCCTCCTCCGGTAAGACCACGACCATGATCAAAGTGGGTGAGAAGCTCGCCGCCGCCGGGGTGCACGTCAAGGCCATGAACATCGACCACTACTTCTTCAATCTCGAGCAGCATCCCCGCGATGAATTTGGCGACTACGATTACGAGACGCCACAGGCGCTCGATCTGGAGCTAATCAACACGCACCTGGCCCAGCTGATGGAGGGGCAGACAGTCCGGACGCCGGATTACGATTTCAAGACGGGCCGACGCACCCTTGATGTGCATCCCTTCACACTGGACAAAGGCGAGCTGCTCTTGATTGATAGCTTGCACGGTCTCTACGACAATATGTCGAGCAGCGTGGCCGACGAGCACAAGTTCAAGATCTACATTGAGACACTCGGCCAGTTCAGTGGCGAAGACGGTACCTTCATGCGCTGGGCCGACAACCGGCTGCTACGCCGCATGATTCGGGACAAGCAGTTCCGCAATCTACAGCCGATGGAAACGCTGACGCACTGGCACTACGTGCGCCGCAGCGAACTACGCAACATCATTCCCTTTATCAAAAATGCCGACTGCATCATCAACAGTGCCCTACCCTATGAACTGCCCTTTCTCAAACAGCGACTCTTCCGCTACATCTCCGCATCGATCAGCCGCTTCGATGATGACCCGCGTCGCCTCGATGCCCACATCCGCGCCAACCGCGTCTACGATCTGCTCAAGCCGCTGCGCGGTATTCGGGACGACAGCCCCGTCCCCGGTCACTCGCTCCTGCGCGAATTCATTGGCGGCAGCACGTATGGGTACTGAGGGCGCGATGGGCTGCTGACGCAGTGAAGAGGATTGGCGTGTACGAGTACGTCGGAAATGGCGATGGCCATGATCCGTACACGTACTTCTACACGCCCATCCTCCCTGTTTTTTCCGTGCCCTCGCTCAGATCCGTGCCGGCGTATCGATGCCGAGCAGGTCGAGGCCCTGTTTGAGAACGGCGGCCACAATGCCGCATAGGCGTACACGGCTTTCACGTATGCCTTCGGGTGCCTTCAGAAACGGAACGTTCTGGTAGAACGAGCTGTAGGTCTGGGCCAGGTCGTACAGGTAGTCGGTCAACACATTGGGCTTATACTGATGCGCCGCGCGCACCACCACATCCCCAAAACGTATCAGGCGCAAGGCCAACGTCCTCTCGATGGGTTCCAGAAGGCGCAACGGCTCCGTCTCAGGCGATCCATCCGGGAACCGCTCGCTGTATTTGTCGCGCACGCTGGCAATGCGGGCGTAGGCATACTGCAGATAGGGTCCTGAGTTGCCGTCCAAGGCCAGAGCCTTGTCCCACGTAAAGGTCACGAGGCTCTGTGGATTCTGACTAAGATCGGCGTACTTGACCGCTCCGATACCGACCGCCGCGGCCACGCGCTTCCGCTCGGCTTCGGGCATCTCGGGCGAGGACTCCGCAATGATCGCCTGGGCACGACTCTCCGCCTCGTCGAGCAGGGCGTCGAGCTTGATCACGTTGCCCTCACGGGTAGAGAAGGTCGCCTCCGGCAGACGCATCAGACCAAACCAGACATGATCCAGACCGACCTCATAGCCCAGACGGCGACAGATGGCAAAGAACTGCTTGAAGTGGAGTTGCTGACGCTCATCGGTGATGTAAATAATGCGATCGGGATGGTGCTCCTCGACACGCGATGCCACCGTGGCCAGGTCTGAGGTGGCATAGTTGAAGCCTCCGTCGCTCTTGCGCACGATACAGACAGGCAGCTTCTCTTCCTCGAGGAATACTACTGTAGCTCCTTCGCTCTGCACGGCCAACCCGGCCTCTTCGAGCCGGGCGACGGTGCCAGCCAGTTTATCGCGGTAGTAGCTTTCGCCCCGGATCTCGTCATAGTGCACGCCGAGGCGAGCGTAGATGCGATCCAGCTCCTCAAGGCTGAGGCGCATGAACATCTCCCACATCTCCGTGTTCTCCGGATCGCCGCTCTGCAACTTCACCAGCTCCTGGCGACAGCGGTCCATCCAGTCAGAATCCTTCTTGGTCTGCTCATAGCTGAGCACATAGACCCGCTCCAGCTCTTCGAGCGGCGAGCTCTTCATGGCGGCAGCGTCGCCGAAATTACGGTAACCCATGATCGTGACGCCGAACTGCGTCCCCCAGTCGCCAAGATGGTTGTCTGCTATGACATGATAGCCCAGAAAACGGTGCATCCGATCCAGGACCGATCCAATGTTGTGCGAGCGCAGATGGCCGATGTGAAGCGGTTTGGTCATATTGGGCGAGCCGTAGTCCATCACGACCGTCTTGCCGCCGCCCGCCGCCGGGGCGCCCATACGCTCGCCCGCCGCCAGCGTCTCAATCTGCCCCGCCAGCCAGGCGTCGTCCAAATAGAGATTCAGGAAGCCGGGGCCAGCCACCTCGATTCGCGCCATGAAAGGCGGCAGGTCCGTGTGGGCGGCGATGTGATCGGCGATCACCCGCGGCGCCAGCTTAAGATGGCGGGCCAAGCCCATGGCCGCATTGCACTGGTAGTCACCGAACTCCGGATTGGCCGTCTCGACGACAACGACCTCCTCAAAATCGGTCGGCGCATCAGGGTAGGCCGTCCGAAAGGCATCGCGCATCCAGGAGGAGAGCGTATCCGTCAACGTCAGGGACTCATCTTCTTTTGCATCTGTCATGCGGCCTGCATATAGCGCAGGACCGGAGGAATTGCACGCGTAAAGAGAACGGAGTCCTGCCCACGGGGTGAATGCAGCTCTTCTCGGCATCGGAATCGGCCTCGGCCTCGCTATCGAAACTCGATGCCCGAGAAATGATGCCGACTCCGATTCCGGAATTTACATGTGCGGCCCACATCTGTCTCTCAACTCCTTCCAAGCCTATCATTCCCAAAATGCAACGAATCGCAGATGCCCTTCCGTTCCCCGGTACGTTGAATACAGCGCATTTCTTCAAGGCGTGATTCGATACTCTTGATCTGACGGCGTAGCCGCCGGTCCTTGGCGAGTTTGTCGGGAAGTGCGGCAAGTTGCTTGCACACGGCAGAGCCGCTGCCAATGGTGAGCAGGTGGCCGTGACGCTTGTGGCGGAGGTTGTAGTAAACTGTGTAGGCGGTGGAGAGCGACTGCATGAACTTCGAGCAGTGCGCCTCGGGGGTTTCGAATACCAGGTGGACATCAGAACGAAAAGATAGAGCCGAATATTGTATTGCTCGACGCGCTCGCCCAGGCGGTCGAGGAAACGATAGCAGCAGCAGCAGAGAAGTTGCCCTCGTCTCGCAAGGCCGTAGCATGTCGGAACTGCTCTTCGAATTCGTAGTCTGTCAGTCTCATGTCATCATTCCTTACAACAGGTCGTCAACGTCGGAGGGATTCCCAGCGTGTAGCTAGTATTTGTGCCGTTCTCTGCACGTGACGACGGATTCCCTGCCAGATCCCACGCATAACTCGCGGTGAGATACGAGGCGCTTGCCGAAGTCAACCGGTCGAGTGAATCGTATCCATACGCCGCACTCTCGGCCGATGTCTCCCGCGCAATGTTCGTGATCATCCCGGCGTCATCATACCCATAGACAAAGCTGCGAAGCACGCCGTTGCCCGCATCCCGCCAGACGATATTCGTCAAGCGGTCGAGCTCGTCGAACTGGTACTCGGCATGAACGCCGCTCGTTGTGTTGCTCACCTCAGCGACAAGACCGTTGTACTCGCCATAGTTGAACTCGAAGGTTCCGCCCTGGCCCTCGATCTCGCTGACGCGTTCAGCGGCATCAAAGGTGTAGGCGTTGGTCAGGATCTCATCCCATTCATGGGCATCGTCAGCTCTAGACTGTAGACAATCAGAGCTCATTCGTCATCTTGTTCAGCACAACTTCTTCGACGAGAGCACACGTTAACTTCTCCAGTGCAACCGTACGAATCTCACTGTACTCGACAGTTTCCCTTCCCTCCACTCGGCGCCTATAGAAGGTTGCAGTTTCGGGGCTGCAAAGAAACCCCACACGTATGGACCCTGATCCAGAGCCCTTTCGAAACTCGTAGCCTGTAGATGCGTGGAAAGGGTCTTCTCCGAGAGTCAGTCCATTACGACGAGCGAACATCTGTAGATCATCACGTAGTATATCCATCAGAAACCTCCAACACGATACTCCCAGCCGCCACCGCTTCCCCATTGAGTATTGCCCTTGACCTGACGATGTCCCGCAATGCACCTCTTCCACATTCCAGGAGCGCTATATCGCATCAAGTTGCATCTTGGCGTCCAACAGAAGCTCCTCGACCTCTGGATTGGGGACAGGAAGGGTGATGTCTCTCACAGCATGACGCATCGGCGTAGTGGCTCCCCTCCCGAATCTGTGCACGGATGCCACTGATACCGAAACCTCAAACAGAGGGCCATCGGTGTACGTGTATTCGATATTGATGACCTTTTCACGATTCTCATCCTTCCAACGCAGCTCACGATTGATTGCCTCAAAGTGGGTGTTCTTGGCCAGCCGCATACCGTATTCGCGAGCAAATCTCGACAATGCTTCACCAATGCCATCGAGTAGAGTGTCAGCAGTCTTTGCGTCCATCATCAGTGCACCTGCCATTGATGTGCACCGCCTTCGATGGATGTCGATTCCTTCACTACAGATCCTCATCCAGACCGAGAACACTGTCGATCTCTCTCTTGATGAACGCTGCACATGCCTCAGCTTGGTCGTCGTACGAACACCTTCGTTCTATCATTTCCCTCTCATCCGAGAAGTACCCAACAGTCAGTGAAGTCGAGCCAGCTCGCTTGAAGTACCATCCGGGCATCGACCTCTTGTCTTCTGAGTACTGAAGCCACTCCGAAACGCACTCATGGTGCAATGCTACAGCATCCCGCAGCATCTCCATCGTTATCTCACCTGCGACACGGGCATACCCTGTTGCCAACAACAGTGAATGAATCGACTCGCCTTCTGTTGAGTTCAGAGAACGGGGCAGATGGATGATGTCGAGCAACAGGTTGGCTGTTCCTGCAAAAGTAACAGTCCCAGTGATCGTTCCACCTCCTCGCCACCAGTTCAGGTCGAAGGGTTTATCACTATCAACTTGCTCAGGCGGAATGCAGACAAAGCTACAGAATAGATCTTCTCCTTTCTGGAGGTCAGCAAGAGCGTCCACTTCGTGCCTTGGAGACCCTTGTAGGTATTCGTACCTAATTCCCTTGAAAGAGAGGGGCTCGGCAAGACGAATGATCAGTGCTTCACGCTTTGGACCGAAACCGCCGCTTGGCCGGACTCCGCACTTAACTACCAGCCCCCACAGGGGTTCCCAACCAATGGACTCGCCAAGCTCCCATGGATCGCTCATGACAAGAGAAATAGGACGTCCTTCGATGGAGGGTAATTTCGTCATTACAGACCTCCATCTACACCAAGGATACTCCTAACGATAGAGCATCCGCCATCTGCTTCAAGTCGGAGGTCTGCCAGTCGGCGTACTTCTTGTCTCTGCCTCGCACATCCGCATCATCTTCAAAATGGAACAGCGCATGGAATGCCGAGTCAAGAGAGGCATCGCCGTTAGCGTCGGGCCAGGTGGCGCGGGCCTCTTCAGGGGTAAGGTCTCCCGCGAGCACATCCCGAAGAAGTTGGGCTGCACGCTTTCTTTTCTCGGGAAGGGTGTCCGCATCCATCGTTAGAGCCCTCCCTGATACGGATGGTGTAGCTTGAGATTAGGTGGACGATGATAGTGCAGCCGGGGCCCAACCTTGCTCGGAACCGGACCTTTGTCCAACCGGAATTCGCCAAAGACATCGAGTGTTGGGTAGCCTTCGCGCACGAACCACTCGCGTGTGTAATAC
>JABMPJ010000143.1 GCA_013203785.1 Lentisphaerota bacterium | reverse complement strand
CAGCGGCGAAGAATCGCCCTGGAGGTCGGAGGTCGGAAGCCAGAGGTCGGCTAACTGGATGATTTTGGGGCGTTGTTGAGGAGTTGGCTTGTGAGGCCGGGCTGAGTTAGGATGTCAACGGCTACGAGATGGGCGCTACAGCAAGCGGGTTTGCTACGGGGGGTAAAAGCGCACCTGGCCAGGCATGGCCAGGTCTGCCGGCACCCGATAGTTGCGCATCGACTCGGCCAGGCGCCGTGCAAAGTTCTTGGCTGAGAAGAAGGTCGTGCATAGTGACTTAATCAGGTTGCCGTGCAGGATCATCTGACTGATGTAGTGGGCGATGAGTAACAGGATGTAGAATATCCTGAAGCCGTTGGCGTGCTCGCTGTAGGGGTGCTCCATCTCGTAGCCGTTGTTTTTCTGGACGTTGAACCCTTCGTTTTCAATCTTCCACCTAAGGCGACCTCCTTTGTTGGCGATGTTTTCGACGTTGTTTCGGCAGAGATGGAAGTTCGTCAGCCAGACATAATCCGTGACATCACCGGTTCCAGGCTGCTCGTGACAGAACAGGACACTGGGTGCGAACTCGGCAACAGGCAGGGCCTCGGCCCATGCGAAGCGCTGAGTCACCGCGGGCTGCTGGACGGTAAGGCGGTTCTGCTGCTGCATGCCAGCCAAGGTAACGGCCTCAGGGAAACGCTCAGGCATGGACCCTTCCTTGAAGGTCGCTATGTACGTCCAGCGCATCTCTTCGATCAACCGGATCGTGTTCTGGTTGGCATATAGCCCGTCCAACAGCAGGCACAGAGGTGTGCGGGGAAAGAGGCTATGGAGCTTCTCAACCAGACGAGGGAATGCCTTGAGCTCACAGTCCTGCTTATCGAAGAGCTCGTTACCCTCATTCGTGAGCATGACACTGGCCAGGGTAAGGGCCATGCCGCAGGGCGTGAGAAGCTTGGCGTCGAGCACATAAGAAAAGTACTGAATGTTACCGTTGGAAAGCTTTCGATGCGGGCAACCCGACCAGGGCTCATGATCAAAGGTGCAGACCTGCGTGCCGTCGATCGCAATGGGGAAGTACCCATACAACCGGAAGGGATCGAGGGCCTTCATGCGGATCAGACCGGTGGTCATGGACGCGAGAAGCTTTTCCACATCGTCGATAGGCAGGTTCTCGGCGTAATAGGCCAGCGTGTCGGGGTCGGCCACGAACTCGAGGGCTGCTTGCCTGGAGAGCGCAGCCATGTTGTGCCCAAAGGCTTGAGAGAGGCGCTCGTAGCGCATCTGCCGCCGGGACCCCAAGTGCATCATGAACAGCAGGATACCCATCCAAAGCAGGTGGGCCTGGCTATAGACACACTGTTCGCTCCGCCGGGGGTCCGGCAGACGGTTCATCGCCGTGGAAAGCCCCGGCAGAAAATGGTGTACCGTCTTGAGTAGTAGATCTACTGGCTGGGGCGGGGCTTCTCTCGTTTTCTGGCGTCGCCCCGGCCTTCGGGAACATGGCGATGGATAATTGCCATGTTCAGCTTCGAGACCTCCTTGAGTATGCGCTGCAGTCTCCGGTGGTTTTTGATCCACTCCTTTACCTCCTCAACCATGTCCTTGGGCACGTACACGGTGTGGGTCTTGCCCTGCACCGAAACCGTCAGTTGATGGGCTCTGTGGCCGCCGCGCTGGGCGGTGACGAGCGATCCGCGCGTCATAGGACCGAGCTCTGAGAGCTTCTTGAGCCAGGCGTCACGGCGCTGAATGAGTCTTGCGGTAGATACACGAGATGTCTGCTTCATGGCGTCCTCCAGTACACTAAGCTATGCCGCTTAGTATATTAGCACAAAAAAAGGCCAACGCGACGAAAAAGTTTAGAAAATGCATCCGACCGCCGACCTCTGACCTCCGATCTCCGCGCCAACGACCAGACGGGCTCGATAATCATGGGGGTATCAGTGTGGCTCAATCAGCGCGAGAAAAACCCATTCGTTGGCGCTGGCCCTTTGTGACTGCGTACTTCTATTGGCCTCGCCACCGCTCTAGACTGATAGACTCTCTTCTATGATGGCCTATCCCATACAACGACGTTTGTACCACATCATGACGCATTACGGCTGGCTGGATAACGGGCGAAGTCCAAAAGCATAATGATCCAAATCTGTTATCAGATCAGTCCATGGCTCGTCTGCATACGCGATGATACAAATGCGTGAGATTGCAGGCCGTAGTGCATCTGCTTGGGCTGACCACAGCTGCGGCTTGCGCTAGTCATTTGGGTTACAGATGATTGCAGACAAGCGTGTCTCAATCCGAGCGGCCCACACACCAGTCGAAAGGAGGTCTACCGGCCGGAAACAAGACCGGATCCCGGATTCACGATACGAGAGGAACTTATAAAGCAAAGGAGATACTATATGTTATCAACCCCACTGATCCGCATGCGCAACGCGCTGCCGAGAGTGAACGGGCGGAACGCCACATGGTTGGCGACCGTTGTTCTTGCACTCGGCCTATCCTCCCCCACTGTAGCCGCCTCGGCAACGGCGCTGCATCTGGATGGCACCGGCGACTACGCCACTGCCGCCAGTTCATCCGCCTTCAACTTCGGTACGGGTGATTTCACGCTCGCTGGCTGGATCAAGATCGATACGAACGCACCGGCGACTGAACAAACCATCGCCGGTAAGAGCCTCGGCTACCAGGCTGGCGGTTACTACAACGGCTACCGGCTCCTGATCACCGGCAATGTTCCGGTCATGACGTTGTGCAACGGACAATCGTACAAGACCATCGCCGGCAGCACGGCAATCGAGAGCGCGACATGGCACCACATTGCGGGCGTCCGCTCGGGTACGAACCTGGCGCTGTATGTTGACGGCGAACTCGCAGCCAGCGAAGACGACGCCATTGCGGCGGGATTCGATACAACCACCGGCTATGATTTTGCCATTGGCGCGGCCAAATACTGGGCGGCATCACGTTATCTATACGGTGGCATCGATCAGGTCGTGGCGTACGGACGCGCCCTGACCCAGCTCGAGATGTACCGGCTCATGAGTATCGGGCCGGACCTGGACGACGCAGACCTGGTGGGCAGTTACTCGTTCGACAACAGCCTGACGGCCGACGATACGGGCAACGGGCACAGCCTGACCTTGTACAGCGACACCTCCGATACGACAGGCACCCGCGGATCGCACCACACCCTGGGCGCTTCGTTCGGCGGCAGCAGCGACTACGTTACGATCAGCGATTCGTCGGCTAATTTCACGACGAACGATTTCAGCATCTCGGCCTGGGTCAAGATCGACCCGTCCAGTTCAACGGGCGATCACACCATCGCCGGTAAAAACATCGCCTTGCAAGCCGGAGGCTACTACACCGGCTACCGGCTCTGGCACAATTCTGGACGGGTTGTCTTGAGCGTGTGCGATGGCCAATCGCAGAAAGTGCTCAACGGCCCGACGCTGACGACTGATCAGTGGCATCATGTCGTCGGCATCCGGTCCGGCACCGATCTGTTGATCTATGTCGACGGCGAATGCGCGGCGGCCGCGCGCAATGCCATGCCGGCATCCTACAACGTCTACACCGCATCGTATCCCTTCAGCATCGGCTCGTGCGTCTATTGGGCGGTGTCGCGCTACTTTAATGGAGAGATCGACGGCGTCGCGCTGCACAAGCGGGCCCTCGGTGAACAGGAGATCCTGGAACTCATGAGCTGCGGTCCGCAGCTGTGGGATCCGGACCTGGTCCTGCATGTACCCTTCGACGATGGCAGTGCGGACGACGTATCGAGCTACGCCTTGGCCACGACGATCGTCGGCAGTCCGGTGGCGGTGCTCGGAGCGCGCTGGAACGGGTATGATGAGGTTGAACAACTGGGCGACAAAATCAGCGGGTTCAACATCGTCTCGCTGCCGACCAGCGGAACCGTGACCCTCGGCACATCGGACTCCATCTCGCAGGAAGATGTCCGTGGAATCGAACTGGACGATACGGATCTGAGCATTCAATCGCACGAGGCATACAGTAGCGCCGTGAGTGACGGACTCGCTGCCGGAACAGGCCCCTATGTTGCGTCCAATATTGCGCCGTTCCGTCTGAAGTACTTCCTGAACGAATTCGACTATCTGGGCTGGCACAATGCCGAGATGATCGAGTACGCAGGCGTGCATGGGTTTCAATCCGTGTTTAAAGACGCGACCAACCTGTGGTTCATGCCGGTTGGCACCCAGTGTGGTGGGCAAGATGGTCTGAATTATACATCGTGGATGATCGCCAACGGGTATGTCGACGCCAGCAACAATCCGTGCTGGCACGAGGTGCCCGACGCGGAGACCATCGCCGCGATGCATGAGACGGCAGGGCTATTCACCTCTTATGCGGATCGAGATAATATCTATATCGATCTCGAGTCGCCAGCGGCTCCGCTCACGCTCGCGGCCCTGCGGGTACAAACATGGTACCCATCCGGCGGAACGCCCAGCGAGAAAGTTGACTTCGAGGTGGCGTATTACGAAGGCTTTGCCAACGCGGAAATCGCAACGATTTTGGCGGCACACAGTGCCGGAAATCCGAGTGTGGGCATCTACGGCGTATACAACCGGTCCTGGTTCAACATCGGCGATCCGATCATGCAGGAACGCTGGGACCTCTACATCTCGGATATCGCCATGTTCAGTGATGTAATGTATTCATCCGTTTACTCCTTCTACCCGAGCCAGAACAACGTGGGCTATGTGCTGGCCAATCTGGACTTGACGGAGAGCATGCGCACGAAACTACCGCTGGGGTTGCAGACCCCGCAGCGACCGTTCTTCTGGAACCAGTTGCACGGCGGCGGGGGCGGATGGCGCTGGTGGGCGGGACAACCCGTCTACGGCGAAGACTATCGCGCCATGACCGGCCTGGCCTTCTTCACCGGGATCGATGGCGTGGTGCAGTGGGGCTGGTCGGCCAACGACTATCACAGTTCCCCGCCTGTGCTGGCCGCAGGCAAATCGGCCATCGTGAGCGAGGCGTTCACCGTTACGCCGGAAGGCGGCGGAACGGCACATACGTTCGAGCGCAACCATCCCATCTACATCCTCGGGATAACCGGCAGCGATGCCCGCTTCCAGGCCCTGCCGACCGGCGAGTACTATTCCTTCCCGCAGGTGGATGCTACGCCAACCAATGCGGTATATGACGATGGCGACTACCAGTACCCGGTGTACGCGCGCAATGCGGATAGCCTGCGTGCCGACCTGGTCCCGATGACCGAGCCGATCCGCTATGCGATCGAGGGCCTGGCCATGGTCAAGCTGGTGGAAGGCAGTCTCAAGCACGGCGTGCCGACGATCGATCCGACTGCCAGCGCGTATGCCTACAACAATGGCTTACCACTGGTGCGCCACGTGCGCCTTGGCGATGTCCACCTCTTGGCATCCTTCAACCCAAGATGGCGCACCGATGGTGCCACCACCGTGACGCTCGAAGACTTCGCGGGTATCAGCGGTCTGGACATCGTGGTGCCAGCCGACGAGAACCTGCGCTTCTTCGTCCTGCACGAGTAAGCGGCACGACCTATGCGGACGCGTCGCGGGCAAAGCCCTGCTGCGCGTCCTTCTTATTTGTGGCAGCCGCGCACGAAGGTTCACGCCCGTACAGGCCGACCCACGGTCGCGGCGCTTACGGCGTTGTGTGGATTTACGGCGTTGTGTGGATTAGCCGGAGTTAATGCCTCATGCTAAGCATGTTGCATCACTAAAGTGGTCGATTTTGTGGCGTTAGAAGGCTGATTTTGGCGAGAAATTCGTGTTGTAAGGCTTGGGTTGTGCTATTGGATGGAGCATGCCGAGAGCGTCCAGATATCTGAGAGAGGGTTACACCTATCATCTGACACATCGTTGTCATGATCGTCGCTTTCTGCTTCGGTTCTCTCGTGAGCGCAATGCCTATCGGGAGTGGCTGCGGGTGGGCACCCAGCGATATGGTGTTGCGGTCTATGGCTACTGCATTACCAGCACCCACACGCACGTGATCGTTCATGTGGATGATCGCGAGGCGGTGTCACGGCTGATGCAGCTGGCCGCGGGCGCTGTCGCGCAAATGATCAACGTTCGTAAGGGCCATGAAGGCTCCGTCTGGGAGCACCCATACCAATGCACCATGGTCGAGGATGGCCAGCACCTTCTCAACTGCCTGCGGTACGTTGATATGAACATGGTCCGCGCCGGTGTTGTGGAGCACCCGCAGAAGTGGCGCTGGTGTGGCTATGACGAGTTGACCGGCCAGCGAAAGCGCTATCGCATCATCGATGTTGATCGATTGCTGCAGAGCCTAGACCTTCCTGACGCGGCAAGTCTCCAGCGTCTTCATGTGGAGGGCATCAGCTCCCAGATTGAACGCCGCGACCTATCACGGCAAGACTACTGGACGGAAGCCGTCGCCATAGGCAGCAAAGCATTTGTCGCCCAGGCAGAGGAGGAGCACACACACCGCAGGCAGTTCCTCGAGTACAGTGTGAGTCAAGAGGGGCAGCCCAGTGCTTGGGCCATCAAAGAAGAGCCTAGCTCTTACAGTGTGGATTCAGGGAGAAAATCTGCACTCTAAGGTCAATAATAGGCCTATGAATGTGTATAACTATATAAATAGAAATATGTTAGAGCGGCTAATCCGCGCCTATGCCCACCCTTGTGGTGTGATGCCTCAGAAGTGAGGCTTTTTCGGTCGGCGGACTTATCCTACGGCCTCGTTGGCTAAGCAATATAATAAGCCATATAATGGTATTGCCATCCGTTTCGTCGGCTGATATCCTTTCACCATGGTAGAGACAAGATTCGAATGGGATCCCGAGAAGGACCGTGAGAACCAGCAGAAGCATGGGGTGACGTTTGAATTTGCCCAGTATGCCTTCGCTGATCCTCACCGAGTGATCGCCGAAGACGTCTCTCACAGTCAGGATGAACTGCGCCATTTCTGTTTCGGACGGATTGGGGGCGATATTCTGACGGTACGCTTCACGTACCGCCACAATGTCCTCCGAATCTTCGGGGCGGGATATTGGCGGAAAGGGAAGAGGATATATGAAGAAGAAAATCACTTACACTGATGGTCCCATTGGAGACATCAAGGTCGTGCGGGATGCGCTTCCGCCCCCATCCGCCCTTGCGTTCCGCGAGGAGCAGATCAAAGTCACTATTGGATTGAGCAGATCCAGTGTCAACTTCTTCAAGAAAGAGGCCAAGTTACACCACACTCAATACCAAAGAATGATCCGCAACCTGCTGGATCTCTACGTCGTTCAGCATCAATGAGATGCGCCAACAACTGGCTGCTCTCGTACGCGCTGGCGCGCGCCGGAGACCCACAGCGTTGTGTGCCGGGCGAATCCGGCAACTAATAGGTGATACATCAAAGAGGAGACACACGGGATGATGTAAAGTCCTTAGCCAGAGAGACCAGCTCGAAGGCTAGCGGAAGGCAACTGTAGACCAGCAATGGCTGCGGGGAGGAAGCCTTACGCGAAATCGCGGGCCGATCGTACAGAGAACCAGGATAAAGGGCCATGGCACAGCAGCGCGAATGGCTACTTGGCAAGAGCATTGCCAACCCAATACTCCACCCGTACACTCGGTCTAGTTCTACTAGGATAACTGAACCGGCCTGAACAGCCGAACCGCCGTATACGTGATCCGTATGTGCGGTGGTCAGGGAGGGCCCTCCCCGGGAGGGGAGGCCCTATCCCAATCGGCAATCGAGACAGAAACAAGGAGAATGCAATCGTGAAGCAAAAACTACTGGCAGCAGTAATGTGTATTGTGTCGCTGGGGTGTGCCGCGCTTGGCCAAACTCCAGACATTGTTGCGTTTCAAGGTAATGGTGTATTGACGTGGTCGAATGCTCTGCCTAATCAGGCGTACGAAGTCCAATGGGCTTCTACGCTCACAGGCACCTGGTTCTCCACATGGTCATTTCTGGACAATGTATCATCAACTTCACAGATCGTTCGTGCATCAGTGCCCATGTTCTACCGTGTTTCCACCGCACCTCATATCGGACTCTTAACTGAAATCTTCTCCAGTCAGTCTGGCTGCAACGCCTACGTTACGACCAACACTGACTCATCCTATGACAGTTTTGAACGGGAGTACCATTTTGGCCCAGTTGTGTCTGGGTCACTCGCACAAAACGCAACAGAGCACGATAACTCGAGCAGTTCCTACGATCTCGTGAAGCAATTCACAGATATCAACGCGCTCGTTCATCGCACAGAGAATCAACTCAGCCGAGACGGGATTTCTGGCGACGGCTCCTGCTGCAAAGTAGAATATCATTACGCTGATGCATCGATCGAGGAGGCGATTGAGTGCGAAAACGCGCCATACTACGAGCCGCACACTTACTACAACGGACAGACAGATAAGATTGTAGACCATATCGACATCTATCTGCGTGGAGGAAACCAGCATGGCTACGAAAAGGATGATGTTGTGTTCGGCTTCACGGAAAAGCCGAGCACAATGATTGAATTGGCGCTGCCAGTCTTAACGGGGCACGTGACGCATACTCTGCTGAACATTGAACCATTGCGAAGAGATGTTGGAGATCGGATAGAATACGAGATCTACGACGGAGTGACAACGGAGTCGAACCTCCTCACAAACACGAAGAACGAAATCGTCAATCTTTCAACGAATCCCACTCTTCTTCGAGTAGTCCTGTTTCCCTCACCAGCCAATCCACTTCCCAAAACGCCAGCGATTAAGTCACTGTCGTTTTCATACTGGTACCGCCCGTAAGGGAATGAACGTTGGAGGGGTCACGACGTTGGAGGGGTCACGTCTCAACATATAACATTTAAGACGT
>JABMPJ010000142.1 GCA_013203785.1 Lentisphaerota bacterium | reverse complement strand
CCCCATTCGATGTTCGATGTTGGATGTTCGATGTTGGACGTTCAAAATGGTCTGCCCACGCAATGTAGCGAAGAACCTTTTGGGTCCTACGAGGCTCTTGTACACCACGCACTTACGATCGCTGCGGGCCGAGGGGGATAGTCCTGGTCAAAGAAGCTTGAGCCGGACGCGGGAAGCGGGGCATTATTGGGAGCATGCCGATTGATCAGACCATTGCTGTCATAAGCGATATTCACTTTGAGCCCGTGCCTGGTGCTGGGCGGCCAAATAGCGATATCGCTGATATCCTGCTGCACCGCGCGGTGGCGCGGCTGAACGATATCATCCGCCCCGATGTGACCGTGGTTCTGGGGGATCTTCTCAATGATGCTGGAACGCCCGGCGCCACCAGCCGCCGCGCCCGCTTGCGCGCCATCCTGGACGAGCTGGAGAGTCCCGTCATTGTCATTCCGGGCAATCATGACGGCGATGAGTCCGCCTTCTACGCCGATTTCGAACGCCCACCCGCTATCGTCGAGGTGGCCGGCATGCGATTGCTTCCCTTCATCGACGAGGATCGGCCCGGCTACTGCGCATCGCGTCGGCCCGCCGATCGCGACCGGTTCCGTTTGGCACGTGAGGGTTTCGGCGGCCCCATCGTGGCCTTGCAGCACGTGCCTGTCTTCCCAGATGGCGCGGTCGATTGTCCCTATAACCATTTAGATGCAGCGGAGATCATTGCGGCCATGAATGCGGCCGACGTGACGATCTCGCTGAGCGGTCACTACCATGCCGGCTTCCCTCCGCTGCGGGTCGGACCGACCCTGATGGCCTCGGTTCCCGCCCTGTACTGTGCGCCATTCAGTCTTTCGGTCGTTCGCCTCCGCGATGGTTGCCCTGAAATGGAGTCGCACGCCCTCGCCGTGGACCCCGCGCTGCAGCTTTGTGATTACCATGTCCATTCGGAATTCGGCTATTGCGCTCAGGACACCTCTTTTGCGCGTGGCGCTGACTTGGCGGGGCGGCTGGGCCTAGCCGAAATCGGATTTGCCGAGCACTCGGGTCAGCTCTATTTCCTTCCGGATGAGTATTGGAACGGAGAGTGTCATCGCGCCGGGGTGGATGGTATCGACCCCTTCATCAGTCGCATGGACGATTACCTTGCCGCCGGTACCGCGGTGCGGGGGCCCGGCGTGAAGGTTGGGCTGGAGTTGGATTTTGATTTTCAGGGCCGTGCTGTGTTGCAGCCGCGTGACCGCCAGCGCGCCGATCATCTGCTCGGCTCTGTCCATCGCCTTGCCGTCCTGGAGTGCGAGGATCCTGATCCGGTTGAAATCGTCGAGGCCTTTCTATGGATGGTGGATGCCATCGTTGCGCAGGGCGTCGACATTCTGGCGCATCCGTTTCGCATTATTAGGCGTGAGGATATTGAGTTGAACCACGCCATTCTGGACCGCGTTGTGACCGCCCTGCATCGAACGCATACCGCCGCCGAGATCAATGTCCACCTGGGGGGGCCGCCCTTGGAGTTTGTCACGATGTGCATGGATCGCGGTGTGAAGCTCGCCCTGGGCGGCGATGCGCATCACCTGCTCGACATCGGGAACTTCGCGCAGCACCTCGCTATCCTGGAGGCCGCCGGTGCGCCGGCTGATCTCAATGAGGTGCTGTTCAGGCTGGAATCGTGCCGCTGATTACCCGATCACGTCCAGCCAGGTCCTGGGTCACCTTGATCTCGCGAAAACCCTCGGAGCGGAGCATGGTGCGGACCGCGTCGGCCTGCGTCTCGCCAATCTCGAGGAAGATCCCGCCTCCCGGCCGCAGTACGATGGCGGCATCGGGTACCACGTCGCGGATAACATCTAAGCCATCCGCTCCTCCGTCGAGGGCCAGGCGCGGATCATGATCACGCACGTCGCGCGGGAGCGTCTCACAGGCCGCCGTCGCGATATACGGCAGGTTGGCTACGATGGCGTCGACGCTTTCGGGCTCCACGCAGTCGGCCAGCCCCTCGGCGCTGAACTGGATCCGCGCTTCTACGCCGAGGGCGGCGGCGTTCTCCTTCGCTAGCGCCAGCGCATCAGGGCTGATATCCAATCCGATGCAGCGGCAGGTCGGTCGGGCCAGTGCCAGGCTGATGATGATACAGCCTGTTCCCGTGCCGATATCGACCACACACCCCTCGTCGCCGAGTCCGGGCCAGTCGAGCAGTGTCTGCACGAGGCCCTCAGTCTCGGGGCGGGGGATCAGGGCGCGGCGGTCGACCTTGATACGATGGCCGCGAAAGTCGACCTCACCGAGGATGTGCTGGACCGGTTCGCCCGTAGCCAGTCGCTTGATACCCCGCCGCATCGCTTCGAGGTGGGGCTCGCCCAGCACCTCGTCAAAACGCATATAGAGGTCGAGCCGCTTGCAGTTCAAGAGACGGGCAGCCAAGAGCTCACATTTGAGGCGGGCCTCCAGGATGCCACGTTCGGTCAGGAAGGCCGGTCCGACCTCCAGGATATGCTTGACCGTATGTGGCGTATCGCTCACCCCAGTTCCTCAAGGCGCAACTCCACATCGTGCTGGTGCATGGCGGTCACGAGTCCGTCCAAGGCTCCCTCCATGATGCGATCGAGGCTGTAGAGCGTTAGATTGACACGGTGGTCGGTCAGGCGGTTCTGTGGAAAATTGTAGGTGCGTACGCGCTGGCTGCGATCACCCGATCCGATCAGGGCGCGGCGTGCGTTGCCCTTCGCCTCGGCCTCTTCGCGTCGTTTCAGGTCCAGGATGCGCGATTTGAGGACGACCATCGCCTTCTCCCGGTTGCGGTGCTGCGACTTCTCGTCCTGGCACTGGACCGTGATTCCAGTGGGCAAATGGGTGAGGCGGACGGCTGAGTCGGTCGTGTTGACGCTCTGGCCGCCCGGACCGGATGAACGGAAGATGTCGATGCGGATTTCGTCGGGGGGCAGCTCAATCTCATCCTGTGGTTCGGCTTCTGGAAAGACGGCCACCGTGGCGGCCGAGGTATGGATACGTCCCTGTGACTCAGTCACGGGCACACGCTGGACGCGGTGGCCGCCGCTCTCGTAGTGCATGGCCCCGAACGCTCCGGTACCCTTCACCGCGAAGACAACCTCTTTGTAACCTCCGACATCGCTTGGGCTGGCATCAATCACCTCAATCTTCCATCCATGTGTCTCGGCAAAGCGGCTGTACATGCGGAAGAGATCGCCGGCGAAGAGGGCGGCCTCATCACCACCTGTTCCGGCCCGCAGCTCGACGATGGCATTGCGGTCCTCATCCGGATCCTCGGGCAACAGGGCGACCATGAGCTCGCGCTCGGCCTCGGGAAGTTCGGCTTCGGCGCGGGTCAGCTCCTCCTGGGCCATGTCGCGCAGCTCGGCATCCAGCTCGGTATCCTCGAGCATCTCGCGGTTGTCGGCGCACTCACGCCCCAAGGTTGTGAAGTGGCGAGCCCGCTCCTCCAGCTTCTTCAGGCCCGAGTGTTCCCGCAGGAGCTCGCGATAGATACGCTGGTTCGTCACCGTCTCCGGTTTCGAGAGCTCGGCCTCGATCTCCGGCATCCGGGCCAGCATCCGCTCGATATATTCCAGGTTGATCATGGACCCTAAACCCTTAGTAAGCAGCCACGAAGCCACAAAGTCACGAAGTGCATGGCCGATGAGACCACTATAGATGCCTCCGCAATGGTCTGACAGCTCCTTCGTGCCTTGGTGGTTATCTGTAACCCCTTCTCACCAGACACAATTCAGGCCGGGGTGAGCGATCACTCGCGCCCGGCCTGCATGTGGAATCGCTACTTGGCAGCGGCAGCGGCCGCCGCGTAACGGCGGCGGAACTGCTCGACGCGTCCCTCGGCGTCGATCAGGCCGGTCTGCCCCGTATAGAACGGATGGCAGGCCGAGCATGTGTTGACATGCATCTCCTTAACCGTCGAGCGCGTGGTGATCACATTGCCACAGGCACACGTCACTGTGGCCTCTTCGTACTTCGGATGAATGTCTTTTCTCATAGTTTCCTGTCCTCACTGAAATCAGGCGCAGAACAGTACACCTGCCCCCCTCTGAATGCAAGCGACAAAAAAACCGGTCAATCGTCTCGTTCCATTCTTGTCTTGCTGAACGCGGGCCCCTATTATGTGCGGCCTGCAAATTGTCCTGTGAAAGGTAGATGAACATGAACGTTGCCGTATCTGGTGATGGAAATACGAACGACCCCCGCGTTGCAATGGTTCCTGCTGATGTAGCCAAACTCGTCAAGTTGGGTGCCGATGTGAATGTGGAGGCGGGGCTGGGGCAGAGCATTGGCTTTGCCGACGAGGCCTACAAGGAGGCCGGTGCCGTCATTGTGACGGATCGCGCCAAACTCCTGGGAGACGCCGATATGGTGCTGCGGTTGAACAAACCGTCGCAAGAGGATATTGCCATGCTGAAAGCGGGCTGTATTCATATCAGTTATCTTGATCCCTTCAACGAGGGGGACCTGGTAAAGAGCCTGACCGAGGCCAAGATATCCGCGATCAGCATGGAGATGATTCCGCGCACCACGATTGCCCAGAAGATGGACGCCCTCAGCTCGCAGGCCAACCTGGCCGGCTATGTGGCGGTCGTTCTGGCGGCGGAGCGCATGAATCGGATCTTCCCGATGATGATGACGCCCTCCGGCACCATCAAACCGGCCAAGGTCTTTATTATCGGTGCTGGCGTGGCAGGCCTGCAGGCCATCGCGACGGCCAAACGACTGGGCGCGCGCGTCGAGGCCTTTGACACCCGTCCCGTGGTGGCCGAACAGGTCGAATCGCTGGGGGCCCGTTTCGTGAAGGTTGATCTGGGCGAGATGGGCCAGACCAAGGATGGCTACGCCCGTGAGCTGACGCCCGAACAGCTGGACAAGCAGCGCGAGGTCATGGCCGATCACGCCGCAGACGCGGATGTGGTCATCACCACAGCCCAGCTCTTTGGACGTCCGGCACCTCGCATTTTGACGCGTGCCATGGTCGAGCGCATGAAGCCCGGCAGCATTGTGATCGATATGGCGGTTGAGTCCGGCGGCAACGTCGAAGGCTCAGAGCTCGGGAAAGAGGTCGACATCAATGGGGTGCGTGTGGTGGGCTTGGGTAACCTGGCTGGTCAGGTTGCCGCCGATGCGAGCCTGATGTACTCGAGCAACTTGTTCAACCTGGTGGAGCACTTCTGGGACGAAGAGGCCAAGACGCTCAAGCTGAATACCGAAGATGAAATCATTGCCGGCTGTCTGGTTGTCCACGATGGCGCGATACGTAACGAGAAAATCAAGGCCCTGATGGCCCCGAATGGAGATGCATAATGAGGACCGTCCGCTTTATAGCGATCATCTGTGGACTCGCGCTCTGCGCGGGTTCCGCCTTGGCGCAGGTCGCGCCCGAGGCACCCGCCAAAGCCTGCTGCCCGGTACCCGCGACCGATGTGGCCGCCGCGGCGACTACGGCCAGTGCCGGAGCGTCGATGGGCCTGCTCATCTTCGTCTTTGTGCTGGCGATCTTCCTGGGAAGCGAGCTCATCGCCAAGGTGCCCTCGCAGCTGCATACTCCGTTGATGTCCGGATCCAACGCGATCTCGGGAATCTCCATTGTGGGGGCGCTGCTGGCGCTGGCCGTGAAGAACACGAGCCAAACGGCCATGATCGTGCTGGGCACTATTGCGGTGGCGCTCGCCATGATCAATGTGGTGGGCGGCTATCTCGTCACCGACCGCATGTTGGGGATGTTCCAGGCCAAGAAAAAGGGAGGTAAATAACCATGACGAACCTTCCTGATTATCTCTATATTCTCGCCTCGATCCTCTTCATCTACGGACTGAAGATGCTCGGCAAGGCGACGACGGCGCGCAAGGGGAACTTGGTGTCGGCCGTCGGCATGCTGATCGCCATTGTTGCGACGCTCATTCTGGCGAAGCTCGACCTCAAGTGGATCGTTCTGGGTGGTGTGATCGGATCGGTCATCGGTGCTGCCGCAGCGCGGATGGTCAAGATGACCTCGATGCCTGAAATGGTTGGACTGTTTAACGGTTTCGGCGGTTTGGCCAGTCTTTTGGTGGGCTGGGCGGAGTATCACCGCATCGTCAACGGCGCCGAGAGCAGCCTCTTCACCCTGATCGCCATTGGTGTCACGGTGCTGATCGGTGGTGTGACGTTCTCTGGGTCGATGGTGGCCTATGCCAAGCTGGCAGAGAAGATCAGCGGCAAGCCGGTCCTCTTCAAGGGGCAGCAGCTTGTGAACGGTCTCATCCTCGTGGTGATGGTGGTCGGAACCGCTTTCATCTGCCTCAACCCGTTGTCGGCCTATGTGGTCTTTGTTGGCATGGTGGTCATCTCCATGGTGCTCGGTATCCTGGTCACCATCCCGATCGGCGGCGCCGATATGCCGGTGGTCATCGCCTTGCTGAACAGCTACTCCGGCCTGGCGGCCTCGGCGGCTGGTTTTGTGATCATGAACAACGTCCTGATTGTGGCCGGTTCCCTCGTCGGGGCCAGCGGTCTGATCCTTACGAGCATCATGTGTCGTGCCATGAACCGCTCCCTCTCGAACGTCATGTTTGCCGGGGTTGGCGCTACTGTGACGGCCGGCAAGACCTTTACCGGTGAGGCCAAGACGGTTTCCTCCGACGATGTCTACCTCATGCTTGAGGCGGCCTCATCCGTGGTCTTCGTACCGGGTTACGGCATGGCCGTCGCCCAGGCGCAGCATGCGGTTAAAGAGCTGGGTGGACTACTGGAGGCCAATGGCTGTGAAGTCAACTACTGCGTCCATCCGGTCGCCGGGCGCATGCCGGGCCACATGAACGTGCTGTTGGCTGAGGCGGATGTGCCCTACGAGCAGCTGGTCGAGCCGGGTGACGTGAACCCGACGATTGCCAACGTGGATGTGGCCGTCGTGATCGGCGCGAACGATGTGGTGAACCCGTCCGCTCGCGAAGAGGGAACGGCCCTCTACGGGATGCCGATCATCGACGTGGATAAGGCCCGCGTCTGTGTCGTGCTCAAGCGCTCATTGAAGGCTGGTTTTGCGGGCGTTGACAATCCGCTCTTCTTTGCCCCCAATACCCGCATGCTGCTGGGCGATGCCAAGGCATCCATCACCAGTATTGTGGCTGAGTTCAAAGGGGCGTAGGCACCTTCGGGCAGTCGACCATTCAATGCAGAGAGCGCAGAAGGCTGTAATGGCACCTCTGCGCTCTTTGTTTTTGGGCATTGGTCGCTTCCCTGTGGGGTGGGAGAAACCACGAAGGCGCGAAGAGACAAAGGGCGTGGTTAGGTATTCGCCTGTCATGCCCTTGGTGTCTTAGTGTCTTGGTGGTTACTTCTTTCTAGCAATGGCCCCAACATTGTGGTGTGGTCTTGTCGTGAGAAGCAGTAACAGAAGAAGATCACGCAAGTCGGGGGCGTGGGCGGTGCAGCGGGAGCGATTCCAGCTGACCGATCCGGTGCCGCCCGCCGGTGTGGCGGATGCCACCCCCATGAGCGAGATTCTTGGCCGCGTCATGCGCAAGGCCGGGCTAACCGAGCAGCACTGGGCGGCGGTCCTCGAAGAGGCCTGGAGCGAGGTTGTGGGCGGCGAGTTGGCGTGCCATACCCGTGCAGGCGCTCTGGATGAGAAGGCCCTGACGGTCTATGTCGACAGTCCCATCTGGTTGAATGAATTACGCCGTGTTGGCCAGCAGCTCATGCTAAATAACGTGCAGAAGCGCTTCGGCCCCTCGCGCATCACCAGCATTCGGCTCGAACTCGATCCTGGCTGAGAACGGCTTGGCTCGCTCCGCTACTCTTCCGTCTCCGAAGAGAAGGGCACCAGTCGATTCACCTCGTCCTGCATTGTCGAAAGCAGCCTGATGGCCGAATCGGCATAGCGTCGAGCCGCTGGCTCGCCGCCGTTGATAGCGCAGAAGATGGCCGCCGCGAGATTCAGGTCGGCCAGCTCGCGCAGCTTGACGCCCTGCGAGAGCGCGCCGTCCCTGACGTAGTTCTGGATGAAGAGGAACATCTGTCGCGTCGATATATCCCGCCAGCGGACCGTGCGGTCCTTTAGGCGAATCCCGACGTTGCTGGCCGAGAGGATGTCGAGACGGTTGGCGCCCTCCACGTAGCCCCAGCTGAATGGCTTTGCCGTGAGTTGTTTGATCAAGAAGAGCTTCAGCTCCTCCAGGCGCATGTAGCGCTCCACGACGGCCTGCATCGCCGCTCGACCGCCATCGGTCTCAAACGTGCCAACCTCTCGCTCCAGCTTGCGCGCGGCGTCGCGGTAGCGATAGGTCGTCACCTCATCGCGTACGCTTTCGGGCGTCATGTTGGCCCGCGCAATCTCAGCCTCGATCCGGGCCTTCGCCTCCGCCGCTTTCCGCTCGGCCGCTTCGCGCTCGGCTTGTTGGCGGGCGACTTCGGCCGCCGCCGCGCGCTCGGCACGGAGGCGTTCCCCTTCGCCCGTTCGCAGCTCGGCGGTCTTCTCGCTCGACTCTTTGGCTCGCGCCAACGCCTCTCGGGTCCTGCGGAGCAGGCCCGGCAGCGGCTCCTGTAGCAGTGCCAAATCGGCCGCAAGGGGGGTCGCTTCAAGAATAGTGTCGCACGCATTCAAATTGTCGTTCAGTGCCGTCGCCTGGCCCACCACGCGACGCGCCTCGGCATGCAGCTTCATAATCGTCTCGCAGGCCTCTACGACGCGTTTGCCCACGCCCATAATCAGCGAGTCAGGCTCGCTCGGCGCCGCGATCGCTTCAGGTGCGGCGGCGGGCTCGGGTATCGGCTCAGGTTCGGCAGGGACGGCGGCTTCCACGACCACATTGGTATTGGTACCCTCTGCCGCGACGGCGAGGGCGTTGGTGTCGAGCGGCAGGGGGTCTGGTTCGCGCTTTGGCTCCAGGGGGGGCTGTGGTGCCGCGAGCGACGCGCTGTCCACGGCCATGACATCCGCTGCCGACTTCTGGTAGAACGCCATGGCGGCCGCTTCACTCCTGGCGAAGTCGCTCAGCAGGGCTCCCATCTTGTCGCAGATCGCCGCACCCTCCCCACGCAAGTCGTTCAAGGCGGCCTCCTGCGCGGTCAGCAGAGCCTCCTTTGCCTTCTGCTTCACGCGAAGATATCCATAGGTTGCTCCGCCACCGGCCAGACCCAGCAGGAGCAGCGCGATCAGGCAGCCGATGGCGACCTTCTTGCCTCTTCTCGGTTTCTCGGGCTCATCCAGCTCTTCGGGTTTGTCATCGATGGCGGGAATGGATGTACTCGACAGGCTGCGTCCGGAACGTGATACCACGATCTTAGAGGACTTGGGGGCGGCTGATACGGGGCCAGTACCCGGGCTGGTCGATGGGGGCGGCGCGCCCTTCTTACGAATAATGACTTTTTTAGACTTCACCGCCTGGGAGGCACCTTTCGCCGGTCCCAGCTTCTTAAGTGTCTTCTCGATATCGCCGATCAGGGAGGCATAGGTTGGGTAGCGTCGTCCCGGCTCGCTTTCGAGCATCCGCGCCACAATGCGGTCGACATCTTCGTCGATATCCTCGCGCACCGAGCTGACCCGTGGCGCGGGATCGGTCAGGCGCGCCTTCACCACATCCACCGGGGTGTCTCCGTCGAAAGGCGGCTTACCGGTCAGGGCGTGAAAGAGGGCGGCCCCCAGGCTGTAAATATCAGAGCGCGCATCGACCCGCTGGCGCCGGACCTTCTCGGGGGCGATGTAATAGGGTGTGCCCCAAATGCCGTCCTGCGACTGTTGGTTCGTGAACGTGGCGAGGCCAAAATCGACCAGCTTGCTGTTGCCTTTGTCGTCGAGGAGGATGTTCTCCGGTTTGATGTCGCCATGGATGAGCCCGATCTTATCGGCCGCGGCGAGTCCCTGCGAAATTTCGAGGGCGATGCGCAATACGAGAGCCTCGCTGAGCGAGCGCTCCTGCTCGATCATCTCGTCCATGTGCCGACCATTGATCAGCTCCATGACGATGTAGGGCTGGCCCTTTTCCTGTCCGAAGGAGTAGATCTGCGCGATATGGGGATGGTTCAGTTTCGCCACGGCCTGGGCTTCGCGCTTGAATGTCTCAACGAAATCGCCGTCGACGCCCAGCGATTTGAGCATCACCTTGATGGCCACATTGCGCCCCAGCGTTTCGTCGTAGGCGTGGTAAACCCCGCCCATACCACCCGTACCCAGCAATCGCAGCAGCCGGAAAGGGCCAAGTTGGGCCGGTACGGTCTCGTGCTGGCCACATTGAGGACACTCGATCTCGGTGAACGCGTCCAGCTCGGAAACGTCGATCTGTGCATCGCAATACTTGCAGTTCATCGATTTGACGGCATCGGTGGCAATGCTCGTCGCCTTCGCATCCTCTGCGGTCACTACTTCGTTTTCGTCTGCCATTGTCACTCTATTATGCCTGGATGGGGTTCAGTGGCCAGGTAGCCCCTCTGCGGGAAAGGATTGCCATAGGTCCCGCGACGGGGTAGATTCCAGTTTCTCTCGCACCGACAGTCAATCTCAAGAATAGACACAGCCGGACATAAATGTCCAAGGGATTTCTCCTTACTAGGGACGCCAAAGCATGATGCCGGACCTCTTCTCGATAGGTAAGCTGAGCGTACACTGGTACGGTGTGATGATGGCCCTCGGGTTCCTGGCCGGGCTGCTTAACTGGACACTACTCGGACGATCGACCGGTCGTGACTTCAAGTTCTGCTCCGACCTGCTTTTCTGGATCATGATTGCAGGTATCCTGGGCGCACGGGCGGCCTACATTCTTTCCGATCTGAACTATTTCATGGCCAATCCCGAAAAGATCGTTCGCATTGATGAGGGCGGTCTGATTTACTTCGGCGGCTTCCTGGGGGCATGGCTGGCGCTCTACCTGGTGGCCCGCTCGCAGAAAACCCCCTTTCTGGATCTGGCCGATTTCGTGATCACCTCGCTACCGCTGGCGCACGCGTTTGGCCGCATCGGCTGCTTTATGAACGGCTGTTGCCATGGCACGGTGTCGAACGGTTCCATGGCGGTCATTTACCCCATGCGCAGCCCGGCGTGGCATGAACAGCTTATGGCGGGCGTGATTGATCCCTCCGCTTGGCAAAGTCTGGCCGTGCACCCCGTCCAGCTCTACGAGGCGGCCTTCAACCTACTGCTTTTCGGCATCGTGTTGCTGGCCTGGCACCGGCGACGTCAGCCCGGCACCGTCGGCGTGACCTACCTGCTGACCTACCCGGTCGGTCGCTTTCTCCTTGAGTTCCTGCGTGGCGATTACCGCCTGCGGTGGATGGGGCTCTCCGTCGCACAGTGGATCAGTGTGGCCCTCTTCATCGCGGGATGGGTCCTTCTCGCCATCCTCCGTCAAAGGGCCCGCAGGCCGGCATCGGCATGAGTGCTGCGCAGGACGTTGCGGCGACGATTGAGCTGACCGTGGCCGCCGCTGATGCGGGTCAACGCCTTGACATCTGGCTGCATGCCCACGTGCCCGACCTCTCTCGCTCCCGGCTCCAAGCGCTGATCCGGAATGGATCGGTCCGGGTGGATGGTGCCCCGACACGACCGCATGCCTCCACCCAGGCCGACGCCCGCGTTACGGTGCAGGTCCCGGCCGCTGAACCGGTTGATCTCACCCCGCAGAACATCCCCTTGGACATCCTCTTCGAAGATGGCGACATTGTGGTGCTCAACAAGCCCGCTGGACTGGTCGTGCACCCCGCCGTGGGTCATCCGGACGGCACACTCGTCAACGCGCTGCTCCACCACTGCCACGACCTCGCTGGCGTGGGTGGCGAGCTGCGGCCCGGTATCGTGCACCGCCTCGATAAGGATACCAGCGGCGTCATGGTGGTTGCCAAGCATGACCGCGCCCTACAGGGTCTGGTTGAGCAGTTCAAGCAGGGAGAGGTCCAGAAGGCCTATGTGGCTCTCGTGCGCGGGATACCCGATCCGCCAGCCCGCCGCATTGAATCCCTCATCGGTCGCAGCCGACAGGATCGTAAAAAAATGTCGGCCCAGCCACCGCGGGGCCGTAAGAGTGTGACCCACTACGAGGTCGTCGAGACGTTTGGGTGCGAGGCCGCCCGCGTCGATGTGAAGATCGAGACAGGTCGTACCCACCAGATCCGGGTGCACATGACCCATATCGGTCACCCTATCCTCGGCGATCCGCTCTACGGCCGATGCAAGGCGATCGGTGACCTGGGCATCCCCCCGCGCCAACTCCTCCATGCGCGCCAATTGAGCTTTCGTCACCCTGTGTGTGAGGATCCCCTTGAATTTGAAGCGCCGCTACCGGCGGATATGGTGAAATGGATAGAGATGTTGCGGGGGAGGGGCCAGAATGACTAAGAAGCGTGAGGTGGATGGATTTTCAAAAGTAGTAGCCGACATCGAGGACTACGTCGCTTTCGAAATCGAAGAGGGGCGCAGCGAGGTTGAAATGGACGGTGCCGTGATTGCGGAGCTGGGCGTGCCGCCACCCGCCGCACGGGCCGCAGCTGAGGCCGAACTGGCCAAACCGGCCAAACCGGCCAAACCGGCCAAACCGGCCGTGACGTCGGCATCAATGGTGTCGGCCGCCACCGCCTCGGCGGGTTCGGCTATCTGGTCGGACCTTGCCGCCGTGGCCGCCGATATTGCCGGTTGTACGAAGTGCGAGCTACACAAGACCCGCACCAACACGGTACCCGGTGCAGGCAGCCCCCATCCTGAGATTCTCTTTGTGGGCGAAGCCCCCGGCGCCGACGAGGATGCGCAGGGCATCCCCTTTGTGGGACGTGCTGGCAAGCTGCTTACCAAAATGATCGAGGCGATGGGCTACCAGCGCGACGATGTCTTTATCGCCAACATTGCCAAATGCCGTCCGCCAGCGAACCGTAAGCCGGAACCGGAGGAGATGGAGCTCTGTATCCCTTACCTGAAAGGACAGATCGCCCTGCTTTCCCCCCGCGTCATTGTTTGTCTGGGGGCCACGGCGACGGAGGGCCTCCTCGGGCTGACCGGCATCACCAGCCTGCGCGGCACCTGGCACACCTTTGAGGGCATCGACGTCATGCCCACGTTTCATCCCTCCTACCTCCTCCGCAAGCCCGGCGCAAAGAAGGAGGTCTGGAAGGATCTTCAGGCCGTCCTCACTCATATCGGTCGCCCGATCCCCCCCGTGCCTGATCGCGAGGCATAGCTCCTCAGCGCGCAGAGTTCCTAATCGTAATCATGCTCGTAATCCTAATCGATTAGGATTACGAGCATGATTACGATTAGGATGGGGCTCAAGAGTCTGCCGTCACCCGCAGAGATTATAGGCCCCAGTCCTGATTCCGTGTTGACAACGCAACGCACCAAAATATAGAGTGCCAACGATGGCAATAGGTTTGTTTGGGAGCGCCAACGATGGCAAGTGAATCTTCAAAGGTCGCGTCGCTACGTGATATTGCGGAGGAAACCGGGGTCTCGATCCGGACGGTACGTCGTGCGTTGGAGGGTACCGGAAGCACCAGCGCGGAGGCGCGTGAACGCGTCACGGAGGTGGCCGAGCGTCTGGGGTACCGGCCCAATCTGGTGGCGCGGGCGCTGCGCACGGGCCGCACGATGGAAGTCGGGGCTGTTCTGGGTGAGGTCAGCGAGCTGCACATGACCAAGCTGCGCGCCTTTGAGGAGCGACTGCGTGAAGCAGGATACTCTCTCTTCGTCCTCTTCGGTCGTCGTGATCGATCGGGCGCGGATCCCACGCGTCAGGTGCTCGACCGCCTTGTGCAGCGCGCTCCGATGGGGGTGGCCTTTTTTGGAGGCCTGGACCTCGACATGACGGAGGCCATCCGAGAGACCGAGGCGGCTGGGCTGCCCTACATGCTGCTCGATCATCGGGGTGAGTCGGGTGACGTGATCGGAATTAGACGCGAAGAGGGTGTTTACGAAGCGATCCACTATCTGGCCCGATCAGGGCGCCGGACGATCGCCTATTTCGGAACCGATGACCGTACCCGTCTGGACGGCTATGAGCGTGCCATGGCGGAATTGGGACGGGAGCCGATTATCGTGATCAATCCGGAGGCGGATCCCGCTGATTTGGAGCCGCTGCTGGCGCTTCAGCCTCGTCCGGACGCGCTGCAAGTGTCATCGGATGTGTTGGCCCTCAAGGTGTTGGCCCAACTGCATGAGCGTGGGATCGCTGTACCGCGGGAGATCGCGGTGATCGGTTTTGATGACCGGGAGCTGACCGCGCTGAGCTGGCCGGCGCTCACGACCTTGGCACAGCCCAACCGGGATGTCGGCCGCACGGCGGCTGAGGTGCTCCTTTCAAAAATGGGCGGCGATGAGCCGCCCGCAGGCGGATGGTCACAACGACTGCCGATGCGACTTGTGGTTCGCGAATCGGCTTGAAGCAAAAGGAGCAGGATGTCCAAGAAGAGGTATGTGCAGGTGGGTCTGGGTGGTCGCCACCGATTGTTCCGTGATTCGGTCATTGAGACGCACAAGGAGAAGGCCGAGATGGTCGGCCTGTGCGACCGCAACGCGGGACGGCTGGCCCTGTCGATCGCACAGGCCAAAGAGAAAGTCGGCGTGGATATTCCTGGTTACGCGGCGGAGGATTTCGACCGCATGTTGGCTGAGACCCTTCCCGATTGCGTGATTGTGACGACGCAGGACTCGAGTCACGATGATTACATCTGCCGCGCCATGAAAGCGGGCTGCGATGTGGTGACCGAGAAGCCGATGACCATTGATGCCGAGCGTTGCCAACGGATTATCGACACGCAGCGCGAAACGGGGCGTACGTGTACGGTCACGTTCAACTACCGTTACTCGCCGCCCCGTACGCAGGTCAAGGATCTCCTGATGTCCGGCCTGATCGGCGAGGTCCATTCGGTTGACTTCCACTGGCTGCTCAACACGAGCCACGGAGCAGACTACTACCGGCGTTGGCATCGCAACAAAGCCAACTCAGGAGGATTGATGGTGCACAAGGCGACGCACCATTTTGATTTAGTGAACTGGTGGCTCTCATCCGTACCTGAGCGCGTGATGGCCTCCGGCCGTCGCAGCTTCTACACCCCGCAGACGGCCGAGCGCTATGGCCTGACAGAGCGCGGTGAACGCTGCACCGGCTGTGCCGAAGCAAAGCGCTGTCCCTTCGTGCTCGATATGGCTGGCAATGAAACCATCCGCGCGCTCTATCTTGACTGCGAATCGCACGACGGTTACTTCAGGGACCGCTGTGTCTTTTCCGAGGAGATCGATATCGAGGACACGATGAATGTCCTGGTCGACTATGCCAACGGGGTCAAGATGGCTTACTCCCTGACCTCATTCTCGCCCTGGGAGGGATACATTGTGACCTTCGCGGGATCAAAGGGACGGATCGAGCACAAGTGCATGGAGTCGGTCTATATCAACGCGGATGGCAGTGTGCCGGGGCAGTTGGACAAAGAGGGCACCTGGACGCGGGTCTATCTTCACGGTGAAAATCCGTATGAAGTGGATGTGTGGAATGCGGCGGGCGGCCATGGTGGCGGTGATGAGCCTCTGCAACAGGATGTCTTCGATCCGCAGGGCGACGACAAATATTTCCGTGCGGCCGATCACCGTGCCGGTAGCTGGTCGATTCTGACCGGGATCGCCGCGAACGAGTCTATGGCGCGCGGCACGGCGGTACGTATAGATGAATTGGTGACGGGACTGGAATTGCCGGACTATCCGGCTATGCCCACGGCGGCGGATGTGCTTCCGCTATGGAAGAAGGGATAAAGATATGCTGAAGCTTGAGAAGTATTCAATGGGGGTGGGGGATCGCTTTGCGCGACAGGGCGAGGCGCAGCTGGAGGCACTGGTGCGCGCGGCGGCGGATGGCCTGGAGGTCGTGCCGGTCTGGAACAAGTCGCACCGTGAGCACACGATTATCGGGACGGTGCCCGGCGACGTGCGGCGCGAGGCTGATGCGGCCGTGGCGGCGCTGGGCTGGAGCGGCGGTTATCACGTCGATGCCGATCATATCGGCCTCGGCAACGTGGACCTTTTCATGGAGAGCAGCGATTTTTTCACCATTGATGTGGCTGACTTCACAGGTGAAGTCGCTCCGGAGGCCGATATCGAGGCCTTTGTGGAGCGCTACTCCGAATTCGTCGGTGAGTTGAAAATTGAGGGGTTGGACGAGCCACTCACCATCAGTCGTGACCAGATCGAAACGGCCGCGCGCCAGTTCCTTCTCGCGATCCAGGAGGCGGGCCGCATCTACCGTCATATCGAGGCCGCTAAGGGGGCGGGCACCTTTATTACAGAGGTGTCGATGGACGAGACGGATAGGCCGCAGTCGCCGCTTGAAATGCTCTTCATCCTGGCGGCCATTGCGGACGAGGGCATCCCGGCCCAGACGATTGCGCCCAAATTCACGGGCCGGTTCAACAAGGGCGTGGACTACGTCGGTGATCTGGCTCAATTTGAGCTGGAGTTCGTGGCCGACTTGGCGGTGATCCGTTTCGCGATTGAGCGCTTTGGCCTGCCCGATACCCTCAAGCTGAGTGTCCACTCTGGCAGCGACAAGTTTTCGATCTACCCAATCATCGGCCGCGCCGTGCGCGCTGCGGGCGCGGGCCTGCATCTCAAGACGGCTGGCACCACCTGGCTGGAGGAGTTGATCGGTCTGGCCGAAGCCGGCGGCGAGGGCTTGGCGATCGCCCAAACCGTCTACCGCAACGCCTATGGCCGATTCGACGAGCTGTGCGGTCCCTATGCGACCGTGATCGACATTGACCGATCGGCCCTGCCGACGCCGGATGCGGTCGACGCCTGGAGCGGTGCCGCCTTCATGGCGGCGGTGGAGCATAACCCGGAGTGCGAGCAGTATGATCCAAACGTGCGTCAGCTGTTGCATGTGGGCTACAAGGTTGCCGCCGAACTGGGCCGTCGCTACACCGATGCCCTTACCACGCACCGGGACATCATCGCCCGCCACGTCAGCACCAACATCTACGAACGCCACCTCAAGCGCATCTTTGGGTAGCTGGGGGCAGGAGAAGGGGGCGCATTTACGATTCGTTGCAGAGCCGTGTATCCGAGGACTGCACCGCTTTTCGTAATCGCAATCCTGCTCGTAATCGTACTCGGATTACGATTATGAGTAGGATTACGATTATGGTGACCACACTTGAAGTGTATCGCAGCTGCGCCCGAAGAAGGAGGGTGTGATTGAGATTGGTGGAAGAGCACTGAAGGAAATATCAGAAATGGATAAGAAACCGCTTGCGAGCGGCTTTTTTTTGTGGTTGAATGTATGTCTTGTGAAAGGAGACAGACTATGGCAAGATCAGCGAAGCAGAT
>JABMPJ010000141.1 GCA_013203785.1 Lentisphaerota bacterium | reverse complement strand
GGTAGAGCGACACAGGCCTAAACGCCCGGTTTGAAGGGTTTGGGACGCTCTTTCGACTTTACCAGCCTACTCGCCGAGTACGCGATCCGTACGCTCGGTGGGGTGGGAGGGCTCCTCAGCAATGAGGAGTCCTATCCCGTTCGATCCGGTGTCTTCCGGCGGGACTGGTAGAACTGAACCAGTCTATGGGAGTCGAAGTCGCACCGGCGAGAGATTGCTTCTCTGGAATCCCATACGCGTTGCAGTGTTGAATCGGTCATGGTGTATCCTCCTCGCAGAGTTCCATGGGGGTTACCAACGAAGGCACAAACAAACCAAGGCGTGCGTTGATTATCCGGATGTGCTCGAACTTGTTGGCGTTGGCAATGTGTGTGCAGTTCCATGTCAGGAGAAAATCGCACTTATGGACGACGCAAGGGCCAGGTGAAGCGCGTCGCCGAGACGTTCCTTGGGCATGAGATGATTGGCGAGGTAGACGTCGATGATGTCTGCGATGTCGTCCGCGACTTCTAAGCGAGGCAGGTCTGCTATCAGCTTCACCGTCTCGGCCTGAGTGTCGTATTCCCCTTCCTGCAATTCCGCGATCACGCCTTCGCTGGTAACCAAACGGTAGCGCTCGGCAGCGTGCTCCCACCACTGCCGGGTCCAGTGTCGTCTAGCAATCATCTCCGGCTCCTCTCGCGTTTCATGATAGAAGCTCGGAATGGACGTCTCTATCTACACGGTCTTCATGTCACTATGCTACGCCACGCCTTGGTTCATCTCAACGCTTGGCGTCATGGTGGTGAGCTTGCGAGCCTACCATGGACGCCGATGTTGGGGCCTCCCCTTGCTATTGAAGCCACAGTACACTGATGAGCACCACCATCAAGCAAACAAGAAGACATGTGACGGCTATCGCGCCAAGCACTTTGGCCTTCGGTTGGGCCGTGTTGAGTTGCCACCCGGTTCCAGGTCCAAGTGTCTTCTTGGGAACCCAGAGACGGGTGTCGGTCTTGCTGGCGTAGGAAGGCCCCCACTTGGGACCTTTCCAGTTGTCAGGATTCTCATACTCGGCCCGATTGACGGGGTTGTCTTCCTGACTGTTGTAAAGTGTCATGCTCATTTCATCTCGTGCCCTAACGCTATGCGTCACGCGTTTTTGGAAGGCCGGTCGCGGCCTTTCAGAAATCGCGTGGACGCAGTTGTTCTGCCTCTCTGCTTCCTTACAATGGAGACGAGTTCCTCTGTTGAGATCTGTGCTTTGATGGATGGGACATCCAGCGGGGATGTCTCCGCCCGTTCGGGCGCAAGCGCGAACGTCCGTCCGTCTTTTCGGCGGATCAAGACCTTGCCGGACACTTCAGCTCTATCCAGCACGCTGGAGAGTCTCTGTCTAGCTTCAGAATATGTATAGACTTGCATGGTTCATACCTCCAGAACATGGACACCAATCTTGTCGGCCGCTCTCTGTAGCGGCCGATCCAGTGTTAACAATGGCGCCGCGTGGCGCGCCGCGCAGTCAAGAAAGTACGCATCGTACGCGTACAGATTAGCGGCATGCGCGATTGAGAGTGCATTCTGCATATCCACCGCAAGATACCGAATGGCGATGGATTGAAAAATAGTCAGGCCTTGCCTGACCTCTTCAATGCCGACACGATGCTGCTTCAGCATCGAAGAGAAAGCATTCCCAACTTCCCATGGGATGGACCCCGGTCCGACCATGTTGTGCCCCGCAGTCATTTCAACAATCCGGTCGCGCTCCGGTTCGCCAACGATGACGGCGAGGATTGCTGAAGCATCAATCACGATGTCCATTTCGCCCCCCTTTATGAGGCGACAATTGTACAACAGGTGGTTGCGGAGTCAATCTCTTTCCTGCAGAACGTCAGCGTGACGGTGCGATGACAGCAGCGTATTCGCAGCTGTCAATGCTACCGTCGACGCAATTGATGGATGCGGTTTCACATCCGGGAGCTTGTCACACCTGCGGGTTTGTGAGAACTTCGTTTTCTCTCTGGTTGCTTCTGATTGGTTCCCGTTCAGGACCCGTCGTCTCTGGCAGGGCTTCCCATTCTCTTCTCATCCATCGTCACGCATCTCGGGCGGCGGCACGCCGTACCGAGCATGCGTTGGTTGGGTGCCTTCATCCTGCAGCAACAGCGAGGGTGTCGTGAACCCATGCGTTCAGGCTTTTGTGCTCTCTCTTCGCGTGTATCGCGACCGCTTTGTGTAGTTCGGGTTCAACCCGAACCATGAACTTGCCTGAGTAGGGTTTCTCGGGAGATTCGCCGCGTTCGGTGCAGAACTCAAGATAGTCATCGACGGAGTCACGGAAAGCTTTGCGGAGTTGTGCCACTGCTGAGCCCTGGAACGTGACAACATCCCGAAGATTGATAACCTCGCCATGAAAGATGTTGGCCTCATCATCAAACTCAACATTCCCAATATAACCTTTGTATTCCATCATGATATCACCTCTGCTTCCTTCAGAAACCTACGCATCGAACTGACAGCGCCCTTGTCCGTCACCCGCTTGGGGTGCGGTCTGTGAAACACAGCCCGCACACCATTCAGGTAGAGTCGGACTCGGGACCCTCGTCCCTCCGATATCTCGCCACCCAGCGCGATGATGAGCCCTTCGATATCCTTCCACGGTATGTCCGACCGTTCCGGTTTCTCGACTATGCGATCAAGGGTCTTCTGGTGCTTTCTGTTCATTACGACAATATAGTATCATGTGATGATATCATGTCAAGACTCTTTCTTGATCCATTTCTCACCCAAAACGCCCACCGTCACCATTTCATGGAAGGCCGTCCGCGGCCTTTCAGGAATATGGGTGCACGGTGATGTTCGAGCCTCAGAATCTCAGTTCGTGGTATCCGCCCTCGGGGAGGGCATCCAACGCTGCGACAACCTGCTCGATATTCTCTCGGATGCGAGGCCACGAGGTCGTGCATAGAACCAGAATGCCGATCTGGCGGTCAGCGAGGTTCTGCTGATAGCGCAGGTTCTGATCTGTGGTGACAAGAACATGATAGCCATCATCATCCGCTGCATTCAGAAGGTCGCCGTTCTGTAATGTTGACCAGTTGCGCTCAGCTGCTGTGTCAACGTCGTGTGGATGCAGATGACGCCGGAGGGGGACGGGAGTGCCTTGATCGAAAAGGATCTTCATGCGGCAGTTTCAACCATGAGAGAGGCTGCCGCATGCTCAAGAACGCTTTCGATTTGGTTCCGCGTCACGCCAGGGAACCATTCAAGGAAATCGTCCACGGTTGCACCGTCTTCGATGTTCTCAAACAGTGCGCGCACAGGCACGCGAGTGCCCTTAAACACCCATGCGCCGCTAACCCGACCTTGGGTACGTTCAACGCTGCTACAGCTATGCCACTCAATCATCATGCGGTCATGGTACCACTAGGTTGTTGAGAGCTCAACATGGTTCTTTTGTCCTGCTCGAACGAAGAGCTCAGGGGCGCGGTACTCCGCGTACCTCTGCAGCGGCATGTTCGGCTCTCTCAATGTGTGTGTGCCTATTTTCTAGTTTCTAGGTTTGACCCTGCCGCCCACGAAGGACAAGATCCCCGCCTGACGATGGGGCGGCGTATGCTCAGGATCTGCACGCACATCGTTCGTGAGTCCGACTTCTTCCTACCTCCCTCGTTGCTGGAGGGCGCTCCCGAAGCACGCCGTGAGTACTACGGGCGTGCATGGGACAAAGTCCTGATCAAATGGCGCGACCGTTCGGCTATCAAGCAGGCCCTGGCTGATGACGCGCCTCTGGAGCAGTGGCGCGTCATGCTCAACGAACTTTACGACCTGAATCTCAGCAATACCTCGCCGCAGTATGATCGGCTGCGACAGCGCTAAGGACGTTTTGCGGGCGGCCGGCCCGATGGCTTACGGTACGGTGTCATCCCAAGCTCGCCGTGGGGCG
>JABMPJ010000140.1 GCA_013203785.1 Lentisphaerota bacterium | reverse complement strand
CCCAGGTTCTCGAAGCCACCGTTGAGGTTCACAGTCCTCCGGCAGACGAGGTCGCCAGAATTCTCGAGATCCGCGTTGCAGGTGATGTCGGTGAGCAGCATCGACTCGCCTGCGGCGTTGATAAGCGTGCCCGGCCCGCTTACGGTGCTGTTGTAGAGCAGGATTTCCGTACCGACGTTGGAGAGATCCGGGGTCAGGTTCAGGTTCACGCCACTGTAATCCTGGGTACCCGAACCGGTAACGGTGCCGTCATAGTTGAAGGTACAGTTGTTGACGTCCATGAGGCCCGCGCCCAGGGCCAGCGTCCCGGTCGTGGTGAAGATGCTCCCCGAGCCGTTGCCGGTGATGTTCAGGCCAGCTCCGCCGGAAAAGGTCGTACTGCCGCTGTTGTCAAAGGTCGAACTGTATAGGGTGAGGCCGATGTCGGCACTCGCAACGATGGAGCCCGAGTTGGTGTGGGAGGAACCCGTCTTTGACATCGAAAGCGGATACTGCACCGTAAGGGTTCCCCGGTTGTCGAGCTCGGCGGTGAGCGTGCGTGTGCCGCCGCCAGCCCCGGCGGAGACCAGCAGCGTGCCCGTCACGCTGTTTACCAGCGGACCGCCGTTGACCGTGAGGGTCGCAGAACGGTTGGCAGTGGTGTTAACCAGTTCTACCACCGCGTTGTTGGTAAAGCTGCTGGCCAGAGTCAAGTAGGCTTGGTAGAAACCCTCACCCTCCACACGCAACAGTGGAGACGATCCGCCCCCCCCAAACACCAGGGAATTGATAGAAACGGATTGATGCAAGTTGATCGTGTAAGAACCGGCTGCTGTTATGATCGCGTCGTCACCCGTGTCCGGCACCAGGTTTGGATCCCAGTTTACCGCGTCAGACCAGTTACCTCCTGCGCTGTTGGTCCAGGTGATAGTAGCTGCTCGGGTGCAATTCGCAATGAATAGCAGAATGACAGAACCTGCAATAATCAGAACTCTTCTTTTCATAATCTCCGCCCTCGAATGGCCAGTGACTGAGGGGGTCACGTGACCCCACCAGCCCCGAGAGCAGCGCCATGTTGGCCCTGCTATGACTTCGTGTATGCTGGTCTCAGGCCTTTGATCATTGGGTAGTGTTTGATGTTGAGCGTCTTCAGTTCGGCGTTCTCGGATTCGGTCGTGGCTGCGACGATGGCGTCAGCAAGGCCGACGCCATGAGCCTTGAAATAGTCCCTCTTGTGAAGGCCCCCGATCCTGGCGATCGGGGCAGACACAGGTACAACTCGAAACAGAGACATCAGGTCATCCAGCGTATCCAATTCTTCGTCACCTCTCACCCCGGCGTAGAGCTCCGCGGCAACGATGCTGGATAGAATGATGCGAGACGAGTGCTTCCGCACCAGTGCCACAGCCTTTGGGTGGCCCCGCAGGAAGTCAATCATCACATCGGAATCCATTAGGACGGGCTTGGGCATGACATCAACTCCTGTCCCATGATTGGCGTACCGCATTGAAGTCGGGCAGATCGCTACGATCCCGCCACATGCCGGCAGCGCTACTCAGAACAGAAGCGCGACGGCGATCACTGGCCGTGTCGAGCATTTGATCAACCGCTTCACGGATAAGCTGCGCTTGCTTCTTCCCCGTGGCCTCGCCAAGAGTGCCGAGTCCTGTTCGCTCTTCTTCTGTCAGATATATTTGTGTTCGCACCATCTTTCACCTCCAATGTATACAGTATCATTATACATCAGGTTCCTGATGTCAAGGCCAACGCTCACGCTGAGCTTCCTCCGGGGAGGTATCCGGGCTGAGGGGGTCACGTCTCAACATTTAACATTTGGACGAGTTTTGCCTCGAAATGCCTGAGGTCGGCGGAGTCTTTAAGCTTCTTATCGAGCCGCCGGAGCCCCATCCCTACTGCCGCATAGTCAAGTTCGCCCATCCCCTGCCCCAGCTCGGATAACGTCATACCGGTGTAGCGCCGGGCCACTCGTAAAACCACCCATTTCCTTGGATCACCGTGACGGCTGCGCAGCGTCTCCCAGCTCTCAGCACCCATACCGTCCACCACTCGGATAATATCATCAAAGTCTAGTCGTTTACGCAGATCGCGCTTCGTGTCGGACTCACGACCTATAGGCGCGAACCCGCCCTTGACCGCCGTCAGAAAGGCCGCACTCCCGATCGCCACCCGGTCCCGCACGGAATCCAGCTTATCCGGATCCGCCCCTTCCACCAGTCGTGTTCGGACATCTTGACGATAGGCACGGATCCGATCTGAAGCCTGCTTTGACGCCAGCTCCAGGATGGAGGTCACCTCCAGCCACTCAGGCACCTTGCAGTACCCCGCATACGCACGATACGAGCTCCACCGGTAGCTTCTTAGCTGGCTGAGGCGCTCCTTGAGGACTTCATCGGAGCTCACTTTGCCCTGGCCGAGGCGCGCCCCCATCTGATCGCGCTTACTCAACTCGAGCCCTTTGATACGCAGGGGGTTTAGATGCACATATACGCTCAGCTCATAAGCCCAAGCCACATTCTCAGTCAGAATACTTTTGAAGCGCCCCTGAAAGACCGGCCCCGTCCGCTGGTGCCGGGTATTGTACCAAGCGCTGTAGCTCACGTTGAACCAGTGCATGGCCCGGCTCAGATTGGCATCCGGAGTCTGGACGACAAGATG
>JABMPJ010000139.1 GCA_013203785.1 Lentisphaerota bacterium | reverse complement strand
GCTCCGAAGAAGAAGGTTGCTAAGAAGGCCGCCCCCAAGAAGGTTGCAAAAAAAGCAGCGCCCAAGAAAGAGGTAGCCAAGAAGGCTGCTCCGAAGAAGAAGGCAGCGGCGAAGAAGAAATAGGGACGTAAGCGAGTGTCGCGAGGCACTCGGCTAACGAGTGGTGTGGATGGCGGCAGCGGATCTGCGGATCTTCTGTCGCCATCTCTTTTTCACCTTGAATGCCTTCTCTTGTGGGACGTACTATCGACTGCGGACGAGTGACACACGGGGGAGGCGGCACGACATGTTTTATGACTGGATGGGAGTGGGGCTGTTACCGTCTCCGGTGGTGGCGGGGGTAGGGTTTGCTATTCGCCAATCCAATATGGCCGGCAAGCTGATCGTGCTGATTCTCTTTATTGGGTCGATCTTCGCCTGGTCGGTCATGCTGACCAAGATGCGCGAGATGCGGTTGGCACGGATCATGTCCTTCCGCTTTCTACAGGCCTATCGCAAGGAGAGCCATCCAGCCGCCCTTTTCCTGAAGCGCAGCCGGTTCGAGGGCAGTCCGCTGTACGTGGTGTACGATCATACGAGCATTGCGCTCGGTACGGCGCTTGAGGCATGTGGAGCGGATCCCGAGGAGCTGTTCATGGGGGGGGTGGGGTCGGAGCGCCGCTGCATGAACGATATCCAGATCAATGCGGTGCGGAACGTAGCCGAGCGCACTATGGCCGATCAAGCCCTTCTGCTTGAGAACAGCATGGGGCTCCTGGCCACCGCTGCGAGCACGGCGCCCTTCCTTGGGCTGCTCGGAACGGTGTGGGGCGTGATGGAGGCTTTTGGGGGTATGGCGGTAACCGGCACGGCGATGCTGTCGGCGGTAGCACCCGGAATTTCGGGGGCATTGCTCACCACGGTGGTCGGCTTGCTTGTGGCCCTGCCTTCGGCGGTAGGCTACAACATGTTGAGCGACCAGTTGCGCCGCATGAGCGTGCAGATGGACAACTTCACGCAGGAGTTGATCTCGGGGATTGAGAATCAGTACCACAAGCTGTCGTAGGGGGCATCGTGGGACGCAAGACGCCGCTGACATCGCTCAAGCAGATCAGTGAAATCAACCTCACGCCGCTGATGGATCTGACGTTCATTCTGCTCATCACCTTTATCATCACATTTCCTCTGATAGAGCAGGGGATTCCGATCCAGTTGCCCCAAGCCAAGGCCGCCCCGCTGGCTTCCGATCAGGCGCAGTCGATCACGATTTCTCAGGACGGAGCCCTGTTCCTTGACGAGGTGCCTGTTACAATGGATGAGCTGAAGGCTCAGATGTTAGCACTCGGGGCGGGTGCGGCGGAAACCACCATCATGGTCCGTGCGGATGAACGGGTCCAGTATGCCGAGGTGGTCAAAGTTCTGCGTGTATTGCAGGGCGCCGGGATCACGCGCATGGCCCTGGTGACGCAGGAGGAATCGTGAAGGGGTTCGGGCACCAACTGCGCATCGTGACCGTCGTGCATGTGGTTATCGTCCTTGGGATCTTCTCCTTCTCGGGGTGTCGTGCGCTCTTCCGCCCCAAACCGCCTCAAACTATCCCGATCGAGTTCACGGTCGACGTGCCGCGGGCTACAGCGGACCTGCCTGAAGAGAGGGCCGAAAATGTAGTGCTGCCTGTCCCTCCACCGGTGCGGGACGCGCCTCCCATTGTCATGCCGGACAAAGCGGTCCCCTCTCCGAAACCTCCCCGCCGTAAGATTGAAACCAGCCACAAGCGTGTCGCACGTGGGGCGGATACGGAAAGGGAGACGCGCTTGACGCCGGAGGAGATCGAGCGACTGTTGGCCGAGGGAGCCCGGCCTTCCGATACGACCCGCATCCCCGACAGTGATGCACGTGGTTTTGCCTGCGTACGCGCCGCCTTCTACCAGGTCTGGGTGCAACCCAGCCGCACGGAAGTGGGGGACGACTCCGCTGAGGCCATGATTGTACTTGGCACGGGTGGTCGTGTTATATCGGGGCGCCTGTCACGGCCCTCCGGCAACGCCGTGCTTGACAATTCAGTGCGGCGGGCGCTGAATGCCGTGACGCAGGTGACAGGATTGCCTCGCGGTTTCGTAGAGCGGCATAGGGAGATCAGCGTTGCATTCAGAGTGGAATAGATTGGGGAGAATCTTCGCCATCGCGGTCGTGTGTGGATTCGTCGGAGGTGGCCGGATATTGGCGGCCGACGTTGAGGTGGTGAAGCAGGGATCCATCAAAACCACTATCGATCTGACGCGGATGATCCCGGATGCGCATCCCAGTGCGCAGCTCTTCCGGCAGGTCCTTGAGGGGGACTTGGTGCGTTCCGGTTGGTTCGAGGTCTCGGGTCGTGGTGCCAGCATCGAGATCACCGGTGACTGCCGGGGCTCGGATGATGGAATCAAGGGGCAGTGCCGCGTCGTCAACCACACGACGGGAGCGGTGGTACTATCCGAAACGCTAAAGGCGCCCACCGCGGAGGTAAGACCACTCGCCCACCGCATTGCCGATGCCATCGTCAAGGCTGTCAAAGGGGTGCCAGGCATTGCATCCTCGCAGATCGTTATGGTGGGTGCCCGGGTTGGACGACAGGATCTCTACTTATGCGATTCGGACGGCGGGAGCCTGCGGCGGGTGACGCATGATGGGGCTGTCTGCCTCTCTCCCTCGTGGGGCCGGGGTCATGACTCTGTTCTGTATACCTCTTTCCATAACGGCTATCCAGATGCCTACCGTATCGAGATTGTGGCTGGCCGACGCATCCGGGTGGCCGCTTATCCGGGTATTAACAGCGGGGCCGTGCTCTCGCCCGACGGCCGACACATGGCCGTCACGCTCTCCAAGGATGGGAATCCCGATCTTTACGTGAAGGATGTAAAGAGCGGAGCGCTCTCGCGGATCACACGAACGCCCTATGCCGCCGAGGCGAGCCCTTGCTGGTCTCCGGATGGTAAGCAAATCGCCTTCGTTTCAGATCGCTCGGGACACCCGCAGGTTTACGTGCAGACCCTCTTCGGAAAGGACGCCCTGCGGCTAACCTATGAGGGAAGTGAAAACGTGGCGCCGGATTGGGGCCCAGACGGTCGAATCGCGTACTGCAGTCGGCGCAACGGTGGCTATGAGGTCTGTGTGTATGACCCCGACCTGCGCCGACACACGCAATTGACACGCGGCGATGGCGATTGGGAGGATCCCTCGTGGGCGCCCGACAGCCGGCACTTGGTCTGTACGCGGACGGCGGGCTACCGCTCGAATCTCTATGTCCTTGACGTTATGGGAGACGCTCCTTTACGGTTAACTGCTTCCGAAGGTGATTGGTATTCGCCTGACTGGTCCATGGAATAAAAAGTGGAGAGGGTGGCAATGAAGACGACGTGGTATGTGGGTCTGGCCTGTGGGTGCATGGCCGTGCTGATAGGCGGCGGCTGCGGAACGACCGGTGGCAATACGGGCGAATCGCTCATCATCGAAGAGTTGGATGGTGATCATGCTCTGACGGATCGGTTTGAGGATGGCACCCGTGTGACGGATGTGTCGTTCGATGCGGTCCTCTTCCGCTACGACAGCTATCAAATCGACAGCTCTGAGGCGGGCAAGCTGGAGCGCGTGGCCGGTTACCTGGCTGATGTCACGGATGTGCGCCTGGTTGTCGAAGGCCATTGTGATGAGCGTGGGAGCCGTGAGTACAATCTCTCGCTGGGTGAGCATCGCGCCTTGAGTGTCCGAGCCTATCTGATTGGTCTGGGCGTTGACAGTCAGCGCATTCAGACCCGCAGTTTTGGAGAAGAGCGTCCTGTCACTATGGGCCATAGTGATGCCGACCGCGCGCTCAATCGGCGTGGCGAATTTGCCCTCTATCGTTGAACGGCATGGGCCCGTGCCTCACCATTGCATTTCTCGCTGGTTCCCCAGGAGCGGGCGAGCTTTTGCTCGTTTTCTTGGCTGTCTTGCTGCTCTTTGGCCCCCGCAAACTACCTGGTATCGCCCGCTCCATCGGCCATGTGTTGCAGCAGCTTCGCCGCGCTTCTGATGATTTCAAACATCAGCTGATGAGCGTAGAGGATGAGGTCCAGGCCGAGGCCCGGGATGTGGTCGATGCAACCGTGGCTCAGGAAGGCACACGGTCTGGAGCGGCATTCCCCGTTGACGAGAGCGCGCGGACGGATGCCGTAAAAGACGTGAGCGCCGAGGCCGTAATCGATGAAACCGACGAGGCCACTGCGGGGCCATCACGGCTTCCGGGTGCCGACAGCGAGGAGGATAGACCTCGTGGGGGATGACCCTGTGATGCATGCTGGCACGAAGCCGTTTGTCGAGCATCTCAACGATCTGCGGAGTACGATACTCTGGTCGCTGGTTGCCTTGGGCGCTGGTATCCTGACAGCCCTGCCCCTGGCACCGGTGGTCCTTCGGCTGCTCAAGATTCCGGTTGCTAAAGCGGGGGAGGATCCTGATACATTTCTGCGCGTCCTGCGCATGACGGGCGGTCTCTCCATCACCCTGCGTATCACCTTCTGGGGGGGGCTGCTGCTGTCGCTTCCCTTTATCCTTATCGTGGTGGCGAGGTTTGTTTTCCCGGGTCTCACCCGACGCGAGCGGCGGGCCATTATGAGTTCCCTCTGGTATGCAGTCGCGCTTTTTGCGGCAGGCGTAGCATCGGGCTATTTCATGGTGCTCCCCCCCGTCATCGAGTTGATGTTGAAGATCAACAGCTGGCTGGGCATTCAATGTGAGTTCGTGGAGCTCGGCGACTATGTCTCGTTCGTACTGCGCCTGCTTATTGCGTTCGGCTTGGCGTACGAACTGCCCGTGGTGGTTGTGGTGTTGGGCTATCTGGGTATCGTAACCTCGGTGCTCTTGCGGAAGTTTCGGCGCCACGTCATCGTGGGGCTCCTGCTGGTCGCCATGCTGCTCACGCCGCCCGACCCGCTCTCGCAGATTCTTATGGCGCTCCCCCTCATGCTGCTCTATGAGGTCTCGATTTGGGTGGTATGGGCGCGTGAGCGGGTTGGTAAACCGACGGAAGACAGGTTTTCGAAGTAGTCGATTGGTCCTGTGCTCTAACCCTGGGGCTTGGAGTCCTCGATGTCGGCTGTCTTAGTCCTTGACCTGTTTTGGTTTCATGCCTTTGAGAGATGAGGTCTCCAGCTCTATCATGCGGAGCGCATCACTAGCAACTCGAGCGATCACTTCAGCGCGTTCCTGAGTCGCGGGACTCACCTTCTTCACTGCGAGTGAGTTCTGTAGACGCTTAGCGCTCTTGATTAGGGATATGACAGCGTCCTGAGCGATGCCTACACGGTTCTCTGGCGGCGATTCTGGAGGGGCCTGCTTGTCCAGCTCCTCCTCTAGGAGTCGTAGGAGTGTGTCATAGATAGCAACCGGACAATGAGGTTGGCCTAGGATCTCCCTTGATCCGATAAACCCCCATAGCAACGCATGGTCAGCATCCCTTGCCGTCACCCGAATGCCTTTCATGACAGGCTCCAACACCACTTCGCCCTGTATACGCAGGTTGGGCAGTAGATCCTCGTCCTTCAAAGTACCTGGCTGCTGGCGCACCGCTTGGTCAAACGTATCGAATAGGTCTTGTTGCTCTGACATTCCTGCCTCCTATAGCATTTCAATAAAGTCCTGCTCAGACATGATCTCTATAGGTGCCCCGCTGCAGGCGAGTTCCTCTGCCCGGCGAATTTTTGTGCTTCTGTGCCCAGACGCGTACCCTATGAAGCCCTTCTGTCCGAGAACGAGGTAATTCGTTGTGAGGCCAACCGTGCCATGGTGCTGACCTCCCCGCTCTTGAACGTAAAGAAGGGCCTCTTTTCGACTCATGGATGACATTGCGCCTGTGAAAGCAAAGTGTTTTTCGAAGAATGAATGAGACTCCGGTTCCTTGGGGCCGCTGGTCAGCCTCTCAAATCTGGGGACGTCGACGTCCTTCTTTCGCACACGTCGTTGATTCTGTCCACCACAAGCGACATAGCCGCCTGGATATAGGTGGCCAATATGCAGCCCGAGTGCTTCTAGATCTGACAGCTGGTCGACGCGTAACATCATGCATGCCTGAAGTGCAACCTGCGCACAGGCAAGTGCGTCTTCAGAAGCATTGTGGTGTTCAAAAGCAATACCCAAGGTCCTAGCCACATGGCCTAGGGCATACGTTGGCGAATTTGGCCATGCCATTTTGGCAATCACTCGCGTGCAGTAGTAGTCAATGTCTGGATACGGCTGGTTATACAGGTCAAGGCTGTGCCGTAGAACGCTCATGTCAAATGATGCGTTATGGGCAACTAGCGGCCCTTCAACTGCTTTGCAGAACTCGCCCCAGTAGTCACCGAATGTTGGAGCATCTCTGACGTCGTTTTCTGTGATGCCATGGATCGAAATATTGAATGGGTCGAAATCCATGGGTTCGGGGCGAATGAGCTGATGTATTCGATGAGTGACTTCCTTGCCCTTGACCTGTGCCAATCCAATGGCACAGACAGAAGACCGTGTGGCATTGGCCGTCTCAAAGTCTAAGGCTGTAAATATCACGACCCGCGTTTCTTCCTTTGTCGTACGTCCGACGTATGCATCCGTCGAACCCAGAGCTACTGTCGCTCTAAGACTTTGATCAACTGTTCCTCTGTCAGCTCTTTTACTCCGAGACGGCGAGCTGCGGCTACCTTGATATCGCTCGGCTTGTTTCCTGTGACAATAAAGCTGGTGTTTCGTGACACTCCGGAACCGACCTTGCCTCCGGAAGCTCTGATCCTCTCTCCCGCCTTCTCTCGGGTCATTGACTCCAAGCCGCCCGTCAGCACGACCACTCGCCCCTTCAGTGCTGTGTCAGCGATGGGCGTGTCGGTCGCCTTGTTTCCGAGAGGATCTATTTGGAGTGACCTGAGCCTCTCCAGAATGGATATCCCTACTTCGGATTCGAAGAAAGAGACGACTCTCTGGGCTGCATCAGGGCCAATTCCCGTTGTTACACAGTCCCAAGGTTGTGCGTGTTCGCCGGCCTTCGGGCGGAGAACTCCAGCCTTGGTCAGTGATTCTCCTACGAGGCGCATCCTGTCCTGAATTTCAGTCTGTTTCTGCTGAAGCTTCATCCTCTCATCAGGAGTCTTCTTTGTGTTTGTCTTAGATCGTGGATTGACTAATTGACTCTCGCTCACAAGGTCGAAATATTCGGCGAGTCCCCTCAGGATGCTGGAATCCGCTACATGGGCTAGGTTAGTATGCGTGTCAGCAATGCGGATGGCGACGGACTTCCCTACATGTTCTATTCCCAGAGCAAATAACCATCGTGATAGAGGTGCTGACTTGGCTCGCGCCATCGCCTGGCACATGCGCCTAGCCGTCTCGATGCCTAGTTCCCGTTTCTTGCTCTTGTCGCCCAGATCTAGTTTGGCCAGAGAATCCTCTGCTAGGTCAAAAATATCAATAGGGGTCCTGACTTGTGCGTTCTCCACCAAGCGTTCAGCGACCACCTCTCCAATTCCTTCGATATCCAGCCCTCCACGTGAAGCGAAGTGCCTCAGAAGACGCACAGCCTGAGCCGGGCAGAGGAGATTGTCGCAGCGCAACGCCACTTCATTTTCTCTCTGTATGACTGCTGAGCCGCACTCCGGGCACTCAGAGGGCTGGGTATACGGTTTCTCAAGGCCGCTCCTCCTACTCCCAACGACCTTGAGTACAGCAGGAATCACTTCGCCTGCCTTTTCGATAATGACGTGGTCATGCACGCGAACGCCCTTGCGGTCAATGTCTTGCAGGTTGTGTAGAGTGGCCCTGCGGATAACGGATCCGGCTAGCTGCACCGGTTCTAGCTCCGCAACGGGCGTTATGACGCCGGTTCTGCCAACTTGATCCGTAATTGACCTAACGACGGTTTCCGCGCGTTCAGCTTGGTATTTGAAAGCGATGGCCCATCGCGGACTCTTTGCTGTGGTGCTTAATAGCGAATGATAGCGTCTTTCATCAACCTTAACCACGGCTCCATCAATCTCGAATGGCAGATCGTCTCGCACGAACTGTAGCTCATCTATAGCTGAATTTACCTCCTCAAGATTTGCGCATTTGCGGTGCCAAGGCACTGCTGGAATGGAAAGCGAGTCGAGGCGCTCCAACAGATCGTGCTCAGATTGAAACTCAATGCCACTCGTCTCTCCCGTTGCGTAGAAAAATGCTGCAAGATGACGGCTGGCAGCAATTCTTGGATCTAGCTGCTTGAGGGACCCCGCCGCGGTGTTTCGTGGATTGGCAAAGCGCTCTTCTCCTTTCCTCTTCTGCTGCGCCACAAGCCTCTCAAAAATATTCTTGGAAATGAATGCCTCACCTCTCACTTCCAAAACTTCGGGTACCGCGTCTCCCCGCAGTTCGATGGGGATGGAGGCTATGGTCTTTATGTTCTCGGTTATATTGTCACCCTTGAGACTGTCGCCGCGCGTGCTACCGGTGACCAAGTGGCCATGCTCGTATCGGACAGAGATGCCTACTCCATCAATCTTTGGTTCGACGATATAGGTAAAGTCATCGCTTTTCAGGTCAGATCGTATACGGGCGTCGAAATCAGTAAGTGTCTGTCTTTCGTATGCATTCGAAAGGCTTAGCATAGGAATGGTGTAGTAGACGGGGGGGAATTGGGACAAGGCTTTACCGCCAACTCGCTGGGTTGGTGAGTTGGGGGGCGCCAGGCTGGGATACCGCGCTTCTAGGTCAACCAATTCCTGGAGTAAGATGTCGAATTCACGATCAGAGATTTCTTGCGTCGCCTCTTCATAGTAGAGCCGGCTATGCCGCTCGATCTCCGCACGCAGGGCGTCGGCGCGCTGGGCTGCCTGACCGCGCTTCATGGCCCAGTGGTTCCCCTCGTGGCCGTTTTCATCCGGGCCTCGAAGGCCGAGGCCAATGGGCCACAACTTGGCGCAAAGACCCGCGCACCGTCCTCGTCGCCAGCTTGGAGGTGGAGCAGAAGTTTCATGGTGCATTTTCGGGGTGTATCGGCCTGGCCGATCCAGTGGGCGCGTTCGATCGGGTCGAGATCCGAAACGGAGAACGTCGCGGAGCGTCGCGGTTGATCAGCGCGCGGGGGGATCAGCAGGGCATTAATTCTGTCTCCGGCACTGGCGCGCGGGATGATGGTGATGCGGCGGTCCTTCACTCTGATAACGATCTCTTCATCAATGCGATCCCGGATGGCATCGGCCACGATCTGGTTGGCACGTGAGACATCGCGCACGAACGTGGCCAAGTCAGCAAGTTCCGATTGGTAGGGGTAGATGTCGTCGGCCTGCTGCTGGCGCTCGATCACAGCGATAGCATCAGGGAAGCGTCCCGCCAGGAGGGCCTCGGCAATCTGCAATTTGAGGGCATAAAGCTCCGGGTCCTCTGGCGTTGCTTTGGCGATCGCGTCGGGTTGGTCGACCTCCGCTGCCACGCGGGTTGGGTCAACGCGCCACCAGCTGTAGGTCGCAGTGTCATCTTCATCGGGGAAGAGGAAGGGAAGGGGGTCGAGCAGCTTGAAAGCCAGGACGAGCAGCCAGCCCACCAGCCCAATCCACAGCGCCGCGCGTAGAAGCGCGAGGCCGGCGCTATGCTCCGCCTTGGGTGGTAGGGGGAAGGCCGGTGCGGCAAGGGCTATGGCTGTTGCGGTCCGCCTATTTGGGGCCGCGTCACCTACCGGCCGCTTGAGCTTTAGCTCGGCACGCTTGGGCGGCAAGGATGGCTCGGGCTCGGGCATCAGGTGGTGTCCTCTTCTATGGCTACATCGCGTGGAAGATGTGATAGCATGAATCTGTGGACGCAGCAATAGAGGAGTGCCCGCCGCGTGTGCTTACACGCCGCCCGACCCCATATTGCAGACGGCGTATTGCGCGAGTTGGACGGTGTCACGCAATTTCAACTTCTTCTTCATGTTTTCGCGGTAGCTCTCGATCGTCTTGATGCTCAGGCCCATTTCGGCGGCGATCTCTCTGCGGTTCATTCCTTCGGCCATGAGATTAAGGACTTCAATCTCACGGTCACTGAGGCAGTCGAGTTCGGAGAGCTTGAGTTCGCCTTTGTCGGTCAGCAGCCGGTCCATGATCTGGGGGGCCAATTCGGGGCGCAGGTAGACGTTACCGCCGCGCACACAGCGGATCGCTTTAAGTAGGGTCTCGGTGGGCTCCTGCTTCATGACATAGCCCTTTGCGCCAGCCCGGATGGCGCGCTCCGCGAATTGCTTGTCGTCGTGCATCGAGAAGACCAGAGCTGAAAGGTCGGGGTCATGCGCGAGCATCTCTCCAATCAGGGCCAGGCCGCTCCCTTCCTCAAGTCGTAGATCAACGAGGGCCAGATCGGGTTTATGTGTGCGGAGGGCCTCCATGGCCTCGCTGCTGGTGCCCACCTGCGCACAGACATGCAGGTCTTCCTGTTCGTCGATGACGGCAGCCAGTCCCTTGCGGACGACCGGGTGGTCATCAACCAGAAGAACGCGTGTTTCGCTTTGTGCAGCCATGGTGGGGATGATTTCTTTCTGGTGGCGATCTTCGCCACCCAACCACGTTTACGCTCGCATCATGTTACATTGTGTCTCAGGAGGCATCAAGGAGAATTGTCGACGGTCGGGCGGCGCCGAATTGCGCCACATTAAATGTTACCAAAG
>JABMPJ010000138.1 GCA_013203785.1 Lentisphaerota bacterium | reverse complement strand
CCGGACGCGACAGAGCGCGTCCCTCCATGATGGACTCTGACGGTTTTCCGTGGACTGGAGGGCCCCGGACGTCCGGGGCCGCATGGATCATCATGCGAATGGCGTCATCCCACTATCCGTGTTCATCTGCGCTTATCCGTGGTTCCTCTTTCCCTAGACGTCACGCCGCGCGTGCCGCTCCACCCATGCCACAATCGCTGCGGCAATTTTGGCCTTGGGAGCCGTGTCGATCTGACGGGTCGTGCCATCGGCTTCGATCAACGTCACGGCATTGGTCTCCACCTCAAACCCGGCATTGGGTTGGCTGATGTCATTGGCGACGATCATGTCGAGGCCTTTGGCTGAGAGTTTGCGTGTGGCCTCGGGAACTGGGTCACCGGTTTCGGCCGCAAACCCGACCACAATGCGGTTTCCCTTCAGCGGTTGGACAAGGCCCAGCACATCCTCGGTACGCTCCAACTCAAGTGTCAGCGGTCCAGCCTGCTTCTTCAGCTTCACGTCACTGGTCGTGACGGGCCGCCAGTCGGCGACGGCCGCGGCCATGATCAGGGCGTCACACCACGGCAACGCAGCCAGTACGGCCGCCGCCAGCTCGTGCGCCGATATAACGTCGATGCGTTCAACCCCTGTGGGCGTGCTCAGCGCCACTGGTCCGGAGATGAGACGGACGATGTGTCCTGCGTCGCGTGCGACCGTAGCGATGGCATAGCCCATACGCCCCGAGGAGCGGTTGCTCAGGAAACGTACAGGGTCGATCGCCTCCCGCGTCGGGCCTGCTGTCACAAGGATCTTCATGAGAGCAGCCTAGCAGATTGCATCGGCCGGCACAAATGTGTATGGTCCGAAATCAGACGAGTGGAATCAGGGATCAAGGGTGAGCGTGAGAGTGGAAACAATAGTCGTTGGTGGTTTTGGGGTAAACTGCTCGGTCTGTGCGGGAACAGACGGGCAAGCCCTCGTGATCGATCCAGGCGAGGACCTCGAACTGATCCGCGACCACCTGCAGGAGCAGGGGCTCTCCGTGGCCGCCTACCTCTTGACACACGGCCACTGTGATCATGTCTCGGCCCTTGCCGCCCTCGCAGAGGCGATCCCCGCCCCCATCCTTATGCATCCGGAGGACCAGGCATGGGCCTTCACAGAAGTCAACAGCATGCCGCCCTTCTATACCACGCCGCAGCAGCCGAGCGCCCCGATCAGCGCTCTGACCGAGGGGGAGTCATACGAGTTTGCGGGCCTAACCTTCTCCATCATCCATACCCCAGGACATACGCCTGGCGGCGTATGCATCCACTTCGCTGCCGATGAGGTACTCATCACGGGTGACACACTCTTTGCCGGCTCTGTTGGCCGTACCGACCTGCCCGGCGGCAACAGCCGCACGCTCACCGCTTCGCTCAAGAAGCTCAAAGCACTGCCGGATGCCACGCGCATTTACCCCGGTCACGGCCCCGTCAGCACCATTGGCCAGGAGAAGAAGACGAACTACTTTATGCAGGGCGACTAAATCCGCAACCAGGAGCCAGGACGTTCATGAATGAGACAGTGACCATTGGGGCACCCGGGATGAACGTGGCGGGCATCGTGGCGGAGATTCGCGCCAGTGTGGAGCGCAAGCGAGCCGAGGGAGCCTATGCCGACCCTCGCGTGGCACGGGCCGAGAAATCTAACCTGACTAATCTCCAGAACGACGACGATTTTTTTGATTTCTATATGGCCTGCCTGCGCCAGGCTTTTGTGGTCGACATCAACGACTTCCCGATCATCGAGCGCCGCCCCCGCCTTGGCAAGCTGCTCGTGGCACTCAAGCGCACGATCTGGAACCTCCTGAAGTTTTACACCTACCGGATGTGGACCCAGCAGAATCAGATCAATGGACTGCTCCTCTCAGCCTTGGAGAGTTCAGAGCAAAAACACCGCACCACCGTCAAGGCCCTCGAGGCACGGATCGCTCATCTCGAAAGCGAGCGACACTGATGGGTGCGACGGCGGAGCACATCGCCTTCGTGGTGCCGCGCCTCGCCGACGGCTCGGTCGTGGGCGGGGCTGAAACCCTTCTGCGAAAGCTGGCCGAGCGCGCCTCCGCCAGCGGTCGCCAAGTCACCATCCTGACCACGTGCGCCACGAGCCACTATACCTGGGCCAATGAACTGCCGCCGGGGCGACGCCAGGTGGGCGGACTTGATGTGGAGTTCTTTCCGGTCGACGGCGACCGAGATATCGAAACCTTCTTGGCGGTGCAGAACCGCATCAGTGCCGGAGTGCGCGTCTCGCGTGACGAGGAGCAGGACTGGCTACGCCACAGCGTCAACAGTCGTGCGCTCTGCAGCCACTTGACCGACGCGGGCGAGCAGTACGACGTCATCGTAACCGGACCCTACCTTTTCGGTCTGGTCTATCATGCCGCCCAGGTCCATCCCAAGAAGACCCTCCTGGTGCCCTGCCTGCACGATGAACCCTTCGCCCTACTTACCTCCTTCAAGGAGATGTTCCACAACGTCAAGGGCTGCATGTTTAACACCGAACCCGAACGGCGACTGGCCGTGCGACTCTATGGCGAGCCCGACCAAGCACAGGTGATTTCTGTGGTCGGTATGGGCCTCGATGATCGCATCGTCGATGCGTCGGCATTTGCCGCGCGTCACGGAATCGACGCGCCCTACCTGCTCTATTCCGGACGGCGCGAGCCCTTGAAAGGCACGCCCATTCTGATCGATTATCTGGAAGCTTTCCGGGCGCGCAACGATATTGATCTCAAGCTGGTCATGACCGGTAGTGGTGACATTCCAATTCCACCAGAGCTACAGCCCCATGTGATCGATGTGGGTTTCCTCTCCGAGACCGAGAAGTTCGAAGCCATGGCCGGGGCCGTGGCCTTCTGCCACCCCTCCGTCAACGAGAGCCTTGGCATCGTCCTGCTCGAAGCATGGCTGGCGGGCACGCCCGGACTGGTCCATGCCCACGGGGAGGTGCTGCGCTACCAATGCGAAAGCAGCAACGGCGGACTCTGGTTCCAGATCTATCCCGAATTCGAGGAGGCCGTTCTCCTCATGCTCAACCAGCCCGAGACCCGCAGAGCCCTGGGCCAGGCCGGACGTGCCTATGTCTTGAGGGAGTACGCATGGGAAGCGGTTGAGAAGCGGCTGCTGGCTGCACTGGATGCCGCGTTGCAGGGAGCGTAAGCGGTGATCAATTTGCTGCGGCCGACTCGCCGTCGGCGACGCCGATCAGCTCTGAAACTCCATCTACGGCCCGGTAGATATCAGCCTGCGCGCGCTGGATGATGGCGATGCGTTCGCGAATCTCAGTCGCGTTCTCACTCACGGTCTCGTTCGCCTCGTCGAGCGCAGCGCAGCGCGCCGTGAGCGTCTCGACCTGCACGCGCAAGCTCTGCACCCGTGCTTCACTCTGGGCCAGGCTGTTCCGCAAATTGATGATACGGATCTCTTGGTCCTCGGGGGAGTTGTCAAAATCGTCCAATTCCATCCCGGTCGGAATCGGCACAACGACCTCTTCGCCGCAGTCGCTGCACTCTATATTAAGTCCAGCGCCGTGATAGTCGATACAGAGGCTCTTGCCGCAATAGGGGCAGTCGAACACGATATCCGTGGCCTGGACCTCGTCACTCTCATCAATAATCTCATCAGCCATGATGCGACTCCTCACGACCCAGATTAGCCGCAAGCGGAGAAAATTTCAAGGTCCATCACTCACGGTTTTGGGCCCCGGGTGCGATTGTAGTTTGTGGACGGTAGGAGGG
>JABMPJ010000137.1 GCA_013203785.1 Lentisphaerota bacterium | reverse complement strand
GGCTTGCTCTAACTCATCTCAGATGAAATGCCCCTGACCGCCTTCAGCGTGATGACGGCTCTGCCTTGGCAGCGCCGCCCTCCAAAGGGGGTGTTGCGGGAATTGGAGAGGAATTTTGAAGAATCAATAGTCCAAGGGGTGCTCAGATCCGCGACGACGATGTCGGCCCTTGTGCCTGCTTGGAGTGTAGGGCAGGGGCGCTTCAGGACGGAAGCGGGGCCTTGGGTCCAGCGCCTTAGCCAGTCGAGAGGGTCCATGCCGTGCTCCACCACAAGCAGCTGGTAGGTGATTCCGAGCGCTGTTTCCAGACCCAGCACCCCGAAGGGCGCCCGGCGGATGCCTTTGGCCTTGAGGGCGGCCAGATGCGGGGCGTGGTCGGTTGCCATCGTGGTGATGCCCCCGTTCAGGATGGCGGCGATCAAGGCGTCGCGGTCGGCTGGACTGCGCAAGGGCGGATTCATCTTAAAATTGCCGTCGTCTTCGAGGATGTCGGCATCGGAGAGCGCCAGATGGTGTGGGGTGGCCTCGCCCGTGACGGGTATCCCGCGGGCGGCGGCCGCCACGATCAGGTCGACGGCGCCGCGGGAGGAGATGTGTTGAATGTGCGTGGCGCAGCCGGTTTCGGCAGCGAGGGCGATGTCGCGTGCCACAACGGTGTCCTCGGCTGCGGAGGGAATACCGGGTAGGTTGAGGCGTCGCGCGGCGTCGCCGTCGTGTAGGACCCCATTCCCAGCCATGATCGGATCGAGGGCGTGGTCCATCACGGGGATCCCCAGCAGAGCGGCTTGCTGCATGGCGGCCTTCATGAGCCCATCGTCCGACACCGTGGAGCCGTCGTCCGTGAAGGCCGCTGCGCCGGCAGCGGCTAGCGCGGAGAGGTCGCTCAGCTCCTTCCCGCGCCGGTCGCGCGTGATACAGGCAGAGGGGAGGAGCTCCACGGCGTTGGCCGCAGCGGCCTGCCTGATGGCGTAGGCAACCTGTTCCGGTGAATCGACGGAGGGGCGCGTATTGGGCATGGTGACGACCGTGGTGAATCCGCCGTGAGCGGCGGCGTGCGACCCTGAGGCGATGGTCTCGGCGGTTTCGTTGCCCGGCTCCCTGAAATGGACGTGTAGGTCGATCAGCCCTGGCATGACGGTCAGCCCCGCAGCCTCAATCACGTGAGCGTCGTCCGGTGCGCGGTCCACAATGATCCCGTTCGCAATATAGAGATCTCCGATTTCCCGTCGGCCCGTGGCCGGGTCCATCAACTCGCCGTTACGTATAATCCATTTTTCATTCATGATCAGGGCAGCCTAACCTCTTCCTCTCACCAGGAGCAAGCGGGGAGTATGCGTTGCTACCCCAATCGGGTGATCACGTTACGACTTTGTGAATGAATCGGTATGTGAGTAAGTGGGTATATGAGTGTGGGACGTCAAAAATGGTGGGTGGAATTCTGCGCTGTGGCCCTCGCACACCCACTTACTCACACACCTCACACAGGGGGGGTGAAATTTTGCCCACCAGTTCCGCACTGCTCGCACGGACTTGTTCTGCATCGCAGATACGCCCGGAATCGGCGAATCCGCGCTGGACAAGCCGTTGCCGCCAGAGTAGAGGTGGTCGTTTTGCATAAGGAGCAATACGATGGCCAGTCAACGGGAACTCTTTCTAAGGACCATGCGTTACGAGCCGACCGATGCGCGGCCGCTCCACCTGGTCGACCCATGGCCAGATACGCTGGCGCGGTGGCATTGCGAAGGGCTACCTCCCGATGTTGAGCTGCATGACTACCTGGGCGTTACGGAGTTCCTTCAGGCCTTCAACGTTCAGTACGCGTTCGGCGTCTGGCCTCCCTTTGAGACGCGCGAGTTGGATCGCGGCGAAGAATTCACCGTCAGTATCGACGACTATGGCCGTACGGTCCGCAATTTCAACGACCATACCTCGTTCCCGGAATGGATCAATTTCCCCGTTAAGAACGGAGACGATCTGCGGCGCTATATGGACGAACACATCGACGTCTCTGATCTTGATGCGCGCTTCCTGCCCGACTGGAAGGAGAACTTGCAGGCAGCCATTGCGGCCGAGAAGCTCATCGTCATTAACGGCGGCGGGTACTACTGGACCCTGCGCTCCCTAGCCGGCGTGGAGGGCGCCAGCTACCTGCTCTATGATGCCCCCGAGCTGGTGGAAGAGTTGTTCGACCGGTTGGAAACGCAGATTATGGAGGCGATGCGCCGGACCTTCGCGCTGTGTACTCCGGACGTCGTGGGCTACGGCGAGGATATAGCCTACAAGAACGGCCCGTTGTTATCGCCGGGCATGTTCCGCGAGATGATCCTGCCGCGTTATCAGCGGGCCCAAGCCCTTGCCCACACCCACGGCATGGATCTGGCATGGTACGATAGCGATGGCGATGTGCGCCCCTTCATTCCCGACTATCTGGCCGCGGGCATCAACGGGCTCGCCCCTTGCGAAGTCGCGGCAGGCATGGATCCAGTCGCCCTGCGAAGCCAGTTTGGCCGTTCGCTGCGCATGATCGGCGGATTTGACAAGCGGGTGGTTGCGCGCGGCAAGGCGGCGATTGAGGCGGAATTCGCGCGGCTGCGTCCCGTCATCGAGGAGGGCGGCTATCTGCCCGCGATTGACCATTCCATTTCGTCCGACATCTCCCTGGAGAGCTACCGCCACTACCTGGCTGCCGTTCAGCAGGCGCTGCAATTTGTGTAACCGCCCCGGCCAGGACGGGCGCGGTGCAGAGATGAGGGATCAACCGCCGTCCATGTTGTCGAAGTCTACGTGCGTGGCCAAGACCCCCTCTTTGACGCGCTCCGGATTGTGCCTCTCCAGCACCTTGCCATTGGCTCTACCGTCCAAGGCGACTGGTCGTTCTCATGTTGCTTGTTCCCATTCGCTGTCCCCATTCGCTCTAACCTCCTCCTCTTGTCTAGCGCAAACGGGGAGTGTCAGGCGCAGTGTGCGCGTTAGCTGGTAGAGCATGGCTCCGAGCACGCCGCCGAGATGGCTGCTCACGATGGGGATACTGATGTCGCCGAAGTGGAGCCCGTGCAGGAGCACCTTTCCGGTGCAGGCTTCGATGATGGCTTTGGTGGTCACTGCGGCGAGCAGGGCCCACGCCACCCCGTCCGTCCGTCCTCGTCGCCGGCCCTGTGCGATCCATTGCATGGCAATCAGGGCCATGAGGCCGTGGTCGAGGCCGGACAGCCCGCAGTATCCAACCTGACCAAAGAGGGGCGTCCAACTGGCCAGCAGTAGGGCCCCGGCCCCGCAGACGGCTATCTGGATGAGTTGCGCGGTGCGGCTGCCGGCTAATAACGGAAGCAGGCAGAGGAAGGCGCTTGCATCCAGCGCCAGGTGGTACCACGAGACATGGGTGAATGCATGGGTCAGCCACGTCCATGCGCGTCCGTTCAGGATGGCATCCGGTCGTGCTACGCAAGCAGGGCCGATACCAAAGAGGTGCAGGTTACAGACCAGCAGGAGGAGCAGCCATGGCCACCTGCGGTTGTGCGATTCACGGTTCATTGGGCTCCACTATCGTCGGCTGCACGCAAAGGATCCGGCGTGCAGCCGCGGTTCTTTCTAGTTTGGGTCCTGGTCGTTCCGGCGCGACCGACGGCGAGCCCAAGCGGCGACGAGGCAGAACAGGGGGCCAACCGGGCCGGAACCGAGGCCGGGCGCTGAGCGGTCGCCAAAGGTGGTTCCGTTGTCGACCCGCCGACTGGGCGGGGGTGCCGGTGCTGCGGCGCGGTTGACTTGTGCCTGGCGTTCGTGCTCGACCCGTTGGGCATTGCGGCGGGTAATCTGCTTATCCTCGAAAACGTCATCGCATACAACGAGCATCGACGTGTAGTCCGTCACGAGGGAGTACTCCACGCCGAGATCCCGAACACGCGCCTTGAGGGCGTCTTTCTCCTCGATGCGTATTTCTTTCATCAGCTCATTGATGCGGGCGAGCGCCCACAGTCGTTCCAGTTCGGGGTTGTCCTGGTCGGTTTCGGGGAAGGTGACGGGGCACTCCCATGTATGCACTGCCCCGGAGATGCGCGCGGTCATGGTGAGCGTGGCCTCGCCGGCGTCGCTGTAGTGGCCGAAAAGAACCGCCTGCTGGCCCATATAGAGAGCGGGGAGGCGGCTGGGGGTAAGGTCGCTCACGCGCTCACCTTTGAAATTGAGGTGGACGTCGTGCATGCAGTCGTGGAGGACGCGCGCCTTGGCCTGTAGCAGGCGGCCGACGATGTCATCGCTCGTCGAGAGGTTGAGAGCAAAACCGCCCGACTCCTGGGCCAGTTGCTCCATGAGCGGCTGGTTGGCGCTGTTGCCGACAACGATGGTGAAGAGGCGCACGTCGTACTGTCTGGTCAACTCGTGGAAGGCGCGGTGATGCGTGGGGCCAATGTTGCATACGCCGTCCGTGACGAGTACGAAGCCCGTGGTGCGGTCGGCATCCAGTCCGCTATAACCTTCCCGCAGTCCTTCAAATAGCGCCGTCCCTCCCTCTGTTCTGAGCGCCCGGATGCGTGCGGTCCATGTGGCGACCTGCTCGGGTGTGGCGCTGACGTAGCCGGCGCTGATATCTGTGGCCTTGTTGCTGAAGGTCACGATGCGGAAACGGTCGTTCGGGGTGAGGCGGCCCACCACTTGGGCGACGCCATCCGCGAGCGCGCTGATCTTGTGTCCCGCCATGCTACCGGAAACATCGAGTACAAAGGTCCAGTCGATACCTTCTTGAATAGGGGCCAGGCTGGCGGCAGGTGTCACGACGACCATGAAGGTTCCTTCGTTCTGCCCCGGGCTCCGGAAGGGGATCATCTCTACCCGGGCGGGAACTTGATCGTCGAGGCGATAGTAGACCACCACATCCTTAGTCAGCGCGGCCCCTTCAGCCTGTTCAATCGTGATGTCGTACGCGCCGCGATCCTGGAGACCTGTACCTGTGGCGTTATCGTCTTGTTGGATCATGGCCAGCTGCATATAGCCGGGAACGCGTACGTCCCGGATCGGAAAGGCCGATTTGAGCGTCATATGGAACGAGAAGCGGCCGGAGACAGCGCTGTCGACCGACCAGAATGCTGGCCGTTCTTCGTCGGTGCCGCCCTCGGCAAGTGGATAAAGGTAGCGGCCGATGTTGAGATCGATATCGAGGGGCTGATAGTAGACCAGCCGCACGCGGGTGTCGCTCTGGGCGCGGAGCAGGCCGACGGCGATATCGAAAGACTTGAACCCTTGCTTCTCCGCCAGGGCCGTATCGTTGCCCTTCTGCTTCTCCTCTTCATACACCTGGCGTGCCTGTTCTCTGGGGAGCACCTCGCCTACAACCTCCTCGCCGTTGATCCAGAGGCTGACCTCTGAGAGGCTGGCTTCCTTTGGGAGGGGAAAGGTGTAGATGGCCTCCTTGTCCTCCGCGCTGCTGTTGAAGAAAACCTGATCCACTTCGGTCCTTGCAAACCCGTTATTGACGACCACACGCACATCGTGTGAGCGGATCGATAAGGCGTCCGTATCGCCGCCCGAGACCGGCTTCATCAGTCCCGCTGCTCGTGCAGATATCGCCTGCCAGACCATGAGTGACATCCCCAGTGCCACGGCGATCCCCAGCTGCTTCCCTCTTGTTCTCTTCATTCGTCTCCCTCCTGGTTTGTGTTGATGAGCTTGTGAGACCTCTCCCTGTCAAGGTCCCATTGCTTTGACTTGATCTGTATCCGCACGAGCCGTGCCATGAATCATCATGTATGTGTAAATGACTTGTGGTGAGTGTGATGCGTATATCTATGTCCAGATGATTTGTTCTGCTGTTGACATAACATAGTCATTTGGTGTAGGCCTGACATTCAATCTAGGACGGGTGATGTAATGCCAAGAGTGATGCTTGAGTTGACCGGTTCGGACCGGGAGCTGTTCAGGAAGGTTGAGCGGATCGTGGGGGGGAACCCCTTCAGTGAGGTTCGCTCCGAACTGGATCGCAGCATAACGGGGTTGGGGGGACGGAGCACTCGGGATGCGCTGGTCCGCGCCAGCATGGCCGTCGTGGCCGGCCGGATGGACGCCCTGAATCGTGGCCGGCCGCTGCGATATCAGGAGTATGGTGGGGAGGATGGATACCTGCTGCAAACGGCGGTTCTGTACCATGTGTTCCATCGTTACATCGGCAAGATTGACGAATTGATTGTGGCGCAAGAGGCTGCGGGGGAGGGTGTCTGTCGGGTGGCCTACGCGGACGAACTGCTCAGTGAGCTGGTGTCGTTTGGCGTGCCGTCGCGGGACGCGCTTCGTTTCCTGGCCATTTTTTTTCAGCTCCGGCGGGCCTACTACTACATCGATCGCGGCCTGAAGGGGCGCAGCGACTGTATGAAGCAGCTGCGCTGTGAGCTATGGCAGAATGTGTTTACAGAGAACGTGCGGATATATGACCGCTTTCTGTGGGGGCGGATGGAGGATTTTTCCACTCTTCTACTGGGGGAGACGGGGACAGGGAAGGGAACTGCGGCGGCAGCCATTGGCCGATCCGGCTTCATTCCTTACGACACCACCCGGGGGTGTTTCAAAGAGGGGTTCCCGCGCGCCTTTGTCTCGCTCAACCTCTCCCAGTTTCCGGAGGGGCTCATTGAGTCGGAACTGTTTGGCCACCGCAAGGGTGCCTTTACAGGCGCGGTGGATCAGCACCAGGGCGTTCTGGCGCTATGCAGTCCACACGGGGCGGTCTTTCTGGATGAAATCGGAGACGTATCGGTTCCTGTTCAGATCAAGCTCTTGCAGGTATTGCAGGAGCGGACGTTTTCGCCGGTAGGCAGTCATGAGGAAAAGCGGTTTGCGGGTCGGGTGATTGCAGCGACCAACCGGTCGCTTGAGGCTCTGCGTGAGCAGGGGGCGTTTCGGGAAGACTTCTACTATCGGCTCTCCAGTGATCGCATCGTGATGCCGCCGCTGCGGCGTCGCTTCCGGGAGGATCGGCGTGAGCTGGACGATCTAGTAGGGCACATCCTCAAGCGGTTGGGGGGCGAGGCGGGCACCGAGCTGGCGGAGATGACGTGTGAGAGGCTGCGCGAGAGTGTGGCACCGACCTATGCCTGGCCGGGCAACGTGCGCGAACTGGAGCAGGCGGTGCGGAGTGTGCTGCTGCGCGGGCGTTATGAGCCGGCTCGTGGTGCGCGGGTGGAAGCGGCCGCACCGGAGCAGGGCTTTTTGAGTGCCGTGGCAGCGGGATCGCTCGACGCGCGCGAACTGGTAGAGACCTACTGTGCTCACTTGTATGCCCAATTGGGGTCGTACGGAGCGGTGGCACGCCAGACGGGTCTGGATTGGCGGACCGTAAAGAAGCATGTACATGCCCCGCAAGCGCGGGGTGGCTAATGGTCAATGGTTGTGGTGAATGAATGGGACCTCCGTTGACCGGTAACCAAGAGCCCATAACCGAGTCTGTTGCATTTTGGATGGGCTCGAAGCGTTGTTTAGCGTTTAACCGTAAAGCGGATTAGAGGTAGCATCGGCGTATGAATGTAGTGATCGCATGCGGGGGTACGGGAGGGCATATCTTCCCTGGGGTGGCCGTTGGCCGCGCGCTGCGGGCGCGCGGCCATGAGGTGACGCTCTGGCTGGGCGGTCGCCAGGTGGAGTCGCTCTCCACGGCGACGTGGGATGGGGCGGTGGTCCGCATCCGGGCGGCAGGATTTCCCTCGGGACTGTCGTTCCGTTCGATCGGCGTGGCCTGTCGTCTGGTTCTTTCTATTCTCAGCTGTTGGCGCCGTATGCGGCGGGAGCGTCCTGACGTGGTGGTGGCGATGGGCGGTTACGCCTCGGTGGGGCCTGGGATCGCGGCACACTGGCTGCGCATCCCGCTCGTATTGCACGAGTCGAACGCGGTGCCGGGCCGGGCCGTCCTGCTGTTGTCCCGCTATGCGGCCGTGACAGCACTGGGATTTGCGGCGGCGGCCGACTATTTCTATGGGCGGCGGACCGCCGTGACGGGGTTTCCCCTGCGGCGCAACCTGGCCGGTAGCGCGCCGCTGGCGGGGCTCGACCCGAAGCTGTTTACGCTGCTCGTGATGGGCGGGAGCCAAGGCGCCCACGCACTCAACGTGATGGTGTCGGAAGCGATCTGTTCGCAGGCGCAGCAAGAGCCCGGCTTGCAGGTGGTGCACCTGAGTGGGGCCGTGGACCAAGCGGAGATCCAAGCGCGGTACGATGCAACGGGCGTTTCGGCGAAGGTGCATGCGTTTCTGGTTGACATGGGTGGTGCCTATGCCGTGGCCGATCTGGCGATCTGTCGGGCGGGCGCCGCCAGCTGTGCCGAGCTTGTGCTGTGCGGCGTGCCCGCCCTGCTGGTGCCGCTGCCGACGGCGGCGCGCGACCATCAGCGCGCCAACGCGGTGGCGATGGTGGTGGCTGGCGGAGCGGACATGATCGAACAGGCTGAGCTGTCAATCGAGATGCTCATACGCTACATAGCTGCATGCCGCCAGGATGCCTCCCAACTTGAAAAGAAGCGCGCGGCGCTGGCTGGCATGGACTGTGGGGCGGCCGACGCACTGCTGTGTGAACTGATTGAAGAGGTGGTTGGATAGCATGCCCATATACGAGTTCTACTGTCCCGAGTGTCATGTGATCTACAGCTTCCTGTCGCGGTCGATCAACACAACCAAGCGTCCGGCCTGTCCGCGCTGTCCGCGCAGGAAACTGGAAAAACAGGTGTCGCTTTTCGCGGCCACAGGTCACGCCAGTGAGGACGGCGGGCTGGATGACGTGCCAATTGACGAGCGTCGCATGGAGTCGGCCATGGAGGCGATGGCCTCCGAGGCGGAGCACATGAACGAGGATGATCCCCGCGAGGCCGCGCGCCTGATGCGGAAGTTTTCGGATATGACGGGCATGGAATTTGGCAAGGGTATGCAGGAAGCTCTGGGCCGCATGGAGTCTGGCGAGGACCCGGAGCTGGTCGAAGCCGAGATGGGCGAGCTCATGGAGAGCGAGGATCCGTTCGTCCTGCCGGGGAAGAAGGCGGGTGCTCAGGCCGATGGCGGGCGCAGCCGCGGCGAGCCGCAGCGGGATAAGTCACTCTACGAAATGTAGGGTAACCACGGATGAACACAGATGAACGCAGATAAGAACGTTGCCTCGTCTTGATCGGGGGCGGGAGCCCCATCCCTCATCTGTGTTTATCCGTGTTCATCCGTGGTTAAATTCTCTTTCGTTTTTCTCAGGTCGCTGGCGCTAGACGACGCTAACCCGCAGCACCTCACTCACCGTCTCCGGGGTCAGCGTGTAGTCAGAAATCGCTGCCGGAAGCAGGCACGTCGTGCCTGCTCCGATTATCTCGCTGCCACCTGCTGTTTCCACGGTGAGTACTCCTTTGGAGACGAAGAGCATGTGAAAGCTGCGACCGTCGTTGCGGGTCGGGTAGGGCGACTCCAGGTTAAGCCGGCTAAAGCGAAAATAGGGCGTAACGAGCAGATCCTGTTCGCGGTTGGCTCCTTTGACCACGGGGGCGGACGGCTTGCCATCGGCTGGATTAAGCTGCCAGTCGATCACCTGGAGGGCCTTCTCGATATGGAGTTCGCGGGGACGTCCATCAGCCCCGACGCGGTCCCAGTCGTAGACGCGGTAAGTGGTGTTGGAGTTCTGTTGGACTTCAAGGATTAGGCAGCCTTCACCGATGGCGTGTACGCATCCGCCTCGTATGTAGGTCAGGTGGCCGGGGGTGGCGGAATGTGCGTTGAGTAGTTTTGGCACGGTGCCATTCGCCAGGGCGGCGTCGAACGTCTCGGCCGTCGTGCCGGCCACGAGACCGGCATAGAAACGCCCCCCCGGGGTACCATCCAGGATATACCACATCTCGCTCTTGGCCTCGCCACCGACACGGGGGGCGGAATCATCATCGGGGTGGACCTGAACACTCAAATTTTGAGCCGCATCGATGATCTTGATCAGCAGCGGAAAACGATTAGTCGCAGCGGCGGTACCCACGAGATCGGCTCCCAGTTCCTTTAGGAGATCGTGCAGGCTAGTGCCTTTGAAGAAGCCATTGGTTGCGATGCTCATACCATCTGCGTGGTCGCACAGCTCCCATGATTCGGCGCACAGACCGGGCTGCTGCGGACGGTTGAAGCGTTTGGGAATGCTCGTACCGCCCCATAGGTAGTCCTTGTAGACAGGGGCAAAGATAAGCGGGTAGAGTCGCGGCTTCATGGTCTCTATAGTAGAGGAGCGTGGTGCCCTGGGCAAGCGGTTGATGCGTCCTCGATCAGGCGGGGCCGTTGACCTCTCATGGCGGCATTTTTTTTGGGTAGCTAAAGGGGAAAGGTGTTGACGTATTTCGAATGCCCCTGTAGCCTGATCGCGGTAATAGGCATTCAATTGCGCTCGTAACAGCATAGCTAAGGAGTAGTTTCATGATGAAGATTTGGCGCCGGAAGGGTGAGCGGGGATTTACACTGGTCGAGCTGCTGGTCGTGATTGCCATTATCGGTATTTTGGCCGGCATGTTGCTTCCGGCTGTGTCGTCGGCGCGTGAACGCGCACGTCGGGCGAGCTGCATGAGCAACCTATCGCAGATCGGTAAAGCCATGGTGATGTATTCCATGGATAATGATGAGAGATTTCCTTCTCAGTTCTATTCCCTTGGCGACGAGTACATCACGCAACCGCGGGTTTTTATCTGCAAGAGCGCAACCGCAAAGTACGGGCCTGGGCAGCAGGTGGATTCGACGTACTTGACGACCTCGAATTGCGCGTACTACTTGGTGACGCAGATCCAGGGACTCAATGGGCCGGAAGCTATGTCGGCCAGCGCAAACGCTAACAGTATGCTTGCCTGCGACAAGAATGCTAAGGAAGCTATACCGTCATGGGACGTCGCGGGCTTCGGCGACAACCATGCTGGCAAAGGCGGCAATATTCTCTACGTGGATGGCTCCGTGCTCTGGGTCAACTCCGGGGCGGATGCCGGAGACTGGGGGGACAGCACTGCCGGTGCCGAGTCCAATCTGCTCGGTTCCGCTATTCTCAGCTCGGTTAAGTACAACTAGACGCTCTGCATGCGATTACAGGAGGGCCGGAATTTGATTCCGGCCCTTTTTTTGTGCATACTGCCTCGCGAAGGAGTTGAGTGGACGTGACGATTGCCCGTGTCGTGGTGGATGTGGCGTTGGACCGGGAGTTTGACTACTCGGTTCCGGATGCGCTGCAGCCCGACATGGAGGTGGGGTGTCGGGTGGTCGTCCCCTTTGGGCGTCGAGTGGTCGAGGGCTATGTCGTTGCACTCGTAGCCCAATCAGACCTTCCGAAGCTGAAGCCACTCAAAGGGGTGGTGGCGGATGGTCCGCTTCTTTCGCCCGCGCTGGTTGCGCTGGCACGCTGGATGGGTGAGTACTACTGCGCGCCCTTCGAAAAAGCGGTCCGTACGCTGATGCCAGGTGCGGTCCGTCGCCGGGGCGCTAAGCACCGTGAGGTGCTCGTGGTCAGAAGTGTTTCAACCATGGAAAGCATGGAAGGTGGAATAGCTAAGCTCTCGGCCAAGCAGCAGGCGGTGCTGAACGCCGTCCAGGCTGAGCCGGGGATTCGGCTGAGCGAATTGACGGGACGGCTCGGGATGTCGGCGGCACCGGTACGGACGCTGGAGAAGAAGGGGGTGCTCACGATTGAGCGTGAGGCGACGCGTCGTGACCCCTTTGTTGGCCGTGAAGTGCTGCGCAGCGGCCCTCTGGAACTGATGGAGGAGCAGCGCGTGGCGCTGGAGTTGATCAAGTGTACGCTTGATCAGCGGAAGTCGGAAGTCGGAGGTCCGCGATCGGAAGGTCAGGCTTCCGACCTCAGGAAACAGCACGTTGTTCTCCTCTACGGTGTGACAGGCTCGGGCAAGACTGAGGTCTACCTCCAGGCGATCGATCATGTTGTGGCGCGGGGGGAGGGTGCGATTGTGCTCGTCCCTGAAATTGCTCTGACGCCTCAGACGGTGGGGCGTTTCCGGGCGCGGTTTGGGGATCAAATCGCGGTGCTACACAGTCACCTCTCCGATGGCGAGCGCCATGACGAGTGGCATCGGATTCGACGCGGCCTAGCTCGCATCGTGGTGGGGGCGCGATCGGCCGTGTTTGCGCCGGTCTCCCGCCTTGGACTCATTGTGGTGGATGAGGAGCATGAGCCGAGCTACAAACAGGAGGACGCGCCACGCTATCACGCCCGTGATGTGGCCGTTATGCGCGGCCACCTGGAGGGGGTGCCGGTGGTGCTGGGATCGGCTACGCCCAGCCTCGAGTCCTGGATGAATGTGCGCAAGAAGAAGTACCTGCTGGCCACGCTGTTGCACCGCGCAGATCATCGTCAGTTCCCGCGCGTGCGCGTGGTGGATATGCGTCTTAAGGGACCAGACGATAAGCAGAAATTCAAGGTGCTTTCGCATGATCTGATGGAGAGCATTCGGGATCGGGTGGAGAAGAAAGAACAGACCATTCTTTTTCTCAATCGCCGCGGCTTCTCTACCTCTCTGGTCTGTCAGAAGTGTGGGCATGTTGCGGTGTGCGACTCCTGTAGCGTGTCGTTGACTTATCATCGACAGGATGAACACCTTCACTGTCACATCTGCGGCTCACAGCGGAAGGTTCCATCATGCTGTCCAGGATGCGCGGATCCGGAGTTCAAGTACTCAGGTGTGGGTACTCAGCGGGTGGAGCATGTAGTGAAGGCGTGCTTTCCTCAGGCGAGCGTGCAGCGGATGGACAGGGACGTGACGCGGCGTAAGGATTCATACGAGCGCATTCTTGGCGACTTCAGGGTGGGTAAAATCGATATCTTGATCGGTACCCAGATGATCGCGAAGGGGCTACATTTCCCCAATGTGACCCTGGTGGGGGTGGTCTATGCTGATCTGAGCCTGCACATTCCGGATTTTCGCGCGGGGGAGCGGACCTTCCAACTCCTGGCTCAGGTGGCGGGCCGGGCGGGCCGGGGCGATGTGGCCGGCGAGGTGATTGTACAGACCTTTACCCCGTTCCAGCCAGCCGTGCAGGCCGCGCGGAGGGTGGATTTCGAGGGCTTTGCAGATCAGGAAATGGCGTTCAGAGAGGAGCTCAGCTATCCCCCTTTCGCGCATCTGGTTTGTATTGGGCTCAGCGGAAAGCACGAGGAGAAGACTGCATTCTCGGCACAGACTCTGGCCACGCGGCTGCGGCCGTTGCTGGGCGAGCGGGTGATCTGGGGTGAGGCCACGCCCGCGCCCTTGGCGAGGGCCAAAGGGCGCTACCGCTTTCAGATTATACTACGCTGCAAGTCGGTCAAGGCCATGACGGATCCAATCCGAAATGCCCTGACCGGCATGGAGTTCCCGGGTGATGTACGGGTCTCCGTAGACGTGGATGCCGTGAGCTTGATGTAGAATGGTTGATGGTAGATGGCTGATGGGAATGGTTGGTGGTTGCCGAGATTCGATTCCTGTCGCCCTACATGCGCCTTTCACCGAGGCCGCAGGGCGTCTCTCTGTCAGCGACGTCTTGGCTCCTCGCTGTGTTGACGATGTGTTGGCACTCAACAACTAGCCATCAGCCATCCACCATTACCCACTCCCGGCCTGCAGTGGCGCGAGCGTCACACTGAAGGCAAACGCCTCTGCCGGGAGCTCGTACTGCGGCAGGACGTCGGGACCACAGGATGCCGAGCCGATGCCGCGCTGCCGGTGATCCAGGTTCAGTGTGATGCTGCTCAGGCGCACCAGTTCGTCAGGATGCTTGGCATCCGTGATGGCATCCTGGTCATACATATTGGCGCTGAAGTTTATCGTGGGCGCACCGGTTGCTTTCAGGCCGGCGCCGTCCTGGCGCGTGAGCGCCACCCATCGCACGTCCGAACGGTTGCCATTTTCCTGCGGCACGACGTAGGGGAACCAGAGGTCATCGACGGCACATTCGTAGACATCCACGCGCTGTGCCACGCAGGTATCCGGGTAGGATTCTCCGGGGCCCCGGCCATACCATGTGACCTTGGCAAAGTCGTCTGGAAGGGCCAGCTGCAGCCCGATCTTCGGGAGGGGATGCTTCCATTGGCCGTGTGGCGCTCCTTCCACATCAAGCATCACAGTGCCCTGTCGGTCAATCGTGTATGTGTAGCGGCAGTTGAAGCCTGCGCGGTTTATGGGCGGGGCGATGTGTGATGTCACCGTGATGATCGTTCGGTCAGGCGTCGCATCGCAGGCGACACCATCCGTGCGGTGTTGGACGCGATCGAGGCGCGAGGCCCAGCGGCTGCGGTCGCCGAATTTGCGCAGGTCGTTGTCTGTGGGAGGGCGCCAGAAATTGAGTTGAGGGCCGCTGTCAATGAGATGCTCGCCGCGGTGCTGCCAGTAGTCGATCGTGCCGCTGATGCGGTTGAAGCCAATCTCAAAATCCTCACCTGTGACGACAATGAGGGTGGGGTCGGATGCATCCGTGGCCAGTTCCTGGCGCTCGGGGGGGCGCGCAGCGGCCGTTGATGCCGGCACTGGGACGTCGAGCAGGAACTGGGCCCACGCGACCTCGTGGCCGATCTCCGCCCAGTCCAGTTCCCGATTGGTGCGGAACGTCAGGTTCAGCCAATACTCGGTCCCTTCCGTGGGCTGCGCAATGGGCGCCCGGGGGATCGTGATCGTGCGGGTGCGTCCGGCCGGGACGGTCGGCATGGGAAGGAGCCCATTCTGAAGGATCTCACCGTTAGCGGTGATGGACCAGTTCAGGGCGAGGTAGTCCGGGGCGCTGAAGTCGAGTCGGTTGCGCAGCCGGATTTTGCCGGCGGCCAGGTCGACCGCTTCGCACTGAATGGGTTCGAGCACCTTCTTGTACTCGGTCAGGCCTGGTGAGGGGGTGCGGTCGGGCAGAATGAGGCCGTTGATCAGGAACTGGGCATCATGTGGCCAGTCGCCGAAATCGCCGCCGTAGGCCCAGAATTCGCCATCCTGGAGGGGACCGCCTTCTGGCCGGGGTGCCACGATGGCCAGGGGCTCCTCGAATGATGCGCCCGTAGCTGTGCCACCGGCGGGCGCACAGTCTGTCTCGTTGCGCCGGGCGCGGATGCCCTGGTCAACCCAGTCCCATACGAAGCCGCCCATTAGGCGAGGATACCTATAGAAGATGTCCCAGTACTCCCGGAGTCCGCCCGGGCCATTGCCCATGGCGTGGGCGTATTCGCAGAGCATGAAGGGCTTGGTGGCCCCCCGCTTCTTGCCCTCCACGGACAGCCCATCGACAGGTGTGTACATGCGGCTAAACATATCGGCGGTCAGGGCCTCAGAATCGAGCTCATAGTGAACGGGACGTGTGGAGTCGATCTCCTTTGTGCGCCTGTACATTGTGGCATGGTTGAGACCGTAGCCGGACTCGTTGCCAAGCGACCACATGATGATGGAGGGGTGGTTCTTGTCGCGTTGGACCATGCGTATCATGCGGTCTACGAACACGGTCTCCCACTCGGGAAGTTTGGTCGGAAGATCGGGGAGGTCATAATCAAACCCGTGTGATTCGAGGTCGCACTCATCCATGACATAGAGGCCGTATTCATCGCAAAGGTCGTAGAAGCGTGGGTCGTTGGGGTAGTGTGAGGTGCGCACGGCGTTGAGGTTGTGCTGTTTCATCAGGAGCACGTCCTCGAGCATCGAGTCGAGTGGGATAGCCTTGCCGAGGTCGGGGTGATGGTCGTGCCGGTTGACGCCTTTCAGCTTTACAGGTCGACCGTTCACCAAGAAAATGCCCTTTTTGATGTCGACGGAGCGGAAGCCGATACGCTGCGGGATCGCCTCGACGATGATGCCAGCCGCGTCCTTGAGGGTGACAGCGAGTGTGTAGAGCGTGGGGGTCTCGGCGGTCCAGAGGGCGGGGGAGTGGATTGAAGACTGAAGATTGAAGATTGAAGATTGTGCCGTGCCGGGCACAACGCTCTCTGCGGACCGTGTGATCTCACTTCCGGCCCTGTCTAGTAGGACTATTTCAACGGTGTGTAGGTCCAGGTTGGTTTTGCCCTGCAGCTCAACCGCCACGTCCAGCGTGGCATCGGTGTAGATTTCATCGAGCGTGGTGCGGACATGTATATCGTAGATATGGGTCGGCGGAAGCGAGATGAGGGCGACATCCCGGAAGATGCCGCTTAGCCACCACATATCCTGATCCTCGACGTAGCTGCCATCGGACCACTGGTAGACCTTCACTGCGAGAAGGTTGGCACCGGGCTGGACCTGCGCACTGATATCGAATTCAGATGGCAGGCGGCTGCCCTTGCTGAAGCCTGTCGTGTGGCCGTTGACCCAGAGATGGAAGGCCGAGTCCACACCATCGAAGCGGAGAATGTGGCGTTGATCGGCCGCGTTCTCGGGCAGGTAGAACGTGCAGCGATAGGCCCCGGTTGGGTTCTTGGAGGGGACATGCGGGGGGTCGATCGGGAAAGGGAAGCTAGAATTAGTATAGTGGGGGCGGCCGTAGCCGTGGAACTGCCAGCTCGAGGGGACGGGGAGAGGGGGCCACGCGCTGTCGTCGAAATCGATCATTTCGAAGTCTACCGGGATCAAGGCGGGATTCTCGGCATAAAAAAAGGACCATGTCGCGTTGAGGAGGCGATGGCGGGGGGCGGCCGCGCGATCAAGGGTCAGGGCTGCCGAGGGGGAATCGAACGAGGTGAAGTGGCTGCGTGGGGGCAGGCGGTTTCGATGCGAAAGTTCGTGGTTTTCATAGTCATGGCGGTGGGGTGTCATGGTCTCTCTCCTTTGGTGTGAAATACACGCCAGTAGGTATTGCGGAGCGAAAAGATTATGAAGTGGGCGTAGCGGAGCCCCCTCACATGTCGTCGAGTATTCTGAGTGCGGCCTGCCTGGGATGTTCAGCTTGTACAATGGGGCGGCCGACCACGAGAAAATCGCTGCCTGCCTTGACGGCGTCGGCCGGGGTAGCGACCCGTTTCTGGTCGTCCACATCGCCCTCCGGCATACGTATGCCGGGGGTGACGAGGATGGGCTGGGGGCCCAAATCGCTGCGCAGTGCGGCGGCCTCATGGGGGGAGCAGACGAGTCCGTCGATCCCACAATCGATTGCCATGCGGCCCAGCGCAAGTGCGTGTTCCTTCAGATCGCGCGCGACGCCCAGGGTGGTAAGATCGGCATGGTCGAGTGAGGTGAGAGCGGTCACGGCCACGATCAAGGGTGGGTTGTCGCACTGTGCCGCGGCGGTAGCGGCGGCGCGCAACATGGCGGGTCCGCCTGAGGCGTGTACTGTGAGAAGCCCGACGTTGTGTTGGCTGGCCGTGAGCACGGCGCGCTCGACGGTGCGAGGGATATCGTGCAGCTTGAGGTCGAGGAAAATGCGCTTGCCCATAGCGGTCAATATATCAAGAGCGCGGTTACCCTCGCCTATGAAGAGTTCCAGTCCCACCTTGTACCATTGAATTTCATCTGGAAGCTGCACGATAAGGGGGGATATATCGGCGGCTGCGGAGAGGTCCAACGCAACGATTATCTGTGTTTTACGGAGGTTTTGTCTGTCCAACATTTTTTCTTCTTTTCCCTGTTGACACTGTTTGAATAAGTGTGGTCTACTGCGCGCTTGCTTGACGGACTGGGCTTGCTCAGCACGACTTGCAAAGCGGCTTGACAGTGCCACAGAGGTGGTACGGTGTCAACCCAAAATGGCTGCGGAAAAAAGTTAAAAAAAGATTCGCAGTGGGGTTGACACCGTAAGACGCGAGTGATACTGTCTCGGTCGCATTTAGAGAAGTGGCTTAAGCAGCCACGGGAAAAACAAGACCTTGGATCTCTGGGTCCTTTTAGAAGAAGGAACGGGGTAAAGGGGTTTTGCGTGCTTGTTGATCTTTGATAACTGAATAGCATACGAAGTCTATTGCTGCTCTATTAGAGCAGTTTGTGACACTACTTCGAATCGGAAGTGGTGTGACTTGTTGGACGCTTGTGTCAGGTCTCGCTCTTGTCAATAAATATATATGAGCAATTCATTATGATCTTCCAATCCTTCGGGAGTGGTTAGATCGCTCTTTTCTGATGGAGAGTTTGATTCTGGCGCAGAACGAACGCTGGCAGCGTGGATTAGGCATGC
>JABMPJ010000015.1 GCA_013203785.1 Lentisphaerota bacterium | reverse complement strand
GGCCAATTATTGGCCGGGGACGGCCAACTCTACACCGCGTTCGAAGTCTCTTGAGACCCTGAAATTTCTATAATCAACTCTGCTTGCAGCATTTAGGAGAAACGCACACCCGTGCCTTGCTGCCTTCGTGGTGGTGACCCCGCGTCAAAACCGCTTATCCTTCTTCAACTGCTGTAGAACGATCCGGCAGTCCTCGATCGCCTCAAACGTGTGCTCGAGCAGAGCGTCGAACTGAATGCAGTCCCCCGCCTTCAGCTCGTGGACTTCATTCGGAAGCATGAAGCGAATCGACCCCTCCAGCACCCAGCATATCTCATAGTCGTCCTGATGGATCTCCGGCCGCGAGATGGTCGCGCCGGCCTGTGCTTCGCCGTAGAGACAGCGCGAATTGGCATACGAGATGCCCCGGAACCGGAAGCCACCTGAGTCGTGCTGTTCCTCGCGTTTGACGTGCGCCGTCCTGAACTCAGCCAGCGAAAGCAGATCGGCCGCGTTAACCCCGAAGGCCCGGCCCAGCTTGAAGAGCGTCGGGAGCTCGGCCAGGCTCAGGTTGCGTTCCAGCTTCGAGATCACGGCCGCCGAGACGCCCGTCCGTGCGGCCAACTCGCCAATCGTCCATCCCTCACGCTTGCGCAATTCGCGCACAATCGCGAAGTCATACATGGGAGTGCTAACCATCTAATACCCCACCATTCACACCAATACATTTCTCCAACAGTCTATTTCTATCAAAAAAATATCTCAGTCGAATATGTTTGTCAACGATCTTTCCATACTAAATACCGATCACGGAGGGCTGGCCGAATGACTGGCCTGGATTAACGAGGCGGACCATATTCAGCGCGTCTCGCGACGACAACTTGTGAAAGCGCGGTTAGTCGCGCTCAAACGCCGAGGCGACCCGCTCGCCATAAATGATGGGGCAGAGCTCCAAATCGTCAATGTAGCCGGAGAGGTCATCCGCCACAATGGTACCCTCCACATTGCCACGAGGGCGGCTCTTCTCCGTCCGTACATGGATGGCCAGGCTGCGGCGTGGTCTCCCTGATGTATTGGGACCGCTGCCATGCAGCGTCAGCTTGTGGTGCAGGCTCATCCCGCCAAGCGGCAGGATAGCTGGCGTCTCATGCCACTGCTCACCCGGCGGTACGGTGAACCCCTCGTGGTTGAGCTCTTGGGCAAAAAAGTCGCCGCCCTCCAGTCCCGACCAGTGATTGGAGCCATCCACAAAGCGCATCGGTCCACAGTCATCCTCCACATCGCTGAGCGCGAACCATGCTGTCATTAGCTCGCTTCCATCCACCCAGTGCCCTTGCCAATACGTCCAGTCCAAGTGCCAGCCCACCCCGGTGGTCACTGGTGTATCCGACGATGTAGATGGCTTATAAAGCAGCTGAACCCACCAGACCTGCACCATCTCTGCCCCAGTAGCACGGGCGATCGTCTCGCCGATAGCTGGCTGCTGAAGAAGTCGGCGAATACCCTTGCTGGCAAACTGCGGGTTCTCAATCTTACACAGCTTATTCGTATCGTCTCCTGGCTTCCACGGCGACGCGCACGGCGGCCTGCCCGTGTCGGATACCCCATGGCGGATCTGATCCATCCCAGCTACAGCGCCCGTGATCACCTCTGCCGAAACCAACGGCTCCTTGTAGAGCAGGTAGCCCTGGCGTTCAAATTGTGTGGCTGATGTCAACGTGTTAGCCCTCCCTGTCGTGCTTCCCGAACCATCTGCGCCGGCTATCCATAGCCACCAGAAGCGCCGCCGGACCGAACCACCACCACACGGTGGCCGTACTCGTCACACACACGGCAGCCTGCTAGAGATACCCGTCCACGAGATCCTTTAATCCCTCAATCCCTGTCTGTTTCACCATGGTCAACAATCAGCGTATCGTCAACTCAAAATATGCACGCGGACAAACCCGGTTCACCCTCCTCCTTCTCCCAGTTCCGGTAGCATTTACTGGGGAGCCATGCACTGTCGGGCCTGTTTTACTCTTATGCTTTTCCTGCATTGCCACCCCATGCTATAAACGCCGGATTGTGAAATTGCCTTTTACCAGGAAGATGCTCATTGATTGGGCTGGCGCTGAGGTCGTGCGAGACGCTGAAAGCTCGCTCGAAAGCGGTAATGTGTTGAGCGCTGAGTTCGATCCGCCCTACATCCGCGGCAGCGTACTGGCGAACAATCGCGAGCTCACCACCTCCCTCAAGCTGTTGGCCAGCGGCATGGTGCAGAGCGACTGCCCCTGCTACACCAACCAGGAGCGCGGTCTGATCTGCACCCATGTGATCGCCCTGGCCCTGATGCTCATCAAACGGGCGACCGACCCCTTGCGCGAAGCCAAGTATCTGGCCGAGAAGCGGCAAGCCGAACGGCTGGCAGGCATCAACGAAAGCGACTACATTCAGCGCGTCTCGACCGACACCCCTGGTGCTATTCCGGCCGATCTCCGCGTGACGCTCGCCGCCGACTGGCAGACCACCCTGCCATCCGGAACCGTCACTGTACTCTGCGAATTGGTCGTGCACCGCAAGCGCACGCCCATCGATGCCGTCAAAACCGACACGCCCTTCTCTTTCAGCAAGACGGATGAGAACCTGCTCTTTGTTCTCGAAGACATCGCCGAAGGCCCCGCCCGTCACGAGCTCGAGTTGCGCCTCCCCGATCTCACCAACATCCTGCGCCTGCATGCGGGGCGAATCATGCCCTGCGATGACGGCACGGAGATCCAAGTCGGCGAGACGCCGATGCAGTGCTTCCTGCGCATGGACCTCGACCGCGAGAACGGCGAAGTGATCCTGATGACCCACACCGAGCTGCCCTTCGTGCAGCCGGGTGAGTTTCCCCTCTATATTGTGGCCGGCCGCGAAGCGTGGGTCTATGGAGGCCAGCACCTCTGGCCACTCGCCTCCGTGCTGCCGGGCCCCTACCACGCGATCTACCGCGAACCGATCATCGTGCCGCGCAGCGACGTCATGCGGTTCCTCAAGCAGGAGCTACCAGCCATCCAGGAGCACACCTCCGTGGAGTCGGATATCTCGATCGACCTTTTCTCGGTCGATCCCGCCGCCCCAGCCTTCCGACTGCTCGTGCGCGGCTCACCGGCCTCGCTTTCGGCCGTACTCTATGCCATCTACGATGACATCGAACTGGTGGCCAATAAGCCCGATGCCCGTTCCGGATTTGCCCTGCCCGATCCAAACGATCTGATGCGTTACGAGGTCCGCAATTTTCGCCGTGAGCAGATCGCCCTCGAACAGCTCCGCACGACCGGCTTTGTGGGCGAGTGTGGCGACGACCTCACATCGATCGTCAGTAAACGCGAGGTTATGAACTTCCTGGGCAGCCAGCTCCCGGCCCTGCGTCGGCTCGGCTGGCGCGTGGACATGGAAGGCCGTGTGACCTCATTTCTGGATGAGCTCGACTTCGTGGCGCCGGTGGCTCACATCCAGCCCGACGAGAACGCAGGCTGGTTCGATGTCAGTTTCGATTTCGAGGATATGCAGGGCGCCAGCGTCTCAGCGGCCGAGATCCAATTGGCCCTGCGCAAGGGCGAGTCGTTTGTTGAGCGTAATGGCCGCACGCTCCTGATTGACAGCGATGCGGTCGAATCGATGACGGGCGTTTTCGAAGACTGCTCCGGTCGCGCCACCGACCAACCCGGCCACTTCCGCGTCAGCGATGTCTACGCCCCCTTTGTCCAGTCCTCTCTCGATGCACTCGATGGGGTCGATATCGAAGCCGAGTCAACCTGGCGCCAGCGCTCCAGCAAGGCCAACCGCACCACCACAATGGAGCCGGTCACGATCGCCCCCCCTCTGGACGGCATCCTGCGGCCCTACCAGAAGAGTGGGGTCGCCTGGATACGCTTCATGGAGACCAATGGATTCGGAGCCCTCTTGGCCGACGAGATGGGGTTGGGCAAGACCCTGCAAACCCTCACATGGTTACAGCTCGACCGTACCGATCCAGAGGCACGGCACAAGCCCACCCTCGTGGTCTGCCCCACCAGCCTCGTGGGCAACTGGGCCGCAGAGGCGCGCAAGTTTACCCCCCACCTCAAGGTCCTGCTGATCAGCGGCAAAGATCGCCATGAGCTCTGGGACCAGCTCGCCACCACCGATATCGCCGTCACCTCCTATGCCCTCCTGCGACGCGATCTGGAGCACTACCGCGATCGGGAGTTCTCGGCCCTCATACTGGACGAAGCGCAGCACATTAAGAACCGCGCTACGCGCAACGCGATTGCCGCCAAACAGATTCGCGCCCGCAATCGCCTCGTCCTGACCGGTACCCCCATGGAAAACAGCGTCTCAGATCTCTGGTCCATCATGGACTTCCTGATGCCCGGCTACATGGGTGAACACGACGTCTTCCGGCACTTCTACGAACAACCCATCGCACGCGGCGGACGCGAAGCCGAGGCCGCCCAGACCAAGTTACGCCGTAAGCTACAGCCCTTCCTGCTGCGCCGCCTCAAGGTCGATGTGGCCAAAGACCTCCCCAAGAAGATCGAGCGCATCTCGACCTGCCAGCTCTCACCCGACCAGCTCACGGTCTACAAAGAGCTCCTCGACGCCTCGCGGCGCAAGATCACCTCCATGGTCTCGAAGAAGGGCTTCAATCAGAGCCGCATGGAGATCCTGACCCTCCTGATGCGTCTGCGCCAGACCTGCTGCCACCTCGACCTGCTCAAGCTGGATGGTCTCAAGGCCAAACGCCCCTCCTCCAAGATGGATCAGTGCTTCGAACTGCTCGACGAGGCAATCGATGGCGGACATCGCGTCCTGATCTTCAGCCAGTTCGTCTCCATGCTCCACATTCTGCGCAACGAGCTTGAGCACCGTCGCATTGAGCACTGCTATCTCGATGGCTCCACCAAGGATCGCATGGCTGTCGTGCATCGCTTCAATACCGACCGCAATGTCCCGATCTTCCTGATCAGCCTCAAGGCGGGCGGCACCGGCCTGAACCTGACCGGGGCCGATATGGTGATTCACTTCGACCCGTGGTGGAACCCTGCCGTCGAGAATCAGGCCACCGACCGCGCCCACCGCATCGGCCAGCTCCGCACGGTCTACAGCGTCAAACTCATCACCGAAGATACCGTCGAAGAGAAGGTCCTCGCGATGCAGCAGAAGAAACGAGCCATCATCGACGCCACCGTCGAATCCGACGAGCAAGCCATGAAGAGCATGAGCTGGGAAGACATTGAATCCATCTTTGACCTCTGAGTGAGTGGCAATGCTATCGGTTGTGCCACGCACTCCGTGATGCGCACTCAGAGCATCCACCTCGTGAACTATTTCGACACAACACCCAACGAGCTCAAAGCGAGCCCTGTTCCCCTGTAGAGTTGGCCGTCCTCGGCAAATTATTGGCCGGGGACGGTCAACTC
>JABMPJ010000136.1 GCA_013203785.1 Lentisphaerota bacterium | reverse complement strand
TCGCTTCGGTAACATTTAATGTGGCGCAATTCGCAGAATGGCTCCAATGGGATTCCATGGTGGATATGGCGGGAGGAATGACATATCCTGCTGGGCATGGCTGCGTGCGTCTATTTGATCTACGGCGAGGATGAGTACCGGGTGTCGGCCAAGGCCTCCGCCATCATGGACGGCTTGGCTCCGGCGTCGGACATGATGTCGCGGGAGGTTATTGAGGCCGATGCCGCTAATGCGGACGAGGTGGCCGCGATGGTGGGGAGCTGTCTGGAGGCCTTACAGACGTCGGGACTCTTCAGCAGCAGTAAGGCGGTGTGGTTGCGCGGAGCTACTTTTCTGGGTACGGCCCAAGTGGCGCGTAGTGAGTCGGCCAAGACGGCGGTAGGGCGACTAACGGCACTCCTCAAGTCCGGGCTGCCGGCAGAGCAGTCGCTGGTGGTGTCCGCGACCGGTTGCGACAAACGGTCGGCCTTCTACAAGGCGTGCAAAGAGGTTGGCGAGATTCATGAGTTTGCACCGTCGGCGAAGGCCAGCATGGTTGAGCGGGAGGCCGTGGATTTCGCGGCGAGTCGGTTTGCGGCGGCAGGCGTGCGTGCTGGGCGCGCGGTGGTACAGAGCTTTGTGGCCAGAGTGGGACTCGATTCGCGACTGATTGTCTCGGAAGTCGACAAGCTGGTGGCCTACATCGGTGCGCGCGAGACGGTTAAACCCGCCGACGTGGAGGCGATTACCAGTGCATCTCGAGAGGCCGCTGGGTGGGACCTCGCCGACGCGGTGGGCCGACGCGATCTGGTGCAGGCTCTCAACGTGTTGCGGCAGCTGCTCTTTCAGCGTGAGCCGCACATAATGCTGATTCGTGGCATCGAAAACCGTATCTCACTGCTACAGCTCTACCGGGAGGCCATTAACAAGCGTTGGTTGGTCAAAGCCACCGGGCATGGGGGGGGCGATGCTGCGGAATGGCGCGATCTGCCGCCCGAAATCGATCGCATCATGTCGGAAGATCTCCTGAATGATCCGCGCAAGGGGCACCCCTATCGCCGTCTCTTGATGGCTCAGCAGGCCGCCCGCTTCTCGTCGGCCGAGCTGGAGTCCTGCCGACAGGCGGTGCTTGAGGCCCATACGCAGCTTGTGAGCAGTCGGGTGCCGCCGGATACGGTGATGGAGCTCTTGTTGGTGAGAATGGTGGGGGATAGGGGATGAGATCGGGCGAAAGATCGGGCCATTTTTTCAAAAAATTGGGGCATCTTATCTTTCGAGCTTGATTCTTTGGAGCAGCCGTTGCTACCGTGCCGTGCGAACCGGACGGTAAGCAAAACAACCCGAAAGAGCCTGTGCAGAGCGAGCCAATCCACCTACAATCAGACCACCCCAAAGAGGAGTGCGGCATCTTCGGCGTGTATGGCGTGGAGTTAGCTTCCGGCCTCATTCATCGCGGTCTTTTCTCCATGCAGCATCGTGGGCAGGAGGGGTGCGGTATCGTCGTTAGCGATGGTGATCGTGTTCGCTCTCATAAGGGCCCGGGCCTTGTTAGCGAAGTCCTGACGGAGCCGACGCTCCTCAGGCTCACAGGCGACCGCGGGATCGGCCATGTTCGCTATTCGACGACTGGCTCGACCCGCATCCAGAACGTGCAACCGCTCGTGGTGGAGTGCGTGGATGGAATCTGGGCTGTGGCCCACAACGGCAACCTGATCAATGCCGATAAACTACGGCGCATGTATCAGGACGCCGGAGCCATTTTCCAGACCAGTACGGACAGTGAAGTGTTGGTCCACATCCTCGCCGATCCGATGTTCCGGCGGCGCCCCCAGCGGGTGGCGCGGGCGCTGGAAGAACTGCGCGGGGCCTTCTCCTTTCTGATCATGACAAAGGATTGTGTCATGGCGGCGCGCGATCCGCACGGCTTCCGTCCGCTTTCAATCGGGCGGCTGGGGGATGGCTATATTTTCGCCAGCGAGACCTGTGCCATGGCGCAGACAGGTGCGGAGTATATACGTGATGTGGAGCCGGGCGAGTTGGTGACGGTTGATGAAACCGGGCTGCACAGCTCGATTTTCGCCGATCCTGTGACCAACAAGGCGCACTGCGTCTTCGAGATGGTCTATTTCGCCCGGCCCGACAGTGTGGTCTTCGGCAAGAACGTGCATCAAGTGAGGATGCAGTACGGAAGCTGGCTGGCCAAGGAGCACCCGGTGGATGCCGACATTGTGATTGCCGTGCCGGACAGCGGCAATTCAGCTGCACTGGGGTACTCCCGTGAGAGCGGTATTCCGCTCGACTTCGGCTTCATCCGCAACCACTACATCGGCCGAACGTTCATCATGCCTCAGGCTGACAAGCGCGCGGCCGGGGTGGACTTGAAGCTGGCGGTTGTGCCCGAGGTCGTTAGGGGCAAGCGCGTGATCGTGGTGGATGATTCCATTGTGCGCGGCACGACCGTGCGGCATCGCGTGGCATGGCTACGCAGTGCCGGTGCGATCGAGGTCCACGTCCGGATCTCCTGTCCGCCCGTCGCCCACCCCTGTTTCTACGGGATTGACTTTCCCACGAGCGAGGAGTTGATCGCAGGGGGACAGTCCGTTGAGGAAATCCGCAAATTTATTGGAGCCGATACGCTGGGGTATCTGGGCGAAGAGGGGCTTCTCTCACCTTTCGGTAATCCGAACGACTACTGCAAGGCTTGTTTCTCAGGCGAGTACCCGCTGGAGGTGGGTGGCATGGGAGACAAGAACCGGCTCGAATCGCTCAATCCTGAGCTCCCGTTCCGTCAGTAAAGAGAGGCAAGATGACCAAGCATATTTTCGTAACCGGCGGGGTGGTGTCCTCCCTCGGAAAAGGGCTCACCGCCGCCTCGGTCGCGTTGTTGCTGCAGCGCCGTGGCTACAAGGTCAAGCTGCAGAAACTCGATCCCTATCTCAACGTCGATCCTGGGACCATGTCACCCTTCCAGCACGGGGAGGTCTACGTCACGGACGATGGCGCGGAGACGGACCTGGACTTGGGGCACTATGAGCGCTTCACGGGGAATCCCTGTTCGCAACAGAGCAACTTCACGACCGGGCGAATCTACAGCTCGGTCATTTCACGCGAGCGCGAAGGTGGTTACCTGGGGAAGACGGTACAGGTCATACCGCATATCACTAACGAGATTAAGGATGCCATCTACTCGCTGGACGGGGAGGACGCTGACATCGTGATCACCGAAATCGGGGGGACGGTGGGTGATATCGAGTCACTACCGTTCCTTGAAGCGATCCGGCAGGTGCGGCAGGATATCGGGCACGACAATACTATGTATATGCACATCACGCTGGTGCCTTACATACGTGCGGCTGGCGAGCTGAAGACCAAGCCCTCCCAACAGTCGGTCGGCATCCTGCGCTCGATTGGCATTTTCCCCGATATCCTTGTCTGTCGCTGTGAACGCTCCATGGAGCGCGAACATCGCGAGAAGCTCGCCCTCTTTTGCAACGTGCCGCTCAATCTGGTGGTGGAGGAGAAGGATGTCGCACACACGATCTACGAGGTGCCGCTCGAGCTGGCGGCGCAGGACCTGGATGTCTATGTGCTGGAGCGACTGAAGATGCATGTCCATCGCCTGGATATCGCGGATTGGCGGGCCATGGTGAAGCGCTATATCGAGCCGACGCAGGGCGAGGTCACCATCGCGGTGGTGGGGAAATACATCGGCTTGCAGGACTCGTACAAGAGTATCTATGAGGCGCTGACGCATGCTGGTATCAAGAACAATGTGCGCGTGAACGTGCGTATGGTGGAGTCGGAGGATATCGAGGCCAAGGGGGCCAGCGCTCTGCTGGATGGCGTCACGGGCGTGCTGGTGCCGGGCGGCTTCGGCGATCGAGGGATTGAGGGAAAGATTGAAGCGATTCGCTTCGCGCGCGAAGAGGGCGTGCCTTTCTTCGGCATTTGCCTGGGCATGCAGTGCGCTGTGATTGAATTCGCGCGCCATGTGTGCGGCCTGAGCGACGCGCACAGCTCGGAGTTCTCTCCGAACAGCCCGCACCCGGTGATCGACTTGATGGACGCGCAGAAAGAGATTACGGATATGGGTGGAACCATGCGGCTGGGGGCTTACCCTTGTGTCCTGATCGCCGGGACCCGCGCGCAAGCCCTGTATGGGAAGACCGAGATATCCGAGCGGCACCGCCACCGCTACGAGTTCAACAATGCCTGCAAGGATGAGTTGACCGCCAAGGGCCTCGTCCTATCCGGGCTATCGCCGGACCACGGTCTGGTGGAGATGGTCGAGCTGCCCACCCACCCTTGGTTTGTGGCCTGTCAGTTCCATCCAGAGTTCCAGTCGACCCCCCTGAAGTCTCACCCTATTTTTGCAGGTTTTGTAGCCGCCGCGCTGGCAAAGCGCGAGGAGGGGACCGCGGCAGGCGCCAAGATGGGAAGCAGCCATGCCGCGTAGAGACGATATTCACAAGATTATGATTATCGGATCGGGGCCGATCATAATCGGTCAGGCTTGCGAGTTTGACTACTCCGGAGCCCAGGCCTGCAAGGCGTTGCGCGAAGAGGGGTATGAGGTCGTACTGGTAAACAGCAACCCGGCCACGATCATGACCGATCCCGAGTTTGCAGACCGGACATATGTAGAGTCATTGGATCCAGACACGCTCACGGAGATTATTCGTCGAGAGCGCCCCGACGCCTTGCTGCCGACGCTGGGCGGCCAGACCGGACTCAACCTTTCGCTGGAGCTATCGCGGCGTGGTGTGCTGGAGGAAAACGGCGTCGAAATGATCGGGGCGCGTGCGGACGTGATCCGCAAGGCGGAAGACCGCGATCTCTTCAAGCAGGCCATGCAGAAGATCGGTCTCGATCTGCCGCGCAGTGGTTCGGCCCACACTATGCTGGAGGCCCACGCTGTCCGGGCGGAGCTCGGGGGGTACCCGCTCGTGATCCGTCCTGGCTTCACGATGGGCGGCACCGGCGGTGGCATTGCGCACGATGCTCAGGAGTTCGAGCAGATCGTTGAGCGCGGCCTGTTCTACAGCCCAACAAGCGAGGTGCTCATTGAGGAGTCCATTTCGGGGTGGAAAGAGTTCGAGCTCGAAGTCATGCGCGACGTGAAGGACAACTGCGTAATCGTCTGCTCCATTGAGAATCTCGATCCGATGGGGGTCCATACGGGCGATAGCATCACGGTCGCCCCGGCGCAGACGCTGACCGATCGCGAATACCAGATCATGCGCGATGCGGCTTTGGCGGTCATGCGTGAAATTGGGGTGGAGACGGGTGGTTCAAATGTTCAGTTTGCACTGAACCCCGACGACGGGCGCATGGTCATTATCGAGATGAACCCGCGCGTATCGCGGTCGAGCGCGCTGGCATCCAAGGCAACCGGTTTCCCGATCGCGAAGATCGCGGCCAAGCTGGCGGTCGGCTATACACTCGATGAGTTGCGCAACGATATTACCCAAGAGACGCCCGCCTGTTTTGAGCCAACGATTGATTACGTGGTCACGAAGGTGCCCCGTTTTGCTTTTGAGAAATTTGCGGCCGCAGGCGATGAGTTGGGGACGCAGATGAAGTCGGTCGGTGAGACGATGAGCATCGGCAAGACTTTTAAACAATCGATCCAGAAGGCATTTCGAGGTCTGGAGACCGGTCGTGCCGGTCTGGGGGCCGATGGCAAGGATAGTGCCCTTGAGAAGCTCAGCGATGAAGAGCTGATCGCCCGCCTGATCCGCCCGAGCTCGGGGCGAATTTTTCAGGTGTATGTCGCTTTGCGACGCGGCTGGAGCGTGGAGCGGCTGCAGGAATTAACCACGATTGACCCCTGGTTCCTGCGTCATATCGAAGAATTGGCCCTCTACGAAGATGAGATCCGCAGTGCCGGTTCACTGGTTGGACTGAAGCAGGACCTTGCGCTCTTCCGTCAGGCCAAGGAATTCGGCTACTCGGACAAGCAAATCGCCTACCTCTTGGAGTGTTCAGAGCGCGAGGTGAGAGAGGCCCGCACAGAGATCGCCTTGCTGCCTGTCTACGGCCAGGTGGACACCTGCGCAGCGGAGTTCACGGCCTTCACGCCCTATTTCTATTCAACCTATGGCGACCTGAATGAGAGTCGCCCCAGCGAGAGACGCAAGATAATGATCCTGGGTGGCGGTCCCAACCGCATAGGCCAGGGAATCGAATTTGACTACTGCTGTGTGCACGCCTCCTACGCGCTGCGGGACGCGGGGTTTGAGACCATTATGGTCAACAGCAACCCAGAAACAGTGAGTACGGATTACGACACAAGCGACAGGCTCTACTTCGAGCCGCTTACGCTTGAGGATGTGCTTCATATCTACCGCCATGAGGCGTGCTGGGGTGTGATTGTCCAGTTCGGTGGTCAGACGCCACTCAACCTTGCGAAGGATCTTGAGGCCAACGGGGTCAACATCATCGGTACCAAACCTGCCAGCATTGAGGCCGCGGAGGATCGACAATTTTTCCAGGAACTCTCGCAGCGACTGGATATCCGTCAGCCAGAGAACGGCCTGGCCACCAGTGTGGAAGAGGCCGAAGTGATCGCCGAGCGGATCGGTTTTCCTGTCCTTATGCGGCCCTCCTTCGTCTTGGGCGGGCGGGCCATGGTTATCGTCTACGACGTGGCGACGCTGCGCCAGTACATGGCCGAGGCGGTCGAGGTCTCGCAGCAGCGACCTGTCCTGATTGACCGCTACTTGGAGGATGCGGTAGAGGTGGATGTCGACTGCATTTCGGACGGGGAAACCGCCCTGATCGGGGCGATCATGGAGCATGTCGAGCTGGCCGGGGTGCACTCGGGCGACAGCGCCTGTATGATCCCCTCCCAAACACTATCGGAAAAGACCAAGGATCAGATCAGAACTTATACCCAGGCCTTCGCGCGTGAGCTGAATGTGATTGGGCTGATGAATATTCAGTATGCGATCCAGGACGAGGTGGTCTATGTACTCGAAGTGAATCCGCGTGCCTCGCGCACGATTCCTTTCGTTAGCAAGGCGATTGGTGTGCCGCTGGCCAAACTCGCGGCGCTGGCCATGGCGGGGCACAAACTGGCTGACATGGGTTTCACGGAGGAGGTGATCCCGCGCCATCTCTCGGTCAAGGAGGCGGTATTCCCCTTTGCGCGTTTCCCTGGGGTCGACGTATTACTCTCGCCCGAGATGAAGTCGACTGGCGAGGTTATGGGAATTGACTCGAGCTTTGGTGTGGCGTTCCTCAAGAGCCAGGTCGCGGCCGGGAACGCCTTGCCGGCGACGGGGAACATATTTGTCAGCGTGCGCGATGCCGACAAAGAGCGGATTGCCCCGCTGGCGCATGAGCTGTCGGAGCTGGGCTACACGATCTATGCCACGCGCGGTACCAGCACGGTCCTGTGTGATGCGGGCATCGAAACGCGGGCGGTATTCAAAATTTCGGAGGGTCGACCCAGTGCGCTGGATTTGATCGATTCAAAGAAATTGGGATGGATCATCAATACGACATCCCCCGGGCCGACGTCGCGGCTGGACGAGGTCAAGATGCGGGCCCATGCGGTGATTCGAGGCATCCCCATCACGACCACGCTGAACGGGCTGCGCGCAGCGATCGACGGGTTGCGGGCCCAGCGCAAAGACGCGCGTCTGAACGTGTGCAGTTTGCAGGAGTATCATCGGCACGCGCCGAGCATCAGGCTGGCAGGAAAGTCATGAGCAACTCAGATAATCGATTCATGTGGCGTGCCCGCCGAGAGCGTCGTGCGTTTCTGGCGCTGGAGGACGGAAGCATCTTCCGCGGTTACAGCATGGGTGCCGCCCGCGATGGTGTGGGAGAGGTCGTCTTCAACACCGGTATGACGGGCTATCAGGAGATTCTAAGCGATCCCTCCTATGCCGGACAGTTTGTGACCATGACGTATCCTGAAATCGGCAATACCGGGATCAACCGCGCCGACATGGAATCACGTCGTTTCTTTTCCAACGGCTTTATTGTGCATGCGGACAACCGGCCCAGCAACTGGCGTGCCGAGGAATCTCTGCAGGAGAGCCTCATTCGTAGCGAGATTCCTGGGATTGCGGGGATCGACACGCGGGCACTCACCTCAAAACTGCGGGATCAAGGCACTCTCAAAGGGTATCTGGCCATGACGGGCGAGGTCACAGAGGAGGAGGCCGTGGGCCGGGCGCAGGCGTGGGAAGGGCTGGATGGCAAGGACTACGCCGCGCGCGTGACCTGCGACGCGCCCTTCGACTGGGATTCGGACGGATCGAATACCCGTAGTTGGGGCATGGGGGGGGAGCTTCCGCCTGCGGATTTGAACGTGGTGGTTCTCGATTTCGGGGTGAAATGGAACATCCTGCGCAGCCTGCGGCGGAGCGGCATGCGTGTGAGCGTCGTGCCCGCGGGAACTACGGCGGGCGAAATACTAGCACGTAAACCGGATGGCGTCTTTCTCTCAAACGGTCCGGCCGATCCCTCGGCCGTGGGCTATGCGGCTGATGCCGCTGCGGAGTTGCTGGGTAAGGTCCCGATGATGGGTATCTGTCTGGGACACCAGATCCTGAGCATCGCCTCAGGGGGCCAGACGTATCGCCTCAAATTTGGCCATCACGGCTGCAATCATCCTGTCATGGATCTCTCGACGCGGAAGGTAGAAATAACCTCGCAGAACCACAATTTCGCAGTCGAGACGGAGAGTCTAGACAAGAGCAAGATCGAGATCACACACATCAATCTGAACGATCAGACGGTCGAAGGCATTCGGCATCGGCACGAACCGATGTTTTCGGTGCAGTATCATCCCGAGGCGTGTCCCGGCCCGCATGATCCCTACTACCTATTCCAGCGTTTCCGTGAACTTATCGAGTCGGCCTAGACTCAGGGCTTGCTCTCGGTCCTGGCGACGTAGCTCATGATACCGGCGACAATCCCCTTGGCGAGGTCTTGACGGTGGTTGCGACTGAGAATCCGGTTGGCTTCGGAGGCATTGGAAATAAAGCCGCATTCGAGTAGCACGGCCGGGCAGGGCGCCTCGCGTAGGACCTCGAAACGAGCCCGCTTAATGCCGCGGTCTGTCGAAGGAACCGCTTTCAGCATGCTGCTATGGAGGTAATAGGCCAGCAGCATGTTCTTCTCGTCATAGCGGTTGCCGCTGTAGGTGCGCGGATCGGCGCGCCCGCCCATGGTGGAGGCGAATCCAGCCGTGGAGCAGACGTAGCTCTCGATACCTGAGACACTGGCGTTCGGCGCTGAATTGAGGTGGATGCTGACAAAAAGATCGGCCCCCCACTGTTTGGCTAAGTGGGCACGTTTTTCGAGAGGAACAAAGTAGTCGCCATCTCGTGTCATACGGACGACCACGCCCTGGGCTTTGAGGAGCGCCCGCACTTTCTCGGCGATATCCAGGACCGCCTTCTTCTCGTGGATGTCCCTGTGTCCAATGGCACCGCTGTCGTTTCCTCCATGCCCCGGATCGATCACGATTGTGGTAATGTCGTCACCTCGGACGGTGGCCGAAGGCCGCAGGAGGGGGTCGAGTGTGGTCTGGCTATCACGGCATGCGATACTCCAAGAGCCGCCGGCTTGCTCGGTCGGTCCGTTCATCCACACGATGGTGTCGTTGACGCGGAGCTTGCGGCTGCCGGCGGCGAAGACCACGGTGGAGTACTTACTGCGCAGGGCGCGTTCATTCCCGATGTGCAGAGGGGTGCCAAAGCCATAACGCCCGGCAAGTGTCTCGAGGGTGTCGCGCTGTAGGGGAGAGGAAGCTGCTTGCGCGAGGCCTCCGCCGTGGGCTACCAAGCTGACCACTGCAAAGATCGGGATCCAACGAAGCATGCCCCACTATAGGCCAATCGGATGCTCCTTGACTACTTCCGTTTACCGTTGCGTCACCCTTTGCTCACTTGGTAGGCTTCACTCTATATGAAGACAAGATGTGTAAGGCTTGGGGGGGGGGCTATGGCGCTGGCGCTAACGGCTCTGCTGATGCCGTCTGTTCGTGCGCAAAACCTGCGCTATGACAATCATCGTGAGGTCTCCGTGCCGGAGTACGCGACCATCCGGGTGGGGCCGTTCCATTCCAGTTGGGTCGTCTCGGCTACGACAGGCTATCGGTGGATCAATACCAGCGGTGTCGGGACCGATTTTCTTTTCTCAGGGTCACGCGGCCGCGTCAAAAAGGATGGCTCGGATTTCCCCATCATTCTCGGTCTCGATACGCGTAACTACCTGATTATTGGGCCGCATACCGACTTGGATCTTTCCGTCAGTTTCCGCTACGAGTACTATCCCTTGGACACGCAGGAGAGCGAATTTCGGGTCTACCTGCCGACAGAAGGGGTCACCGCCAATCTCTCCATGGAGATGTCGCCGACCCCGTACTTACGCTTGCGAGTATGGGATGGATTTGGCTGGCAGGCTGACTACATCGATGCGCGAGGTTTGGAAGATCGCTACGGTGGACAGCGGTTTGAAAATATTTCTAACTCGATTGGTGTGGACGGCGACCTCCTTCTTGCAGAGCGACAGAACCTGGGTTTTGGCGTATCGCGATCTGATCGATGGGCCCTCGATAGGGAATGGGAGCACCAGAACCGCGTGATCCATGCGGGGCACCTTCTTTACGAATATCAGGTCGCCGAATATGCAACGTTAGGTCTGCGCGCCGGTTTGAGCCATATTGACTACCCTCAGACCAATCGTCCAAGCACTCTGATCAACGAGTATATGGTTCAGCTTGGGACCCGACTGACGGAGCGGACCACGGCCACTCTCTTTGCTGGATACGCGATCGGGACGATCTCAGGCAGCGGCAGCGCCCTGGCAGGGGTCGAGTCCGATCTCAGCACCGCGATCTACGGGGCCGGGCTCCAGACCGAGCTCACCCCTCGCCTGACGCACGGTATCTCCTATGCGCATGGCTTGCGGGGAGGGTACACGAGCGCCCTGGAAGAGTTTGACAGTTTGCGGTACACGATTGGTTGGAACGGTGATTTCTCGCGTTGGAGCGCCTATACAGGTTTTCTGATACGTGATCCGAGCAGTACCAATGTCCCGGGGTATTCTGACTGGACCAGTGGCGTGTTGGGAGAGGTCCCGCTGCTGCCCTACCTGTCGCTGGTGGGGTCGGTCCATTACAGTGAACGATCGAACGACGCGGCCGATGGCGTCGCCGTGGACCTCGAGTCGCGTAGTGACTACAACACCTGGGCTTTCAAAGCGGGGCCGGAGGTGCGCCTGACGGATGAGTTCAACCTCTCGGCCTATGCCGAGCACATTGAGCGCGATGGCGAGGACGATGCCCTGGACTATACGCGTGATATTGTGGCCGTTCTGTTGACCTATCGTCATGAGCTCTAATTTGACCCGAAAGACTGTCCTGTTTGCCGCCATCGCCCTTTTTGTCGTGTGGGCGGCGACGAACATGCGACGTATTTCATCGGATGACGATGCCCTGATTCGCGTGGTCCTGATCTCGATCTTTGCCGTGCTGATCCTCTTGCGCCCCAAGCCCGAGCGGGAGCAGAAGCCGCACGCCCGCTTTCGCCTGCCGGGGCTGCATGGGACGGCCCTTTCGCTCGTCACCGGAGTTGGGGGCGCACTGCTATCGCTAGCGGGTATTATTTTCTCGGTGCATCAGTTCGAGTGGCTGGGGCTGGTGCTCCTTTTGTACGCCTGTCTACGCTGGGCTTTGCCTCGGCCCTATCGGCGCGACCTGATCCTTGCCCTCTTCCTGCTTTACTGGATGCACCCCATTCCGGGGCAGATTTTTGGCCGGTTTCAACTTTGGATGCAGCTCATCTCGGTCCAGGGCGCTGAGGCGTTACTCTACTGCATCAACATGCCTGTCTGGGCCGAGGGTTTTTACCTGCGCACGGGGTTGCTGACCTTGGGTATTCCTGAGGCATGCAGTGGCATGCGTACCGTCGTCACTGTATCGCTCTGCACGCTCGGTGTCGGCATGCTGTTACGAATGCGCTGGTACGAGAGCATTGTGCTACTGGTGGGCGGCGTGGTCCAAGTGGTGGCGTTCAACATTGTGCGCATCGCGGCCGTCGTGATCATGGCCCCGCGTATGCCGCGCGAGTGGGCCGAAACGGTGCTGCATGATACGCTCGGCTTCTTTCTGCTGTTTGCCATCTTGGCGGTACAGTTGGAGGTCTCGGCCTGGAAGATCTACCGCGACAAACGGCGTCGCCTCAGGGAGGGCATCGACAGTGGCAATCTGGAGCGGCCGGATCGGGGGCGGGCGCTACCCGGGCCATGGCGCCTCGTGCTGCATGTGTGGAAACCGGTGCTGCTTATTGGGCTGCTGGGACTAGGGGTGGCCTATGCGGTCTTTCAGCAGCGTCCCGGTCATCGTCTCGGTTTGATGCGGCCCGTGATCGATATGCTGATGGAGAACGAGGTGGAGGCCGCCAATGCGGCCATCATGGAGGGGCTGGCCTCATTCCCTGACGATCGCGATTTGCTGACCAAGCGGGCCCATGTGCTGCTGGTGAAGGCGGACTACCGCGCCTCATTGGCGCTGATTGACTCGCTTGCGCCGCCCCTGGAGATTGTTGAGGTCGTGATGCGTAGCCGCGCCCTGATGTCGTTGGGGCGCGTCGACGAGGCGTTCGCTTCCGTAAAGGAGCTCTCCGAGCGTGCCGGTGACCGTCCTGGGGTGGCCATGATTATGGCTGAGTACGCCGCTGTCAAAGATTTGCCGGATGACGTCAACCAGAGCATAGTTATCGCGGCACGCTCTCACTTGGTGCAGAACCGCGTGCGTGCCCTCTTTCCCTACCTTGCGCTGCGTGAGCAGTGGAAGACGATCGCCCAGTGCGATAACTCGAACGTGCCCTACGCTGACGTCGGCCCGGCCCTCGTGGCGGTCCAGGCCCACCTACATACGCGTGACATGGCCCGTGCGGCTGAGATCATGAAGGGCATCGTTGAGACCGACCCCAACGATCCGCGCTTCCTCAGCAGTCTCTTCTCTCTGGCGCTCAGTCAACGCGACAGTCAATGGGAAGAGCTGTTTACCCAGAACCTTGGGCAGAACGTCAGCAAGCTGGATGCGGACCGGTTGGCGTCCTATATTGACTACTCCTTCCGCCTCGGACGTCCCGATCTTGCTTGGCTGGCCTGGAGATATCTACAGTCGCGCGATGCGAGCGATCCGGCGCTTTTCCTGTCGCTGGCACGCTTCTACGATGTCTGGTTCATGTTTCGTCGTCACGCCCTCTTGATCGAGGCCGAAAGCAGCAGTGATCGAATCGACCTGGAGAGTTTCTACCATGCGACGCACAACCTGCCTCCCTTCGACGCCTTCTGGAACGTCGTCCCGCAGGCTGCGACGGTAGCGTCCGCGCCTGATCGTCAGGGCCGCGATGCTCAGTTGGCGCTCTATTTTGATGAGATGGACCGGCGGGCTGCCGCTGGTACCCTGAACGAGCGCATGGAGATGTCGTTTGCTCCAGCGCTCGGGTTGGCAGGCCGGTACAAGGAGGCCCATGCCCAGCTCGTCGAAATGGAGTCCAAATATCCGGAGAAGAAGCGGGACATTCTCTACCAGCGCGCGGTTCTATATAATCAGAGAGGGCGTTGGCAGATGCTCTATGAGACCATGGTGGAGTACCGCGCGCTGTCAAACTACCAGCCGCGCTTGGGTGCCGACTTGATGTTCATTAACGCGATGATGAACATGAATATGGGGGCCGCCAGCATGGCTGTAGCGGCCGAGGCGGAACGGCTCTATCCTGGGTCGGAGAGCGTGCACGCCGCCTTGGCGGCGATCTGGGACGTCTTTCGTTACAAAGACCAGGCCCTTTTCACTCTCTCACAGGGGGATGCCGATCCACGTGTGGTTGTGCAGTTGCTCTACGATACGGGACGCTTCAACGAAGCCGAGCAGATGAGCAACGCCATGGGGGTTGGCATCACACGCAATGCTCTGGGGGAGACGCAACGCCTTGTGCCTCCCCGTGCTGAGCTGGCGCTGGCCAAGCGCTGGCCCAAGCCGTTGGATGCTGATGGGTTTGATGCAGAGGTTCTTGAGTACGAGGCCGATATTGCGAGGTCGACCAGCCCCTATATCGTGGCCCTGCGCGGCGCGTCACGCGACTGGGCACGCGCGCGGGGAGAGGGGGACGTGTCAGACGTGGTTGTCTGGAGCGCGATGGGTCGCAACCGGCTCGAAAGTGCGGGCGCTCTGCATCAATTGGCCATGCTATTGGCCCGGCAGGAGCGGTACGAGGAGGCCTCTGGTGCCATTGAGGCGGCGATCGCTCTGTTGCCGGAATCGGCCGTATTGCGTCGCATTCAGATGGTGCTTGCTGTGGATCCCGGACCGGCGATCAAAGAGGGACGGGCGAGCTGTCCAGACGATCCGGAAATCTGGCTGGCCGAGCTGGTGCACCGTACCCGGAGTGAGGGCAAGGGCGACTGGGCGGCGGATATGATCAAGGCGGCCGTGCTGGACAACCGCTTTTCTGCGGAAACGTTCAGCCGTGCTGGCGACTTTCTCCTGCGCGCCGGCATGGTGGATGAGGCGGCCGCCGCAGCACGGCATGCCATCTCCATCTCGCGAACGCTCTTGACTCCCTACGTGTTGGGTATTCGTTGTGGTCTGACCCTTCGTGAGTTTGACTGGGCTCTCTCGTGTGCCCTTGCGGGCTCGGAGTATGCGCGCGATCCAACGCCCTTCTTCAAGACTGTCGTCATGCTGAAATGGGCGCGCAACAGTCGCGATACGGATGTGATCAAAGCCCTTCAGTATCTACAGCAGCACGACCCCAACGCGGCCGTGTGGGCCGAGAGGCTGGGCTTTGTTTACTTTGAGAAGCGCGACACGCGACGCGCGCTGAATGTGCTGGGCCCGGTGATCGATAAGGATCGCTCCAAGGTACGGCTCCAATCCCTGCTCATGGCGGCCGAGTCGGCGCGGATAGAAGGAGATCAGGTCAAGGCGATTGAGATACTCGAAGCGGCCTACAGCATGTACCCGGATCGTATTAATATTCTTAACAACCTGATCTACACGCTGCTCGAGCACAAGGGCTCTCTCGCTCGCGCCAAGGAGCTCCTTCCGCAGCTACTGGCGATGGGCGACGACTCGTTCCCGGTCCTCGACACGGCCGCGATGGTCTATTTGCGGAACGGTCAGGTGGACCGCGCTCGAGACTTCATGACACGGGCCATGTCGCTCCTCGAGCAGGATCACTATGCCACGCTGGAGGTTACCCTCAATGCGGCCGAAATCTTCCTGTTAAGCGGGCAGTTTGAAGAAGCCGCGAGCTACCTCGATGCTGTATGGGAGTTTACGGAGCGTTCCGCTACGACGGATAACCGCGCCAAGGCGCTCCTAAAGCGCTTGCAGGAAACACGGCCGAAGTGAGGCTGTGCGTGACGTTCTCCTACGTCGCCACCCTCGCAGGCGGGAGTGGATCTCGGTGGGACCGCCTTCACTCTCCGCTGCATTGCGAGTGAGGCCTGGTGGAGGTAAGGAGATTCGAACTCCTGGCCTCCTGAATGCCATTCAGGCGCTCTACCAACTGAGCTATACCCCCCAGGTCTTGAAGACGGGCGGATGTATAGCACGGGACTGAACGGGATGTCAAGGGTGCCTTTTCGTGTTCCCGTGGGGCATCACCGATTCTATTTGGCGGGGGTGAATCGTGATGCTACAATCCGCCACTTCGATTATTAGAAACCCTTTGGATATTGTTTTGGAGAGTTTATGCACCCAGTCGTGAATCACCTGGTTCAACTAGAAGAGCTGATCCTTATTAGGGATGAGCAGAAGGTTACCTCGGGCGAAGCCCACCTTGACACCCTGAACTTGGCCATCAAAAATATGACGGTCAAGCTGCCCCGAGATATTCGTGAACATGCCGAAAAATTGAATAACAAGGGGCAGTCCGCAATCGTGCCCATTGCTGAAAAAGTCTGCTCGGGCTGCGGGATTACGCTCCCGATCAGCCTGGTTCAGGCCGTGCGTCTGGCTCGCGAGGTCCACAGCTGTCCGAGCTGTGCGCGCATGCTCTACTTCATGGAGTCGGCTCCCAAGCGGCTGGCCAACAAGCGGCGCCGGACCGGTCCGCAGAAAGCTGGCGTGGCTCGTTTTTCCTCACCGGCTCTGATGATTCCCGCCCTACAGTCGGATACGGTCGAAGGCGTCATTCAGGAGATGGCAACCAAGATGGAGGCCGAAGGCTTTCTCGATGGCACCGATATGCTGATCGAAGCCGCGCTACAGCGCGAGGCCATATTGAGCACCGGCATCGACAATGGAATGGCCATACCGCATGTCCGTGGTGTGGAGGGTGGGGGGCTCGCGCTGGCACTTGGAATCAGTCCGAAAGGAATCCAGTGGGATCCGGATGACACGGAGTTGAAGCACGTTATTTTCTTCATCGTGATTCCCACGGCGGCGAGTGCCTTCTATCTGAAACTCTTAGCTGGTTTGGCCGAGACGTTTACGGACAGTGAGGCACGGTCAGCTATTCTGGCGGAGAGCACGGCGGATGGTCTCTACAAGACGCTCTGCAAGGTGACGCGCCGGACGATCAAATAGAGCGGTCTTACACCTCGTCGCAGGGCGTATCGCCGACGTGGTGTTGCAGGCGGTGGAGCTCATCCTTGAGGTCGGCGATGACGGCGGCGTAGGCGGGATCCATGTAGATATTGTTCATCTCGTGAGGATCCTTCTCGAGGTCAAACAGCTCCCACTCCGGCTCGCGCGACTCATCGATTGCCCCCGGCTGATTCGCGCTGTCCGCATAGTAGTAGATCAGTTTATAGCGCAGTGTTCGGACGCCGTAATGGGCGTAGACGTTGTGATCTGATAGGTGCATCCAATAGCGGTAGTACATCGAGGTCTGCCAATCCGCCGGCACGTCGCCCTTCAGCAGCGGCGTGAAGCTGTGGCCCTGCATCGTGGCGGGTACGGGCAGTCCGGCTAGCTCGAGTAGGGTGGGGGCCATATCGACATTAAGAATCATGTCGGCATTGGTCGAGTGGGCTCGGATAGCGCGGGGGTAGCGAATCACAAAAGGCATCCGCAGAGACTCCTCATACATGAAGCGCTTGTCGTACCAGCCGTGGTCGCCCAGGAAGAATCCCTGGTCCGAGGTGTAGATGACGATGGTGTTCTCGGCCAGATTGTTTTCATCCAGGTAGTCGAGCAGCTGGTCGACGCTCTCATCAACCGAGGCCACGCAGGCCAGATAGTCCTTGATGTAGCGCTGATACTTCCAGCGTTTCTGATCGAGGGCCGGTAGCGTCTCGTCCACCAGCGCCTTAAGGTCGGTCTCGTTCAGATCGCGATCAACGCGCATGGTGGCCGCCGCCGCCGCACGGGCGCGATTGCGGTAGTCGTCGTAGAGTGTCGCTGGCTCAGGGATGGTGGTATGGTTCAGCGCGGCGGCATGGCGCGGGTCGGGCTCCCAAGGCCGGTGCGGGGCCTTATGGTGGCAGAGTAGGCAGAAAGGCTTCTCAGGGTCGCGTTCTTTCAGCCATGCCAAGGCATGCTCCGTGATCAGGTCCGTTACGTAGCCCAGGGCCACCTTCGGGGTGCCCATCTCGATCAGTTCGGGGTCGTGATAGCGGCCCTGACCGGGTAGGACGCACCAGTAATCAAACCCGCTGGGCTGGTGGGCCGCGCCCTCACCAAGATGCCACTTGCCCACTACGGCGGTCTGGTATCCCGCGCCTTGTAGTAGCTTGGGAAAGGTTTCGAGGCGGTTGTCCATGGTGGTGGCGAGTGTAGTGACGCCATTGATGTGGTTGTAGGTGCCGGTCAGGATTGCTGCGCGACTAGGTGTGCAAATTGAATTGGTGCAGAAGCAGTTGTCGAAGCGCATACCACCATCGGCAATGCGGTCGATGCCGGGAGTTCGGTTGATCCTGCTGCGGTAACAGCTCATGGCATGCGCGGCGTGGTCGTCGGACATGATGAAGAGAATATTGGGCTGTTTCACGTTGCGCCCCCCGTCTCACGTTTTGAGTCGCCCGCTTTCGCGTGCCAGAGGGCGCGATAGGCTTTCAACTCATCCTCGCCCATGTAACGGCCCAAAATGCGCGGATCGCTCTCGACCAGGTCCACCAGAATCAGTCCGTCGAGAACGAAGTGGAAATCAGGATCGATATTGAAACCCAGTAGCTTGCCGCCCAACTTGAGATACTGCCTCAGAAGAATCGGCATGCCTTTCATGTTGATTTCCACGTCGGCGATGAGTGACTCGACATCGTCCATGCTGTCTACGATAGTGCGCAGTCGGCGACCGCGCAGCTTGCGAAGGAAGGATTGCCGTACCGGGGTACGGGCTTTGACTAAGCGAGCCAATTCGGGCTGGAAGTTGTTCATCTTCAGAAACGCCATCAGTAGGTCGCGCGAACCGCTGCCGTACTCGTCCGAAATGCTGACAGGCCCGAAGAGATAACGATAGCGCGGATTGAGTGCGACGTAGGTCGCGATCCCTTTCCATAGCATCAGCAGCGGCGTGTAGCTCTTCTGGTAGCTGATGCGCACGAAGGACCGGCCCATCTCAAGGGCGGGCCAGATACGGTTAATCATCTTGCGCCGGTAGCGGAAGAGACTGTAGGTGTAGAGCCCGCGCAGGCCACGGGTCGGCACGATGTCGTCGGTGGCGCCCAGGCGATAGGCGGCGATCACTTCGCCTGTGGCACGCTTCCATAGGAAAAGGTGGCGGTAATAGGTATCGTAATGGTCACTATCCACGGCCTTGCCCGTGCCCTCACCTACAGCCCGGAAGGCCTCCTCACGCAGGCGCCCGATCTCCCGCAGAATGGCGGGTATGTCGGATGCTTCGGCGACCCATATCTCCATCCCCTGGTTGCTGAGCAGGAGTTGCTCAGCCGGAAGGCGCTCCAGCTCGGCCTGTAGGACCGCAGTCGCGACAGGATCGGCCACGGGCGTCTCCAGAACCACGGGAGGTCTACGGCGCGGCAAACGAATAACGCGAGGGCGGTGGCGCGGCTTACGGTTGCGTAGGTTGTAGGTACGCATGCGGAGGTAGTCGATCATTTCCCGGTCGGTTTCTATCTCCTCAAGGCGCGAGTAGGGCACTGGGCGACCGACGAAGGCCGGTATCTTACGTCCCTTTTTGTTTAGTAGTTCGTGGGGTAGGCGGGCGGTACGTAGGCGGGGATGAAGCAGGCCGAGCAGATGAAAGAGCACGGTGTTGGAGCCGTCGAAGAAGACAGGCACCACGGTGGCTTCGGTGCGGCGAATCACTCCGGCAATAGTCGAGCTCCACTCTCCCTCCATCACAGCACGCCGCCGTGGATCAAAGTGGGCGACCTCTCCCGAGGGGAAGACCCCGAAGATGCCGCCGTCGCGCAGCCACTTGATCGACTGTTTCATGGGGCGGATGTTGGCGCGCGGGGCATCCTTGCCGCCAAAGGGATCAACGAAGAAGAAAAGGTCCTGCATTTCAGGAATGCGCGAGAGCATGTAGTTGGCCATGATGCGCACATCATGTCGCACCATGCGCAGCAGCGAGGCGAGCAGCACGCCTTCTACTCCACCAAAGCAGTGGTTGGCCACGACCACGACGGGCCCTGATTCCGGGATGCGAGCCAAGTCCGTTTCGGCGACCACAAAGGTCAGATCCATGGCATCAAGCACGTTGTCCGAGAAGGGGCGCTCCCGCGAACCGGCGGCACTGCGCATATAGATGTCGTAAATGCCGTCCAGCCCCAGAACCTTGTCAAGAATACGCCCGACGGGAAAAAAGAGTTTACGGGGTAGCGGGCCTTTGAAGGGATTCTCGACGCTGAATAGGTGCGCCGCGCGCGTCCGCACGGGCGTGGGACGCGCCACTCTGGTGCGCCGTCGTCGACCTCTGGCCGGTAATGTATCAGGCAATCTGGGCATGGGTCTCTTTTCTAATCCAAGATATAGTCTTTTCATGCAGAGAACTCAATTCCCCAATTCACACTAGAGACTTGAAGAACCGTCATGATGTGAGACACTGAGCCGTGAAAGTTGAGTGAGGTTTGTGTTTTCTGGTCATGGGGTGCGCGATGCAAATATCGGTTAATCTGGTTGAGATCAAGGATCGGGTGCGGACAGATGTGGGTGATCTGACCCAGCTGATGGCCAGCATGCAGACGTTCGGGCAGATGAGTCCGATCGTCGTGACTCGCAAGAATGAGCTGATCGCGGGTCATCGTCGCCTCCTCTCGGCGCGTCGATTGGGGTGGTACACGATTGATGCCGTGGTGGTGGATCGCGATACCGTCGCTGAGAAATTGGAGATGGAGCTCGCCGAGAACGTCTATCGCAAGGATTTTTCTCCCGAAGAACTGCTCGCTGGCTATCGTAAACTCGAGAAGCTGCAGCGGCCTACCGTGACCGTTCGGATTCGCTCATTCTTCGGTCGCATTTTCGGCCGAGTCTTCAAGCGTAGCCATACCGCCCCAGTGGCACCGGCCACCGCCGCGACGCCTATGGAGGCGACGGCCGGCGATATTTGATCCGTTCTAGCTGGCTGGGGTGAAGGTGAACTGATCGATGACGACTTCGGGTTCGGCCTCGTCGGACGGGGCATCACCGTAGCCATTGCCGTCATCGTCGAAGAGCCATAGATTCAGTCGAACTGAGGTGTGCTGCGAAGGTGTCGGAATGCCGACGGGCGTTGGTAGCGTTGTTTCGTTGGAACGCCGTGCTGGGTTACTGTCCGCAAAACGCCACGCATGCAGCGGCACCCCTGTGGCGCTCAGTCCAATGTAACTGGCGAAATCGACGAATGATGGCATCCAGGTGAAATGGTGCACCGATGCGGTAGCGTCGGGTGGCAGAAAGGTGCTGCTACTACGCTCATCATACTGGCCGTTGGAGGTGTCTGGTCCCATCACGGGCTGGACGGCGTAGTGCAAGTTCTCGCCCCAGGCCCGCGACCAAGGCGTGATCTCGATATCGATCTCGTGGATCTTTCCCATCGCTGGTGCATCATCGTCCCATGTGAAGAGCCCGAAGACCACGTTGCGATTTAGTGCGCCCGCCGCCGAGACGACCCGAAAGGTGTAGGTACCATAGCCGTAGCCGTCGGTCGAGAATACTTCGGCGCAGGTCCACACGCCGCCACGGTTCGTAATCTTGAGGTGCAACCGGTCTTGGCTGTCGACCCAAACATTGCGCTGATCATTGGCAAAACAGTTGGCACCAGCTTGGGATGGACTTGTACTTTGGCGGATCTCCCAGCTACGCCCGGCAAAGGAGATCCCCCGCGGCCGATTGTTGGCGGAAGGGCAAACAGTCTCAGGGCCAACATGGTTGCCATCCAGCAGGGGCCCTGTCTCGGTCTCGCAGCCGAGCGTGAGACCAATCAGGAGCAGTGCAATAAAGAGATGCGTACGCATAATGCCCTATAGCTTATCCGATTACGCTCTCCTGTATCAAGATGCAACAGGCGGCCGAGTGCGGTCGACGAAGCGGTACGCGATACCGTCGTGCATCTCTGTCTGCCCAGCACGTTGTTGGGTAAAGTCGCTGTAGTCAGGAAAAAAAGTGTCGGCGTCGGCGGGGGCATCATCGACCTCGGTCAGGTAGAGGCGGTCGCAGTGGTCGATGGCGGCGGCGTAAAGCTCGCCGCCACCGATTACGAAACACTCGCCGTTGGGAGGACTCGTCGCCATAGCGCGCTCTATCGCGCTCTTCAGAGAGAGAAAAATCTCCACGCCGTCGGCCCTGTAGTCCGCGTTGCGGGTAACCACCAGATTGAGTCGACCGGGCAGAGGGCGTCCGATCGACTCAAAGGTACGGCGGCCCATTATGATCGGGTGGCCCATGGTGAGACGCTTGAAGCGGGGCAGATCGCCCGGTAGATGCCACAACAGTGCGTTGTCCCTGCCAATAGCGCCGTTGCGGCCCACTGCGCAGATGATGGATAACGTCATGCTGTCCCTGTTAGTAGCCGCCTACATTCGTAATTGGCGCGCGCAGGGCGGGGTGGGGATCATAGCCCTCCAGCGTGAAATCGCCACTGATAAACCCGTCGATATCCGTGACGGACGGGTTGAGCGTCATCGTCGGCCAGGGCCGTGGCTCGCGTTCGATCTGCTCGCGAATCTGCCTGTCGTGGTTGGAATACATGTGGACATCACCAAAGGTGTGTACGAATTCTCCGGGTTCGAGGCCTGTAACTTGGGCCACCATGAGAAGCAGCAGTGCATAGCTTGCGATGTTGAAGGGGACCCCCAGGAAGACGTCCGCGCTGCGCTGGTAGAGGCCGAGGTTGAGCTTGTTGCCGCCTGTGACGCAGAACTGGTAGGTCGTGTGACAGAAGGGGGGCACCTCGTTGGCGTTTCCGGAGGAGGCCATATCGTAGATAAAATCGGGGTTCCAGGCCGACACCACGTAGGACTTGCGGAAGGGCAATTCCTTAAGCCCTTTGATACACCAGCCGAGCTGGTCGATCTCACGGCCGTCACTGGCGGGCCACCGTCGCCACATGCGGCCATAGATGGTCACCAGCTCGCCCCAGCGCTTCACAAAATCGCTGTCGGCCGCTTCCGCTTTAAGCCGTTCGATGAACGCCTTCTGATCCAACTCGGGTAACCCCTCGGCCACACAGCACTTGCGGTACTTCTTGTGCGCCCACTCGTCCCAGATGTGGACGTCGCGGTCGACCAAGTACTTGATGTTGGAGTCGCCCTTGAGAAACCAGAGCAACTCCTCCGTAATACCGCGCATGAAGGTCTTCTTGGTGGTCAGCAGCGGAAAGCCATCGGCCACGTCGAACCGGAGCTGGCGTCCGAAGACTGACTTGATGTGGGGCAGTTCGGAGCCTTCGTCGACGTACTGCTGTTTGACTTCGTCGGTCAGGAACAGCTCTTTGCGGGAGCCGTTTGCCAGAATATCGCGGAGTAGGTCCAGGTACTGCTGTTCGGGGTGTCTCGGTTGTGTCATGCGTTCCTTCGCGTCTGCTTCAGCCCAAGTAGCCCTCTTCGCGGTACCATGCGGCGGTTCGCTTCAGGCCTTCATCCAATCCGATCGCAGGGCGATAGCCTAGATCACGTTTGGCCTTTTCGATTTTGAAGGCCCTGTTCTGTCGGTACCAGTCCACGCGACGGGGGAAGATGGGGGGCGTGATGTGAAAGGGCTTGCAGAGCTTTTCGCAGACATGGCCGGCGGCCACCAGCGGCCACGCCGGATAGTGTGGAATCTTGACCTGAACGCCAAGCGCCTTGGCCGTCCGCTGCACGAGGTCCTCAATCTCAACGTACTCCTCGTCTGCGATGAGGTAGGCCTCACCATCGCCCTTGCCGTCCTCCATGGCCAGGATGCAGGCATCCACCAAGTTATCGATATAGAGCGGGTGGTAGAGGGTCTTGCCGCTGCCGAACATGGGAAAGGTGCCGCTACCGACTCGCTTAAAGATCATGAAGAAGCGTTCCGGATCGCCAGGCCCATAAATGGCCGCCGGGCGCAGGATCACGCAGGGCAGCCCCTTTTTGTGGTAGTCCAGCACAACGGGCTCGGCCTCGTATTTGGTCTGCTGGTAGTAGTCGGCCGGTTGGATGGGGGCATCCTCGCCGCCGGGTGGATGGTCGACATTGCCGTGCACGCCGCAGGTGCTACAGTAAACCAACCGCTGAACGCCATGCGCAACGGCTGAATCGAGGACCGTCTGGGTGCCTCCAACATTGACCTCGCGGTAATAGCTTGAGGGCACGTCCAGCTCGCGAAAGGCCGCGGCGAGGTGCTGAACGCGCTCAACTCCCTCCATGGCGGAATCGACCACCTTGCGATCCGTGACGGAACCGATCACGACGGTGGCACCCCAGTCGCGCAGCTCCTGGGTCTTGATCCCCTCCTTGTAATCCAGGGCGACGACCTCGTGCCCAAGGTCCAGCAGTCGCCGCACCAAGGCCTTGCCCGTGAAGCCCGTTCCGCCTGTTACCAATACCTTCATGATGGTTCCTTCTGCTCCGGTGCTGCCGGATCAATGCGCTTTAGAATCCGTGCCGGCACGCCAGCGGCGAGTGTGTGTGCGATGAGGGGGCGGTTGACCACGCTCCCGGCCCCGATGACGCAGTGTTCCCCGATGCAGGCGGCATCCAACACTGTGACACGGGTGCCGATCCAGCAGTTGGCACCCACCAGCAGGGGCCCGCGTGTCTGCATGCCGTTCTGTTCCGCAAACGGGGTTGGGTCTTGGTAGTCGTACTCTCCGCCACTGAGGAGATAGCTGTAGGCCCCGATCACCGTACCGCGACCAATGGTTAGTGCGTTAGAAGAGAAAAGGGTGCAGCGTGAGGAGACGTTGACCCCACTCTCTAGATGGACGCTACCGCCCTTGCAGTAGACGATGGTACCGCGGCCAATAAAGACCTGAGCGTCGAGGCGGATTCCGTCGTTGTTCTCCCCCTTGGCATCGATCACGGCGTTGTCGTCAATGATGACCCCATCGCCCAGATGAATTTTGGAGGGATGGCGCAAGGTGATGTTGCGGCCGAACAGTACACCTTTCCCGCAGGATCCCAGCAGGCAGGGATAAAGCTTGCTGCGCAGAAAAAGGCCGCATGCTCCAGGCATGGTGCCGAGGAGAGAGGTCAACAGCTCGGACTTCAGAAACGCACCGAACGAGACCCGTCCCACTGTTAATTCACGGTAGGCCGCCAGTCCGCCTTTCGTGCGCAGATCCTTAACCTTTGTTCCTGGGCTATGTTTTGTTTCGCTCATCAATAACCCGCGCTATTAACAACTCACATCAAATCGCCGTTGCCAGATAGCCACGTTCATCATGGCCCAAAGCACATGGTTGTGATTGTGCTTCATGGCCACGTGTTCATCAATCAGCCGGTTCACCGTGGCGGGCTGCATGGCCGTCTGGATGATGGGCGACTCGTTTAGAAGTTCCACCATATAGTCTTTAAGCTCATCGCGCAGCAACTGTTTGACGGGGAGGCTGTAGCCCTGCTTGCCGCGCTCCACAATAGTGTCCGGAAGCATGCCTTTAAGGGCAGACCGGAAGACATGTTTGGTGCGGGTGCCCTTCAGTTTCCAGTCGCCAGGTAGGGAGGCGATGAACTCGACCAGGACATGGTCCAGGAGTGGCACGCGGATCTCCAGGGAATGCGCCATGCTCATTTTATCGACCTTCATGAGAACGCTGTCGGTCATCATATAGCGCATGTCGAGATAGACTTGCTGATTGATCCGATCGGCATGGGCGCAGCGTGCGGCGTAGTCGCGCACCAGACGGAAGGGATCGGCCACGATGGAGTCGCGCAGCTGGTTGCTGAAGAGCGCGCCGTCTTGTTTTGAATTCGAGAAGTACTGCCAACGCAGGTGGTTGCCTTCGAGGGGCAGGTCCGACCCCTCCACAAAGCGCTTGAGCATGTTGATCGCGCCCTTTTTCTGGGGCTGATCGGGAAGGGCACCCACCATGGGGCTGACGAGGTGGTGACGAATGGCGGCGGGCAGCATACGGTAGCGCCGGTCCATGGCCGCCGCCTTAAAGCGGTCATAACCCGCATAGCTCTCATCGCCGCCCTCACCGCTGAGACAGACCGTCACATGCTTGCGTGCCTGCTCGCAGACCAGCATGAGGGGGACGGTCGAAAGATCGGTCATTGGCTCGTCAAGGTGCCAAAGTGCTTTCTCAACATAGTCGGCGTTTAACCCATCGATCATCAAGACATGGTGGTCGGTGCCAAAATAGTCGGCAACCTGCTGGGCATACTCCAGCTCACTGAATGATCGGTCTTTGTAGCCAATCGTGAACGTCTGCAGCCGACCGGAAATATGGCGCCGCATCATGGCCACGAGTGCGCTTGAGTCCAGTCCCCCGGAGAGAAAGACACCCAGAGGCACATCACTCATGAGGTGGCTCTGTACGGCCTCATCGAGTAATTCGCGCTGGCGTTCCACGGCATCGTCGTAGCTTAGTGTGTTGCCGCCCAAGGGAAGGTCCCAGTACTGCTCAATTTTCAGTTTGCCGTCGCGCAGCTCCAGTAGATGTCCGGCTGGCAGTTTATGAATACCGGTAAACATGGTGTCGGGGGCAGGCACGAATTCGAATCCCATGTAGTCATACAGCGCTTGGGCATTAAGTCGACGTGGGACCTCGCGGCACTGCAGGATGGCCTTGATCTCCGAGGCGAAGAGGAATCTTCTGCCGTTGTGGTGGTAGTAGAGCGGCTTGATGCCGATCCGGTCACGTGCGGCAAAGAGTGTCTGCGTGCGGCTATCCCAAATGGCAAAAGCAAACATACCGCGCAGCTTGTTGACAATATCGCGGCCATACTCTTCGTAGCCGTGAATGATGACCTCGGAGTCGGTCTGGCTGCGGAAGACGTGGCCCCGCCGCTCGAGCTCGGGACGCAGTTCCTTGAAGTTGTAGATCTCGCCGTTGAAGGATAGCTGGACGGAGCCGTCCTCGTTGCTCATCGGTTGGCGGCCGAGCTCGCTAAGATCAATGATGCTGAGCCGGCGGTGGGCCAGTGAAATCCCGTCGCTGCAATAGACGCCCTCCTGATCGGGCCCACGGTGGCTCATCTCGCTGGCCATGGCCCGCACGAGCGATTCGTCTCTCCAATTAAATCCGCAGATTCCACACATAATCAGGGGGTGGGTTCAGCCTTAACGATGACCGGAGAGCCTATGCGCTGAGTCAGCCCGATGCCCCGTAGCGCGCCCTCCAAAACGGACGAAACTCTACGGCAGCGCATGGCTCGATGCAAGACCATTGGCAGAGCGTATTGGGGCTGGCGGGCCGTTACGCGATAGCCAGCCTCGGCGAAGGTCTGGTCGATTTCGCTGTGCTGGAAGTTGCGCCAGGTCCGTGTGTTCTTCTCCAGCTTCTTCTTGGCGTCAAACAGGGCTGGGGCCAGGCGGTTCAATCCCTGCACGGCCGGGTAGTCGACTATGACAGCCCCTCGACTAACCCGACAGAGCTCCTGAATCAGCTTCGGCCAGCGTTCGCAATGGGACAACAGACGAAAACTCAGGACGCCATCAAAGTGGTTCGCATCAAACGGCAGCGCGATCAGGTTGCCAACCATGAACTGGCATTGGCCCGCCTTAATCAAGGGCGCAATACGATTCCGGCAGCGCTCGCTGCTGCCCACAACCGTCAGCCTGTAGCCGGCCTCGCAGAGCGGTCCGGCGAGCTGACCATGGCCTCCCCCAACGTCGAGCAGCGACAGAGGTGGCGGTGGCAAGAGGCTGCGCGTCAGTTCGGCCTGTACCTCCAAGAACCAGTGGCCCACTGCACCTGTGAATCTTCCCGCATAACTGTCGGACGAGGTTTCGATGTCGGCGGTTTCAGGGAACGTGTCTGGCTCTGCTTCTCTCATTGACGCGACCGTACCATCAACCGCGCATCCGGAAAATACTCAAATTGGACGGTCAGCCTCTTTGGACCCTACCGTCAACTAAATCGCGTTGCGCCAGAATAAAAGGTTACCGAAGCATGTCCCGCGAGAGACATGGCTGCGCCATAATTGATGTTACCGAAGCTTGCTGAAGATTGAGCGTTGTTTTGCATCAATGAGCGTCCTGAGCTTGTAGGGGTCGAGGT
>JABMPJ010000014.1 GCA_013203785.1 Lentisphaerota bacterium | reverse complement strand
TGCGGCCCCGGACGGCCGGGGCCCTCCATTCCACAGTAAACCGTCCGATTCTGGCATGGAGGGACGCGCTCTGTCGCGTCCGGCCCCCCATTTCACCGCGGACCCAAGACAAAAGGCTTCTTTATCAACTTCTCACTGGCCCGCTTCGTCAGGCAGTTCTCGGGTGTAATGGCGGGGTTGCTCCTGAGGCAGAGCTCGCTGAATCGGGCGTAGTCAAGGAGGCCCATCTTGGGCATCGGCGTGTGGCTTACGGAGGGAACCTTCGGAAGATTAAGCATCGATCAACTCCTTGATTCTCTTGCTCAGCGCTGCGTAGATGGCATCGGTACCGAACGTTTGGGACAGCTCCTGGAGCTCTGTCTCCACATTCACACCATTCTCGATTACAAGGTGTACGATGTCGGGGAAGTCCTTGTCTTGTCTTGTAGCGTCACCGTGGGTGAGGGAGAACAGTTTCATGGCGAGGAGATCTCTCAGTCGAGGGACCTTCACGCGGTGCCCGTCAAAATACTCGATGGTTTCCGCGTTGGCCAAGAGCTGGTCCATGGTGCTGCGATCCACCTTCAGGAAGTCAATGCGTAGGGAGGACCCGGGGCGACTGAAGAACGTGACCATCTCGTGTACGGCAATATTTGTAAATCCGGCGTCGCGCAAGATGCGGCGAACGGCGTGTTCGTCGGTCGTGGTTATCATGAAGTCGATGTCTTGCGTGGCCCGGACAACCCCGTAATGGTTGACGGCATGCCCCCCTATCATGATCGCATCGATGCCGGCTGCAGGCAGGCGGTGTGACACGATGTCAAAAATTGCATGAGCATCACAGTCCATGGGGCCCAGTATATACGATGCGAAGGGAGAGACAAGTACTCTTGGCGCTCCGCGCCGCACTCAGTGAACCGTAAACACAGCCCCTACATCCGCCTAGAGCGTGGCCAGGCTGCCGGCTTGTCTGAAGCTCCGCGGCGAGCAGTGCATGGTCGAGCGGAACGCGCGGGTGAAGTTGGTGGCATTGCTGTACCCGAGACGCGCCGCAATCTCCTTGCAGCTCAGGCGGCTCGACTTGAGCAGTCCTCCCGCCAGCATCATTTTTTGCCGCAAGGCGTACTGGCCGGGTGTTTCCCCTGTCTGCTCTTTGAAGAGGCGGGAAAAATGCTCGCGGGAGAGGTGAAGCTCAGCCGCGACGTCCGATATGGATCTGTTCCCCTCGATCCCATCCACGATGACTCTCTGAGCCTGACGAATCATTCTCGCCCTTGGGGGGGCGGTCTGCTTTGTCTCTGCCGCCGCCGCCAGCGATGTCAGAATGTTGAAGATGAGATCGGCGCCTTCATGCGACCACATCTGGTGGGGCCGGTCCCGCAGTCGCGCTGGCAGGTCGACCAGTCTACGAACACCGCCGTCGCCTTGCGGTATATCGTAGCTGTATCCGTACCTCCTGTTCATCTCCCGAACCATCGCCTCGGCCGTCGTTCCCTTGAAATTTAGCCAGACGAATCGCCATGGATCACGCCCCTCCCGTGGATAATACCACGTCACGGCCGGATCGTCTGATCGACACAGAAACCCGACTCCCATTGGTAGCCCCTGTTCCCGGCTACCGACACGCAGCACACCTCTGCCCTCGAGTGTGTAGACAAACACGAGAAAGTCGCCACGCCGCTGCTTCCCCTCGCAGTAGTACGAGGCGTCGCTCTGCACCTCACACGCGGCGCGGAGCGGAGTAGGAAAGGTGGGGAGTGGTTTGTAAACCTGAAATATGGCTTCCCAAATTGTCATGACACCCGAAACCTCACAGAGTGATTGCTATAATCACATTACGATTAGTATATAGATTAGTATGACGTATAGATCAATAGTATTGTGGTTTATGTGAAGTAAGTCCGGATCACAATATGACCATCAATAGGAGTGCATCATGACCAAGCGGGAACGCTTCCTTGCTTTTGCGCGTTTCGAAGCCGTCGACAGAGTGCCGCGCCGTGCCAGCTACATAGAGAGTCTGCGGTCTAAGGTGACCGCCTTCCTCGGAGAGGACCCTGGACTCTGTTTTGACAATGACGAGGGCAAGCGCGGCTGCCCGCGCCCCCCCGCTGGATATTGCCCGCCCGATTACAGCGGCTACTTCCCGGAGTTTGAGAACGGCAGGGAGGGCTTCTCTATCGATGCCAATGGGTGTGGCCACAAGGCCTCCGGATACGAGCATTTCACGGAGTACATCTCGCCACTACGTCATGCGTCGTCGTTCTCCGAGCTCGAGGCCTACCCTTTTGTCGACAATGCCGCGTTTGAAGACGACGAGATGCGTGCCGCGTGCGATCAAGCGCATGCCGAAGGGGACTATGCCACCCTGTTTGTCGGGCACATGTATGAATCGGCCTGGCAGGTGCGGGGCTATGAGCCGTTTCTGATGGATCTGATGACACAGCCCGACTGGGCCGAGTTCATCCTGGATAAATTCTGTGACAATAACCTGCGGACGGCGCAGGCGGCGGCGAGGGCCGGGTACGATTGCATCATGACCGGCGATGACATTGCGAATCAAAATGCCATGATGTTTCAGCCCGATCTCTGGCGTGCCATTATGAAACCGCGCTGGGCCAAAGTCATTGCTGCGGCGCGCGCCATCAAGCCTGATGTTCACATCTGGTATCACACGGATGGGAATGCATGGGACGTCTTGGACGATCTGGTTGAGATCGGTATTGATATCCTCAATCCCGTCCAACCGGAATGCATGGATCCGCTCGCCATCCGCAAACGATTCGGTAAACGACTCGCGTTTGATGGGTGCATTGGAACGCAAACGACGTTCCCATTCGGGACCCCCGACACCATGCGACGCACGATCCTGGACTTGGCGACCGCCCTGGATGCGCAACAGGGCGGGCTCATGCTCTCACCGACGCATGTCCTGGAACCCGAAGTGCCGCCCGAGAACATTCAAGCATTCTTTGAAACCTGCGACAGACTCACGGCGGACCAGACCCCTCAGTCGCTATAGACGCGTCGCGAACTCTCGAAACAACTGCATGTAAGCGCAGTAGTTCTCAAAGGACACGCCGGGAGGGGTCTGGTGGTCCACGGAGGGGATAAAGCCGCCAGAGGCCATGACCGGGAGAAGGCGTTCAAATTCAGCACGCATGGCGGTCGCCCCTTTGGGCATAACCATTTTGTCATAGCCCCCCATCATCAGAAAGCGTGGGTAGTCACGCCGGATTCTTGCCACGTCGACCCCCGACTGCCGCTCCAGTGGGTAGACTCCTTCTATGCCTGCATCGAGAAGCCATGGAATCATGGGTTCAACCTGACCATCAGTATCGACGAGTACCTTGATTCCCTTTTCCTTCAGGAGCGGAACGACCTGTAGATAATAGGGCAGAAGAAACTCGTCAAAATAAGCCCGCGACAGCATCGGACCGTTGTTGTACGACATGTCCTCCGCGAACCCGACCATGTCGGGGGTAAGAACCGAACACAGCGCCTCAACGCTCCTGCGATGGTAGTCAGCCAGTTCACTGTTCATGCGTTGCATGAGGTCGGGGTAATCCGCAAAGGCATAGAGATGATTCTCGATGCCGAAAAGGGTGCGGGGGAACCAGAAAAAGCCGTCCAGCCATAGCCGAATCACTATCTCACCGCTATCATGTCGTGCCTTGAGCTTGCCTGCGGCTTCGACCAGCTCATTGATACGCGTGTCGAGAAAGAGGTGCGGTCGCACGGCCTCGTAGCTGGCTTCGTCCGTGACTAAGCGGTTCGGGAATTCGGGGCCAAGCACAGCGGCGCTGATGCACAGCATTACATCCAGGCCAAAATACCTTTGGGTGCCCTCGACCCCAAGCCCAACGGGAAGCGCCTCGCCCTCCCATCGCTCAACGGTCTTGTTCCACCAGGACGCCCACTCGACCATGGGCAGACGATCCAGTGGCTCAAAATTCAATGCCCTTGCGAATCTCTGGCGTGGCGTCATTGGCATCCTACCCATCCATTAGCTGCTATGCTTACACATGTTGTCTTTGTCCGAGACCGCATCCACACAGCGTTATCCGCCGCCAAGCGGCAGCCATCCTCACTCTTTTAGAGAATATAGTTTATAGTTTGTATGATTTATAGGACTATAGTCTTCTATGAGTGGGTCGGGCGTCTTCTGTTTTGTGACCGCGGATTCAGGCTCGGGTACCGGGGGCAGCGCGACGCGCCCGCCCTCTCACGGGATCGGATGCGGTGGTCGACTCGGTCACGGAACCCACCGGCAAGGCGAACAGCCTGGCTGAGAGGGATGGTGCGTATTCCGGGACATATCGGCCACCCAATCCGGAACTATATCGGCCACCTAAACCGGCGTGAATCGGCCACCCAATATGGGATGATATCGGCCACTTTTGTGGCGGGATCGGAATGGGTGGCCGATATAGTACCGGATT
>JABMPJ010000135.1 GCA_013203785.1 Lentisphaerota bacterium | reverse complement strand
CTATAACATCTGAGCATGGCGCAATAACAGGTGCATTGGAGGGCCACGGGCTCGCGTGGCCGGACCGAGGCAGGGCTACAGGGAAAGGCCATGTGCGGCTCATTTTTTGGGGCGCTTTACGGCTTGAGTGTTCACGGATCGCCCTCTATCCTTGTTGAACGGTTATGCCCCGCATGGTTTGCGGGGCGTTGTTTTGTGGAGGAGGAGAGCGCATATGGCATTCGGTGAAGGTAAAATCTGGTATGACGGCACGCTGGTCGATTGGGCGGATGCCACCTGTCATGTGATGAGTCATGCGCTGCATTACGGCTCTTCTGTGTTCGAGGGTATTCGCTGCTATGACACCGGAAAGGGGCCTGAGATCTTCCGTCTGGGGGATCACATGAAACGGCTGTTTGAATCGGCCAAGATCTACCGCATGGATATCCCGTTTGATCAGGCCGCCCTCGAGCAGGCGGTGATCGATACAGTGCGTGAGAACAAGTTGCAGTCCTGCTACATCCGGCCGTTGGCGTTCCGGGGCTATGGCGCCATGGGGGTCAATCCCATCAAATGCCCAGTCAATGTCGTGATAGCGGCCTGGACGTGGGGTAAGTATCTGGGTGAAGCGGCCATGGAAGATGGGGTCTCGGTGCGCGTCTCATCCTGGCGTCGACCGGCGCCCGACACGTTGCCGACCCTCGCGAAGGCGGGTGGCAACTACCTGAGCTCGCAGCTGATCAAAATGGAAGCGACCCAGGACGGCTATGACGAGGGCATCGCCTTGGATCACCACGGCTTTGTCTCCGAGGGATCGGGCGAGAACATCTTTGTGGTACGCAATGGGTCGATCTATACGCCCCCCTCAAGCTCGTCCATCCTGCCAGGCATCACGCGGCACTGTGTCATCACGCTGGCGCGTGAACTGGGACTCCAGATCCGCCAGCAGGTGATTCCTCGCGAGGCGCTCTATGTGGCCGACGAGGTGTTCTTTTCGGGCACAGCGGCGGAGGTTACACCTGTTTCGAAAATCGACCACATCGTGATTGGTAATGGAAAGCGCGGGCCGGTGACGGAGCGTATCCAGTCGGCCTTCTTCGATATTGTCGAGGGACGCGCCCCCGACACGTATGGCTGGTTCACGCCGGTGACGTAACCGGTTCCGCCGGGAGAACGACAGTGAAGTGCGAAATCTGCGAGTGCAACGACGCTTCCGTGCATTTCAAGCAGGTCTGCAATGGGCAGATCAAAGAGATGTACGTCTGCGAGGAGTGTGCTGCGGAGAACGGGTTCGACCTACAGTCGCCTCTCTCCATGCCGGATTTTCTATTTGGAGCTGGCTTGCAGCAGGATAAGCAGGCGGCGTCCAAAGGGAAGACCTGTCTGGTGTGTGGTAGCACGGGCAAGGACTTCAAGAAGCGTTCCCTGCTGGGCTGCCCCTCCTGCTACGAGGCATTTGCCGAAGAGCTGTCGCCCTATTTACGGGCCATGCAGAAGGGGGTCAGACATGTCGGCAAAGCCCCGGCGGGCGAAGCCCTGACGGCTGAGATTGCGGCCATGCAGCAGGCCTTGGAACGGGCCGTATCGTCGCAGGATTTTGAGGAGGCGGCGACATTGCGGGACCGCATCAGGGATTTGCGGGCCCAACGAAACGGTGGCGAGGGAGGTGACGACGGTGTTTGTTGACGACCTAATCAAGCAGCCGGGGCTGTGGTCGAGCGACGATCTTGATGCCGGGATCGTGGTCAGCAGCCGCGTGCGCCTGGCGCGCAACCTGAAGGGGGCGGCCTTTCCGGGATGGGCCAAGGAGGACGAGCGTCTGCGCCTGTGCGCGTCGATTCGCGAGGCCTGCGAGGCGGTGCCCTCGCTACGGCATGGAGTCTTTCTGGATATGGGGGAGCTGGAGAAGGTCGACAAGGACGTGCTCATGGAGCGCCACCTGATCAGTCACGAGCTGGCTGGCATGGGCGCGGGTAGTGGCGTGGCCCTGCGGCGGGATGACAATGTAGCGGTTATGGTGAACGAGGAGGATCATCTGCGGATGCAGGTGATCAGTCCGGGTATGAGCCTGCACGCGCTGTGGAGCATTATGGATGCCATCGACAGCGAATTCGCAGAGCAGATTGAGTATGCGTTCTCGCCACGGCTGGGCTATTTGACGGCCTGTCCCAGCAATGTGGGCACGGGCCTGCGGGTCAGCGTGATGCTGCATCTTTCCGGCTTGCGGCTGCTTAATGAGATTGATCCGGTGGTGAAGGGGTTGGATAAGATTGGCCTGACGGTGCGTGGGGTTCTGGGCGAGGGCAGCGATGCGGACGGAAACATCTTTCAAATTTCAAACCAGGCCACACTCGGTGAAAGCGAACTCGAAATCGTCGATCTGCTGGCGAAGGTAGGGGCGGAATTGGTGCAGCATGAGCGCAATGCGCGGGCGCGCCTTCTGGAGGATCGGCGCTCTTTTGTGCAGGACTATGTGGGACGGGCACTGGGTATTTTGTCGCATGCCTGCCTGCTTTCGTCTGGCGAGGTGATAGATCTGGTGGCGGCTTTGCGGTTTGGAGTTGAGCTGGGTATGGTTCAAAAGATCTCGCCCTCAGAGCTGAATGAGATCATGTTGTTGACACAGCCGGGGCATTTACAGAAGCTCTATGCACGTGTTATCCATCCTGATGAGCGGGATGAGTTACGTGCGCAATTGGTGAAAAACAGAGTCGCTTCGTGCGAATTGGTGGGTTAATTATGGACGGGTTTGCAAACTTTACTCCGCGAGCGCAGCAGGTAATCAAGCTGGCGCGTCGTGAGGCGGATCGCTTCAATCACCCCTATGTCGGTACCGAGCATTTGCTGCTGGGTCTGATTGTTCTGGGGGAGGGGGTGGCGGTCAATGTGCTCGAGCGGATGGGTGTATCGCTCGACAGCGTGCGCTATGAGGTCGAGAAGGCTGTGGGGCAGGGGCCAGAGACCAAGACGGTCGGCAATGTTCCCTTCACGCCACGCTCCAAGAAGGTGCTCCAACTCTCTTTGGCTGAGGCTCAAGCGCTCAACCATACCTATGTGGGCACGGAGCACATCCTGCTCGGTCTGCTGCGTGAGGGCGAGGGTGTGGCGGCGCAGGTACTCAAGAATTTAGAGGTCGATCTCGAGACGGCCCGCACCGAGGTCATGCGGGAGCTCGATCCCAGTTTCGATCTTGATGACGAGGATGGGGACGACGATTCCGAAGTTGAAACGCCTGAGCCGCATGCCAAGAGCAAGAAGAGCGCGAAGGAGAGCAAAACGCCCGCCCTCAACGCCTTTGGTCGCGATCTGACAGAGATGGCTATCAAGGGGGACTTGGACCCCATGATCGGGCGCCAGGAGGAGCTGGAACGCGTGATCCAGATTTTGTGCCGCCGCAACAAGAACAACCCGGTCCTGTTGGGTGAGGCCGGCGTAGGCAAGACCGCCATCGTGGAGGGGCTGGCCCAGCTGGTGGTGTCGGGCGATGTTCCCGAGGTGATGCGTGGGCGCAAGGTGATTACACTGGATATGGCGCTCATGATCGCCGGCACCAAGTATCGCGGCCAATTCGAGGAGCGTATCAAAGCGGTTATGGATGAGATACGCCGTTCGGGCAATATCATCCTGTTCATCGATGAACTCCACACGATCGTGGGTGCCGGTGCAGCCGAGGGGGCCATGGATGCCTCCAACATCATTAAACCCGCCTTGGCGCGTGGTGAATTGCAGTGTGTCGGTGCGACAACGCTGAACGAATACCGAAAATTTGTGGAGAAGGACTCGGCCCTTGAACGCCGCTTCCAGTCGGTTGTCGTGAATGAACCGACCGTAGACGAGACGATTGCCGTGTTGATGGGCATCCGTGATCGCTATGAGGCGCACCACAATGCACGCTACACAGACGCGGCCCTGGAAGCCGCCGCTCGTCTGTCGGCGCGCTATATTACAGGGCGCTTCCTGCCCGACAAGGCGATCGATATGATCGACGAGGCGGGGGCCCGGTCACGCATCCTTTCGACCCGGCGTTCCCCGGATCTGCGCGAGCGTGAGACCGCGATCGTGGCGCTTCGGACGCGGAAGGAGGAGGCGATCAAGGCTCAGCGCTTCGAGGACGCGGCCGAGTTGCGCGATAGCGAGCGGCAGGCCAAAGAGTCGCTGGATGAGATATTGGAAGCGTGGCGTGCCGAGAACAAGGAGAACACGACCACGATCAACGAAGAGGATATTATCGCGGTGGTTTCGAAGGCGACCGGTGTGCCGTTGCGTCGCATGGAAGGCAAGGAGCTGGCACGCCTGCTGGGCATGGAGAAAGAGCTCTCCAAGAAGGTTATCGGCCAGAAGGATGCCGTGGCGACCATTTCGCGGGCGCTGCGCCGTTCACGTGCGGATCTCAAGGATCCCAAGCGACCGATCGGGTCATTTATCTTTCTGGGCTCCACCGGGGTCGGCAAGACGCTGTTGGCCAAGGCGTTGGCGGAGTTCATGTTCGACGACAAGGATTCGCTGATCCAGCTCGACATGTCAGAGTACATGGAGAAGTTTACCGTCTCGCGTCTGATCGGCTCGCCGCCCGGTTATGTGGGTCATGAGGAAGGTGGGCAGCTTACGGAGAAGGTCCGGCGCCGCCCCTATTCGGTTGTTCTATTTGACGAAGTGGAGAAGGCTCATCCCGATGTAATGCACATGCTCCTGCAGATTCTTGAGGAGGGCACGTTGACCGATAGCTTGGGACGCCGTGTTGATTTCCGCAACACGGTGGTCATTCTGACCTCCAATCTCGGCTTCGATGCCGCTCGCAAGGGGGCCGGACTCGGATTCGGCGGCCGTGGTGGTGGAAACGACGATGTGGATCAGACCGCTTTTCGCCAGAAACTACTCGAAGAGGCTAAGCGGGCCTTCAAGCCGGAACTCCTGAATCGTTTCGACGACATGATCGTCTTTCGCCAACTGGTCCGGGCTGATGTCGCTAAAATCTTGTCGCTCGAGCTGAAGAAGGTGCGAGCCCGCTTGGCGGCCAAGGACAAGCGGATCGATCTAACGCGATCGGCCCGCGAGTTCCTGATCGACAAGGGCTTCGATAGCGCCTCAGGAGCGCGCCCGCTGAGGCGTGCGGTGGAACGCTATATCGAGGATCCCCTGGCCGAAGAGATCCTAAAAGGAGCGCTTGCGGACCGCGATCGACTGGAGGTCACTCGATCAGGAGACAAGTTGGTCTTTCGAGTCAAGGAGCTGGCTAAGAAGTAGCCGATATTCTTGGCGCGGAAAAGCTTGCAATTAGAGGCGGGAGATGGTTACCATCCACGGCTTTCGTATGAAACGGGGCCAGAACCCAAGTTAGAAGAAGACCGGACAGGAGTTTTCATGTCAGTTAAGATCAGATTGACGCGGACAGGCGCACGCAATGCAGCCGCTTTCCGTGTAGTGGCGGCGGACGCGCGTTCGCCCCGTGATGGGCGTTTCATTGAAATCCTGGGGTGGTATGACCCCAAGATCGTAAGCGACAACTTCAAGATTAAGCTTGATCGTATTGAGTTTTGGGCGAACCAGGGCGCTGAGATCAGCGACACCGTTAAGAGTCTCGTAAAGCGGGCCGGCACCGCCCCGCAAGCCTCCATGGCGCCGCCTAGTGAGGTGCCCGTGGCTGAACTTTCTGAAGAAGCTGTAGATGAGGCGGCCGAGGTGCCGGCGGCCGAGGCCGTCGTGGAGGAAGAGGAGAAGGCGCTGGCAGACGCCTAAATCAGGCAGAGTCTGCGGTGGTGTCAGCATGCTGGACTCCCTCGAAGTTGATGTCATCACGATTTTTCCAGGGATGCTGAGAGGTTTTCTGGAGGAGAGTATGATGGGCCGCGCGGCCGCGAATGGCCTGGTTCGGTTCAGATTCATTGATCCGCGGGATTTTACCAAAGATGTACATCGTTCCACGGATGATCGGCCCTATGGCGGTGGACCGGGGATGCTTATGAAGCCGGAGCCCCTTTTTGGGGCGATTGAGTCGGTCAAGCGACCGGAGTCGCGGGTGATCATGTTGACGCCCCAGGGCGAGCGCTTCGACCAGCGCCGTGCCGAAGGATTGAGCCGGGAACGGCATCTAATCTTTCTGTGCGGGCACTACGAGGGTGTCGACGAGCGGGTTCGTGAGAGCCTGGTGACGGATGAGATATCGATTGGCGACTACGTGTTGACCAACGGTGCGGTGGCTTCAGCGGTTGTGATTGATGCTGTGGTGCGGCTGCTGCCTGGAGCACTGGGCGGCGACGGGGCTACCGAGGAAGAGTCGTTCGGGCGGAGTGGGCTGCTGGAGTATCCGCAGTACACGCGCCCGGCTGAGTTTAGAGGCATGCAAGTGCCGCAGGTTTTACTGTCTGGTCATCACGCGGAGGTCGCGCGCTGGCGGCAGGAGCAAGCGGTCAAGCGGACGCGGTTGCGCCGCCCGGATTTGATGGCGGACAGCAGAGAAGATACAAGAGACGAGTAAGGGAGCTACCCATGGTGTCGCAAGTCATTGACAAGATCAACGCTGAGCAGTTGGAAGGCCGCGAAGTGCCGCCGTTCCGAGTGGGGGACACGGTTTGTGTCCACGTCCGTATTCGCGAAGGTGAAAAGGAACGTATTCAGAACTTCACAGGAACCGTGATTGCGCGGGACGGCGCAGGCTCGAACGAGACATTCACTGTGCGACGTATCTCGCACGGCGTGGGCGTCGAGCGCGTCTTCCCTGTCTATTCGCCGCACCTGGCGCAGATCGAGGTGGAGCGCGAGGGCAAAGTCAAGCGTGCCAAGCTCTACTTCCTGCGCAGCCTGACCGGGCGCAAGGCCCGCATGAAGATCCGCTCGCGTCGCTAGTGGCCGTTTGAAAGGGGCAAAGGCGTGCTCGCTTTCGAGCGCCAACATTGGCAGGCGGGTTACGGTCTGCTGGCCGGTGTGGATGAGGCCGGTCGTGGCCCGTTGGCGGGTCCCGTGGTCGCCGGTGCCGTTGCGGTTGAGCATGAACTCTTGGAATCCCTGGCACCCGGCGTCCTGCTGGGGTTGACAGATTCGAAGAAACTCACCGAGCGTCGCCGTGAGCATTACTTTGGCCTCCTTCAAGAACATCCCGGCATCCTGATTGGTGTCGGTGAGTGTTCCCCCGCAGAGATTGACGATCTCAATATCCTGCGCGCCACCTATCTCGCCATGCGGCGCGCGGTGGAGTCTCTTCCACAATGTCCCGGTTACGTTCTGGTGGATGGCCGACCCGTTACAGGGCTACCCTGTGACTCAACGGCGATCGTACGCGGCGATGGACGGAGCCTGCTGATTGCGGCTGCCAGTGTCGTGGCCAAGGTCACACGTGACCGGCAGATGCTGGCCTTGGACGACCTCTATCCCGCCTACGGTTTTGCGCGCCACAAGGGCTACGGCTCGCAGGCCCATATGCAGGCCCTGTTTGAGTATGGTCCCACGCCGATTCATCGCCGCAGCTTTCGCCCCGTTCGGGAGGCAGAAGCGATTCGAAGGGAGCCCTGACGTGGCGCGCACGGCACAGACCGGGGTATGGGGTGAGCTGGAGGCTGAAAAGTACTTGCGCCGCAAGCACTACCGGATTCTGGGGCGTCGCGTGCGGGTTGGGGGCCGGGATGAAATCGACATCGTGGCCCGCGACGGGGACGTTTTAGTGTTCGTGGAGGTCAAGACGCGCGCGTCAGAGCGCTACGGGCGGCCGCTCGCAGCGGTGGACCGCCGCAAGCGTGAAGTGACCAGTCGGTCAGCGGTGCGCTATATGCGCAAGCTGAAGGATCCGGATGTGCTGTTTCGGTTCGACGTCGTTGAGGTCATCGGTACGCCCGAGGAGGGCGTCGACCGTATACGCCACATCGAGGAGGCCTATCCGCTGGACCGGCGGTATATGGTGTAGCGGAATGTCATGGTCTCTTCCTTTGGCCTGCTTTGGTCTCCGGACGCGACAAAGCGCGTCCCTCCAGGGCTAGGACATCTGAGCATGGCGGAATACAGCTGCATGGGAGGGCCACGGT
>JABMPJ010000134.1 GCA_013203785.1 Lentisphaerota bacterium | reverse complement strand
GGCTCTGCGGCTCCTCTGTTCTGTAGCGGGGGCCGTCCTCGGCCAATGGTTGGCCGGGGACGGCCAACTCTACAGGGGAACGTGACAGGTTCTGAACGTGTTCTGGATGGGCCCGGACACAAAGCGTTCAGCCAAAATCGCAGATGGATTCGATGTAGGCGGCGGATCCATCGCGCAACCAGCCATCCAGCTGAGCTTGATCCTTGAGCTGCTGTCCACGTACGCGCGGCACACTGATGAAGCGGCACTCCACCTCAGACAGCGCGGTCATATCCCCCCAGAGCTTTTCGTATTGTGAGACAGGGAAAATGTCCTCCTGCCCATGTCCCCAGCGTTTCTTGACCTCTTTGATCGTGATGTAGGTCGGCAGCTTGGAGGCCAGTCGGCGCGTCGCTTCGGCGACGGCCGCCTCATCACCCAGCGTCTGCCGAGTCAGCCCAAAGACCTCCAGAAGCTGATCAATGTCAATCCAGGTGGTCATGCTGCTGTAGTAGGAGAGCCCAAACTCGGCCTGCTCATTGGGCATCGCAAGACCCTCCAACAGACGCAAGCGCCCGTCCACGCAAGCCAGGCCACCGCCCATATCCTCGATCCGGCGGTTGATCACCTCGAAGCTCAGACAGGCCCCCGAGCGGATATGCTCTCCCAGCACAGCGGGATCTACATCGGCACCGACCGTGTCAATATTGTGCAGCATGAGATAACGCAGGGCGGGCCGGTCTTGTAGCATCTGGTGTAGCGTGCCGTTGCGCAACAGGTTGCTGATCTCAAACCAGTGACCGACCGGATGGAGACACTGCATCGGGAGGTTGTCGGTGTAGTCGCTCCCCTCGCCCATCTCCTGCGCCCAGTTGATCAAAGCACTGTTGAGACTTTCGCGCATCTTCTGCGCCTGTTCGTCCAGGAGCTGCTGCGGCATCTCCTCCCAGGCAAACCGCAGGTCGCGTACCATGGGCACCATGCGAATCCCCACGGCGCGGCCGGAGGAGAGATAGAGCGGGCCTTCGTAGCCGTACTGCTCCCGCAGTGCGAGCGTGTCCCGGATGGGTGCATGAGTCAGATAACTGGTCGTGAAGACATGCGGAATCGAGGCACCGTGTTGACGGCTGACGCGACGGCTCTTCGCCAGGTGGGTCTCGATAAAGCTACGGTGCCGTCCGGCCAGCCGACAGAAGGGATGCAGCGCCTTGACCACCCCGGCCCCCTGGGTCCAGCGACTGCCCGTGCCCGCAGCCAGCGTGAACACCGCCACCTCACCATGGCGCAGGGAGGCCTCTCCGAGAGCGACGCATTCCGCGTCCAGTCCAGTCACCGCATCCGCCACATCACCGCGCTTCACATCCTCAATCTGCGTGGTGGCTGGTAGTCGATTCTGGGCCATCCCCAGGCGGCCGGCTTTGAGCTCCGACCGGATATCCTCCTGCGGTCCGGGGTCGTAGCCGACCGCCTCCAGCAGCGCATCAAGGCTCTGCCGCTTCTGCTCCTCGCCCGTCGGTGGAAAGAGGCGGTCGAAGAGCGCCCCGGTCATGCCCGCGAATGCGGCATCACTGCGGCCCGCACGGCCGAAGGACTCGAGCTCCCGCTTGCGCCCTGGGGGCAGCGCCGATGGATCCTCGCGCACCCAGATCGGGACCATGAACTCATAGTAGCCGGGCGGCATCAGAGCCTTCTGTGCCTCGCTGAGCTCCGCAAAGGTCCCTCGTTCATTGATCGAAAAATCGTAGACCACCGGATCCATCGCAAACGGCAGGGCGTGCTGATTCTCCTGCTTTGTTTTGAGCATGAGCTCCTTCAGGAAGCGCTGGGCCTCCTCGCGGATCGATGGTTCGAAAATGAAGCCCATCCCGCCGCCGGACATGCCGCCCAGCATCCAGAAGCCCCAGAACGCCTCGCCATACTTCTCCTGCACGCCGCGAATGAGCCGCTCCGTGTAGTCGGTGCTGGCCCACGGAATAATCTGCTGCAGCGGCTCGAAGAAGTTGCGCGTGGTCAAGGCACCCAACCGCTTGATGTCGCCCGCCTTCAACGCCGCCACAATATCGTCCAGCACCTGTATGGCGTCCTGACGGCTAACCCACTCCTTCTCCGATCGCAACAGATACTTCTCGGTAACCATCTCCAGGATAGGTCCGACATCCTGCGCCATGCCGCCATGCACCAGCACCAGGCTCTCTTGCAGCTTGGTGCGCGCCGCAGCGGAGACCTCGTCCGTCCCGAGAATGGTATGACGCGGTAGCAGACAGCCCCGGCTGATACCGTGCTCCAGATCCCCCGGCTCGGCCTCCACGCCCTGAATGAGTTTGATCCCCGGCCAGACGCCACCCGAATCCTGCCAGCCGCCGCCGGAGCCGGCCAGCCATTCGCCCAGGATCGCACGTGCCAACACCAGTCGCCGCTCGTTTTCGGTGAGCGACCCCGTCAGCGCGGCGGTCTGTCCGGTCGCGCGCATGCACACGCTGATCAGGCTCGCCAACAGATTGGTTGATACCGCCAGGCGCGATCCCTTGGGGATGTTGTTGACCTGACTCACCAACTCAATGCCGTTGCCCGCCCCCACCAGTCGGGCCAAAAGCGAGCTGAGCTTCTGTTCTGAGCCCTCCAGTCCGGGAGGCACGAGACCGGACGCAATCAGCGCCGCTTTGAGGAGCCCGAGATAGTCGCGCGCGAAATCGTAGACCTCATCCAACTGAGTAATGTCGGCCTGCGTCGCCAGGTCGACCGAGACCAGGCGCAGGACAGGTTCATCGATTACCCGAAAGTAGGCATTGACCGGCGGTCGCGGATGGCGGTCACGTCCATGCACCGCGAGGTCGATCGAGACGTTCAGCACCCGTGCACCAGCGGGGAAATCCATGCCCAGAAAGAAGATGTCGCTCCAGGCGCTATGGGAGAGATCCATGCGTACCGGCGTTTGCTCGTGCAGCAGCGGGAAGGGTCCTTCGGCATGGCGACTCAGTAGCTCCGGTTTCACACGTAACGGTTGATCAGCCGGATGCCCCATGCGAAACATCCACTGGTTGCCGGGCACCGACCGGACGCTGCGCCGGACCTGGTTGGCCAGCGTCTGAAAGGCCAGACTGTGATAGGCCGAGGCCAGCGCGCTGGAAATCGTGTCGCTCGATCCCTCCGCCTGCTGGCCCTGAAGAAAAACATCGATCGACTCCTCGAAGCGGCGGTTGAGATAGAGACAAAAGCCGCGATAGGGCACACAGCCGAAGCGGGGCAGTCCCTGCGCTGCCGGAATATGAAAGCGGTGTGCCGAGTAGAGGAAGAAGAGCGCCCGCACGCGCTCGTACAGGTTCTCACTCGTGCGCCAGAAAGCATCCAACTCGTCACACAGCACAAGCAGCTCGGAGAGAGACCGCCCGCTACAGAGGGAGTCAAAGGAGCGATCCCGAATGGTGGGATCGCTGGAAGTGATAAGCTCAATGGCGGGGGAAGACATAAACGGCAGGCTCCCGGTTCTAGACGTCGGCTGATTCACGCGTGGCCAGCATTTCTACCAACTGCGCCAGGACCTCCTCGCAGTCCTCGCCCTTCATGGCCAGAGCCAGTTGAGCATAGAAGAGCCCATACTTGATACCGATATTGTAGCGCTGCCCCGCGATATCCAGCGCCAGGCAGCGCTCCTTCTTGGCCAGCTCCGCCAGGGCAGGCGAGAGTTGCACCAAACCTGAGTCGCCAGCCTCCGCCAGTTTGCGCTCCAGAAGATTCATCACGGAGGGGGTAATGACGTGCATGCCGAAATAGCAGAGGTAATAGCCCGCCCGCAGCCCCGGTACAATCAACTCCTGCTCCGCCTGCGTCGGGGTGGGTTTCTCCAGGACCTTCTCGATCTCGTAGAGCCTCTTCTTGCCCTTGACCGGGTGGCCACCCACCGCCCCGTAGTAGGGCAGTCTGTTCTCGCGCGTGGCCTGCACGGCCGAGACCGCACACTCCTCCGCCTCGGCCACGGCCACGACCTGGCGCGAACAGCGGACCGCCGTGGCGCTGACCGCGAGGTGGTCGCTCACCACATGCAGAAAGGCATCGCTCCCCACAAAATCACGAGCACAGTAGAGCGCATGACCGTAACCGCGTGCCTCCTGTTGCGGGATAAACCGCAGCGAGCCCGACGCATCACCGGCCGACGCCGCGAAGGCCTGTTCATCACCGGGATGAATCACCACCCCGATCTCATCAATCCCCGCCTCCCTGATCTCCCCCACGATAATCTCGAGGGCCGACTTCGATTCGCCATCACGGTCCACCAGCGTCTGGAGCGGGAGCGCCCGCTGGTCCTTACCCGCCGCCGTAATGACGGCCTTGACTACCTTCATAACAAACTCCTCTCAGACAACAGCAAACGGGCAGCGCCATAACCCGTGGACGGCTGCTCACCATCCTCGCAGTCCTAGCTGGATAGTGGAGGACCCGCCGCGCTCGGTCAAGGTTGCTGCGGCATCATCCTGATCCAGGGCGCTGACTCATGTGAATCCCAGAACAACTCCGCGTCGCTACCCCACATCACATCCGAGCCAGTTCACGACGCCATCCATGAACGAGAAGAGGCGTCTTTAACCCGGTGCTAATCGGGAGCCGCACATGTGCGGCTGACGGTGTGGTCAGGCTCGATCACTGGAGAGGAAGCGGAGCCAGGTATGTGGCTTCGAAGATCTCTGCCGGCACCGGTTTACCGAAGAGGAAGCCCTGCACTATGTCGCAGTTCAGCGAGAGGAGCTGGCGCGACTGCATGTCGGTTTCGACCCCTTCGGCCACCACCTTGAGCTTCAGCGCATGTGCCAGGATAATGATCGTAGACACCAGCGCCGCCCCCTCGGGGCTCTCCATTTCGATGACGAATGAGCGATCAATTTTTAGCGTGTCTATCGGCAATTTGGATAGATAGCTGAGCGAGGAATAGCCCGTGCCAAAATCGTCGATCGCGATGGTGACTCCCAAGGCACGGATCGCCTGCAAACTGGCGATGCTGAGCGCCACATCATCCATGATGAGGCTTTCGGTAATCTCCAGCTCCAGACCGTCTGCGGCGTGTGCATCGAGTGCAACCACCTGCCTGATCTCATCCACGAAATTGGTGTTGCGCAGTTGCTGAGGAGATACGTTCACGGCGAGTCGTACGGCGGCCAGACCAGCGGCGCGCCAGCGCAGGTAATCTGACATGGCTTTGCGCAGCGCCCAACGCCCGACTTCATGGATCAACCCGGTTTCTTCGAGGACGGGGATGAACATGCCCGGCGGCACCAGGCCGGTGCGCGGATCGCTCCAGCGGATTAGCGCCTCAGCACTGGTGATCTTACCACTCAACAGATTCACCTTGGGCTGGTAGTGAAGCACAAATTCTTCGTGGTCGATTGCCTGGCGCAATTGATTTTCGAGCGTGAGTTTGCCGGCCACTTCCTCGGTCATCCTCTGTGAGTAGAACAGAAAGCGATGACCGCCCGCCTTGGCCTTCTTGAGCGCGGCCTCGGCGTTCCTCAACAAGGTGTCAGCATCATCACCATCTTCGGGAAATAGTGCAGCGCCTACCTTGATGCCGATACGAAATTTCGCGTCGCTCAGTTGGAATGAATGCTCCAGAAACGTGGTCACAAGTTGCTCAATCCACTTGGCGAGGTGGCCATTGGTCTCTACATCTGGCACCACAAAGGCGAAATGATCTGCACCAATTCGCGCCAGCAGGTTGGCGTCCTGCGTAAAGTGAGTCAACCACCCCGCCATCTGCTTTAACAGGGAGTCGCCAGCCGGTCGGCCGAAGCTGTCATTGATGTTCTTAAACCCTTCCAGATCAAGCAGTCCGATCGCCAGCTTGTGCTCGCCGCTAATGGCGCTGCGGATGTACTGTGCCGCGCGATCAATGAACAGGTCACGGTTCGCGAGTCCGGTCAGTTCATCGTGGTAGGCGAGGTAATTGAGCCGCTCCCGCTTGTTGATGTGGTCCATCGCGAACGCGACGTCATCGGCAAGTTCCGTCAACAACTTCATCTCATCTTCCTCGAAGAGAATAGACTCTCTGGCATACAGAGCCAGCGCGCCGGACGCTTCACCAGAGACGACCAGCGGTAGCACCGCCAATGAATGGATCCCGGCGGCGGCGTACTTCTTGCCGAATAGAAGCCGTGAATCGTTTCTGACATTGTTCGATACGACCGCCTCTTTCTCCTCGATCACCCGGGAGATCAAGGTGCTTTGCATACCCCCTCCCGATGACATGACGGCCTTGATGTCTACCAGCAGTGCATCATCCTTGCCTGCCGATACGATTGAGATCAGCCGCTTGGTGCGCCGATCGACGCTGACGATCATGGCCATGCGGAATCCGCCCGCCTCCGTCGCCACGCGGCACGCGTCCTGGAAGAGTTCGTTGTGGTCGTGCACACGCACGATGAGCGAATTGATCCCCTTTAGCATCGCGTAGACGCGGTTGAGATGTGCGATCCTGGCTTCCGCCTCCTTACGCTCCGTGATGTCCTGAATCATGCAGATATGGCGCGGATGGGTCTTATCTTCGATCATCAGTGCCGCAATCGTCATGTTAATCCACACGACAGTGCCATCCAGGCGAAGATAGCGCTTGTCCATCTGGAATCGGTCCATTCTCCCAGAGTTCAGCAGCGCCATATTGTCGAGATCGGCCTTTACATCATCCGGGTGAGTGAGTTGCAGCCAGTCGATGCTCGCCATCTCTGCCATAGACCTGCCTACGATTTCGGCGAAACGGGAATTCACTTCGTAGATATAACCCACGCTCGAATCGATCAACGCGATGCCCAATGGTGATTGCTCAAACATGGTTTTAAAACGATTTTCGCTTACTCGCAGCGCCGCCTCTTTGGCCGCCCTTAGCTCATCTTCGAGGTGTCGGCGATTGTCGTCGAGCTGCTTGACTTTAGCGGCATGGGCCACCGCACGGAGGATGGCAGACTTACCGACGGGTTTAATCAGGTAATCGCTGGCACCGGACCGGACGACCTCCGCAGCCGTCTCCGCTGTGGGCTCTCCGGTCATCATGATCACCTGCACGTCAGGGGCGGCCGCGCGGATGGCCTTGAGCAATTCCACCCCGGACACGCCGGGCAAGACGATGTCGCTAACCACAACGTCCCACGCCCCGTTTGTCAACAGCGCCTGCGCCTGGGTGGCATCCTCCGCGATCTCCACCGTGTATCCCTCGTCCAGAAGAAAACTGCGGAGAGGCACTCGGATGTTCTTTTCGTCGTCAACGATCAGAATCCTGCTCATGGCAATCCTCTCCCAGTGCACTGAACGAACGGCGGCACTTCCACCGGCACTAAAGCGACTGGTGGCCCAGGATGCGCGCATGGGGGGTGCGTGGGCGGAGGTTGTGGTCCACGCCATATTTCACATCTCGGAAGGGTGTCACTGTTCTCACTCTGTGATCATAGCCCAAGACAGGTTAAAATCCGAGACCGTTTCTTGCTATGGGGTATAACCCTGCCGATCCGTGTCGGATATGCGTGGAGCTGTATGCGGTCCTCCTCGCATAGATTGGCAGCTAAACAGGACCATCACCATCACTTGAAGTCGCGACACTTCAAGCTAATGAGTGCCTCTTCCTGGACAAGGTTGGCTCAGATGCGCGGTGGCGCGATCCTCAGTGCACGAATAGCGGGACGTGTCTGCCACGCGGGCCGGGACCGTCGCTGGCGGCACCGAACGTGGCAATCAGTGCCTCCAAATCCTGCTTGCGGCGGTCAAGATCATTGAAGGAGCGGATGGTGTCCGCGTCGACGGGATCAGGCACCTCGGTTCCAGTCAGGAACGCGGCGAGTGCTGCGGGCGAAGCGAGCGTCCGCGGCAGGTCATGATCCGGTGGGAACCCCACCTGCAAGAAGGCGGTGCCGGTTTCGTCACGATGGCAGCCGTTGCAGGTGTTGAGCGCAAACGCGTGGCGCGCGTCGTTGTCGACGATCCCGGCGGCACTCCAGGGGATATCGCTGAAGGGCCCGATAAGAGGATTCGTCGTAAACGTGCGCGATTCGAAGTCGGGGAAGTCCGAGGGCTGGAACGGCCCCGAGAGAGACGACGCACCGAACGCTTCGGGGTCCAGCTGAGCCGTGCCCTGCATGATCTCAGCGCCGTAGGTATTGATGAATTCCGTGAATGCCGGCGTTCCGTTGAGCTCAATCGTATCCGGCGTCAGGGCAACGGTTTCAGGCCGTAGCCAGCCCACCTGACCGTCGATCACGAACTCGCGCAATTCCCACGGTATCGCCAAGGCAATCTCGTTGGAGCGGATCTGGTTCAGCGCCGAGCCGTTCGGCTTCCCGCCGGCTCGACCGTGGTCCGTGAACCTGCGCGTGACACGCTCAAGCGCGCTATTGTAGTCGCGGCTGCCAAGGTGAAATTGTTTCAGATCACGCCACAGCATGGTCCATTCACCGAGCTCGCGCATGCTTTGTGCGATCAGCTCGTACTCGAATATGACGGTGAATCCACCCGGGACCGTACCGGCGGAGGGAGGCAGCGGCAGGCCGTCTGGTGTGAGCAGTCCAAAGACGAAGCGCCCTTCACCGGCCGTGAAGACCTCTTCCTCAACATGGACGCGCAGGTCCATGCGATTCACAATCGCCAGAAGCTTGAAAGGTGCCTTGGTGAGATCTAACCGGTGCCCGCCGCTGGCGGCCATCCATGGGTCAATTACGAGTTCGCGGATCGACGGTCTTGCCTCAGCCACATGGCCGTTCACCGTCTGGTCTTGCTCCCACAGTTCGAGCCACCGCAGCACAAACTCTGCAGGGTCATGCGCACCAGCCATATTCTCCACGAGGTACTTAAACGTCCACGTGGCCTGCCTACCTGAATCTGGATTGGTGCGCACCGGATCTTCCACAACACGAAGATCCGTGATCATCAGCTGACGGCCGGGATCGATCCCTTCTTGTCTCTGTTTACTGCGGTGAGCAGGCGCTAACTCTTTTACTTGGGCGGTGCTCCCGCCCACCTTCGGCCGGGGAGCGGCTATCGCGGATGTCAAAGCGACGGCCACGAGCACGAGGATGAATGTCTTGTACGTTGTCATGGGTATATGTCCTTTCATACCCTATGCTACGTAGTCGACAGTCGTATCCTGCGTGCGAAGCACTCCCGTCGCGTCGGCCTATCCCTGGCGAGCGGCGTAGCTGTTGAGGTCAAAGTACTTTGACCCAGCCTTCATGGATACATGATAGCGGGCGGATCGAAGATGGTCGATTAGCTCCTTGACGGTTGCTTCATTGACGAGGGAATCGCGGCTGACGCTGAGCACCACATCGTCCGAGGCCTTGTTGAAATGGGCCTTCTTTACGAAGGTGGCGGTATCAACTTTCTGCCCGTTCAGTATCATCATCTGGTCAGCCCCCACGCGCACTTCAATGAGCGTGTAAGCCATTTGAGGGGTGGGGGTCATGCATCCCGCCACAACAGCGATGATGCCGAGTATCGGTAGTAGTTTGACTATAGTGCGCATGGTTACTTGCTTTCTGCCCGAAGGCTGATGTGAATCTCGTTAACTGCATTTATCTTGTAGACAATGTAGCGCAGTGGGCACGATTGGCAACTCCAAAGGAGAAGATATTGCCATGCCGCTTGGTTAACACGGCATTATGGCCGACCGCTATCCGTGCGGCCCCGGACGTCCGGGGCCCTCCATTCGACGGGAATCCGTCAGAGTCCATCATGGAGGGACGCGCTCTGTCG
>JABMPJ010000013.1 GCA_013203785.1 Lentisphaerota bacterium | reverse complement strand
CTGCCCTCGCCACCGCTGCATGTCACCCAATGCGCCATCACAAGTGACGATACAACCGCCCCACAACTCCATCGATGCTTTTTACAACCGCCGCCCTCGCTGCCCGGGCACGTTTCTCGCCCCAGTCCGCAGTTTAGGGAGGGGTTTCCGGGCTTGCGCGAGTGGGTCAGATGACCTATTCTCCACGGGTTTTGGAACCATGCGGGGCTATTCCTTGGCCTTCCTGCTAGGAGAGTGAAGATGAGTAAGACGTATAAGATCGCCGTGTTGGGTGGAGATGGCACCGGGCCGGAAGTCGCGCTTGAGGGCGTGAAGGTGCTGAAAGTTGCGGCTGAAAAGTTTGGCTTTAAGCTGGAATTCACCGATTTTGATTTTGGTGGGGATCGCTACCTCAGGACGGGCGAGGCGCTGCCGGATTCCGCCGCAGGTGAACTTTCCAAGTTCGACTCCATCTTTCTAGGGGCGATTGGGCATCCCGACGTTAAGCCGGGCATCCTGGAGAAGGGCATTCTACTGCGCCTCCGCTTTGAGCTCGATCAGTACATCAACCTTCGCCCCGTGAAGCTCTATCCCGGGGTCGATACACCGATCAAGAACAAGGGGCCCGCTGAGATTGACTACGTCGTGGTGCGCGAGAACAGCGGCGGTATCTATACTGGAACCGGCGGCATTTCAATGAAGGGCACGCCGCACGAGGTCGCCGTTCAGAGTATGGTCTACAGCCGCTTCCAGGTGGAGCGCTGCCTGCGCTACGCGTTTGATTACGCCGAACGTCACGGCAAGAAGGCGCGTGGCCGGGGCGAACACAATACGCTCGGCTTGGTCGGCAAGACCAACGTGCTGACCTACGTGTTCGACCTGTGGGAGCGCGCGTTCCATGAGATCGGCGCGGCCGATTTTGCCGATATTAAGCGCGACTACTACCATGTGGACGCAACCTGCATGTGGATGGTGAAGAATCCGGAGTGGTTCGATGTGCTCGTCACGAGCAACATGTTCGGCGACATCATCACGGACTTGGGCGCCATGACGCAGGGCGGCATGGGCATTGCCGCTGGCGGCAACATCAACCCCGAGGGCGTCAGCATGTTCGAGCCCATCGGTGGGTCAGCCCCGAAATACACCGGACAGAATGTCATCAACCCGCTGGCCGCCATTTGCGCCGGGGCGATGATGCTCGACACGCTCGGTGAGACCGAGGCCGCCAAGGCGATCGAGACCGTGGTGGCAGATGTCACTGGCACCAAAATGAAGAGCATGGCCGCTGGTCGGATGGGCTATTCGACCACAGAGGTCGGTGACTTGGTGGCAACAGGCGTGGCGGGTTAGCGATATGAAGCAGTATAAAGTTGGTATTGTGGGCATCGGTGCCGTGGGCACCGAGATGGTCAAGGTTTTGCGCGAACGCAATTTCCCGGCCGAAGAGATTCGTATTCTGGCGCGTTCGGCCCGCCGCGAGACGGTGGCGGGGGAGGACTTCGACGTGGTACCGGCTGCACCGGAGGCGTTTGATGGTCTGGATTTCGTATTCTTCGCTGGCACAGAGGGCGAAAAAGGCGCGTCCCAGGAGTTCGGATGGGATGCGGTGGCCCGCGGCTGCATCGTGATTGATAACGGCGATGATTACAGGATGGACGATCGTGTACCGCTCGTGATTCCCGAGATCAATGCCGATGCCTTGGACGGCCACCAAGGCTTCATCGCCAATCCGAATTGCTCCACGATCATCGGGTTGATGGCTTTGGCACCGTTGCACCGCGCCGTCCCGATTCGTCGCTTCGTGGTGTCTACCTACCAGTCGGTGTCGGGCACGGGTCGCTCGGCCATAGATGAGCTTGAGGCGCAGGTGAAGGCCTATGCCGCGGGTGAACCCATGACGAGCAGTGCCTATCCGCACCAGATCGCCTTCAACTGTCTGCCCCAGATCGGCGGCGCGAAGCCGCAGATGCCGGGCTACACCAGTGAAGAGGCGAAGATGCTCTTTGAATCTCGGAAGATTCTGGGTGACGACTCGATCCGTGTGTCGGCCACCTGCGTACGCGTTCCGGTCTTCTATAGCCATGCCGAATCGATCAATATCGAGTTCGCGGCACCGATGACTCCCGAGCAGGCCCGCGCGCTGTTGGCCGCCGCACCGGGGGTGCAGGTGGTCGATGATCTCGCACAGAGCCTCTACCCGATGCCGTTGAGCAGTGCCGGCGGTGACGATGTGCAGGTGGGGCGGATTCGTCCGGACGACAGCGTGGAGAACGGGTTGGCCCTCTTTGTGGCGGGGGACAACATCCGTAAGGGTGCGGCGCTGAACGCTGTGCAAATCGCGGAAGCGATCATCGCGCGCCGTTGAGCACCGCTTATCCCACTGAACGATAGCCGTAAACCCAACCCGCGCGCCACGCGCGCAGGTGGCTAATACTGGTTAAAGCCGGGAATCGATGGCGCGCCTTCCCAGGGCTCCGGGGCGGCCCACGGCATATCTGACTCATCCTCCAGCGTGGCGCAGCCGCTCAGGCAGAGCCCGCTGGCGATGATCAGGATGAGGGAGAGCCCGGCGCGCAGTCGGCGCAGGGGGTGATGGGGCGTTTGAAGATCCACGCGGTCGCTCTTTTCTGTTAGCAGGGACATCCTACTTAAAGACGATGTCGCCCTCTTGGACGTCCATCTGCTGCCAATCGGTCAGGATGCTGGCGATGGCCAGCTTCTTGTCCTGGCGAATTTTCTGTATTCTGATCTTCGTGACAAAGGTATCCTTGCCATTGATATTGCGCCTCCTAACCATCAGCTCAACGGCCGGCTGTGGCGCGTCCGGATCGCGTGGCGAAAATTCGACCAATGCCGCTTCGCTGAGGCTGAGCACCACAAAGTTCCAGGTTGGGTTGATGGCAACGATCGTGCCCTTGTCACCGGGATTCGTTATGAGTGCGTCGTCATTTCCCGTTGGGTTGACCTGGGTGGTGGGACCACCCAACTTCTTGCCCCGCAGCCGTGCGATCTCTTCATCGCGCAGGACCAATGTTCCTTCAAGTTCATCCTTCTGTTCTTCCAGGAAGCGCACCTGGCTTCGCTCTTCGGCGACCCGATCCTGGAGGGCGCGCTTCTCTTCGTTGAGTCCGGAGATCTGATCGCGGGCCTGGCGCAGGTCGGCCGTGAGACTGGAGACGTTGGCTTCCAGTGTCAGCACTTTCTGGAGCGCCAGGCGGTAGCCGCTTTTGGTCTGGTTAAGGTCTTGGATGGTGGTGACCAGCTCCGAGCGCGTCGTGGCGAGCTGCTGGCGGGTGTCGTTGAGGAGATTATACTGGGCTTCGGCGCGACCTTGCAGGTCGTCCAAGACGCCCTGCATGGTGCCTTCGCCGCTGGTGACCGGGAGGCCGCGCGCATCTTTGAGGATCTCGCCATCGTTATTGCGCTTGTAATAGGTCATCAGCTCAATGTCGCGCTTAGCCAAGTTGAGCGTGGCGGCATCAATGGACTCGTATGCGTTGGAGTAGGTGGTCCAGAAGCTGGAATAGTCCTGCTGATCGATGTATTCCAGAGTGGCCGGGGAGAGGTCGCGCTCCGGGTTCTGGGCGGCACCGCCCGCCGTGGGGGCTTCGGCTTCAATCACCGTGCCGAGTTGGATAATAGCGGTCTCAAGTTTCTGGGCGCGCCCTTTGAGGAGTTCGCGCTTACCAAAGAGCATCATCCCCAGAACCAGCGCGCCGATGCTGAGCAGCAGGCACAACACAACAAGGACTCTAACTAGTTTACCCATGGTTTCTCCTTGAAAGCGCCACGATAGGGGAAAGAGAGGCTGAGGTGCAATAGTAAAGTGGGTCAGGGGGCCTCGTCAGCCGCTTCCGGCAGCGCGGGGGCCTTCTCGATTTCGCTCTCCTTCAGCCCCTGCGCCAGGCCATCGATCTGCTCAATCTTGCCCTCCATCTTTCCGAGCCGTTTCTGGGCCTCCGTATACTTCTTGGTGGAGTTGTCCAGGTGTTGTCCTACCAGGCGAAACGCGTCGGCAAAATTATCGAACTCCTTATGCAGGCGCGAGAGATGCCCGATGATTTCGCGCGACTGCTCCTCCACCTGCATTCCCTTCAGTCCGAGAATGATGGTTTGCAGGTAGGCGTAGAAGCTGTTGGGCGAGACCGGAATCACGCGCCGCTTGAGGGCGTAGTTGAAGAGGACCATGTCGCCTTCAAGCAGCTCGTCCTTGATAATAGTTTCATAGTAGACGTTCTCGGCCGGAATATACATTAAGGCGAAATCGAAGGTGCCTTCATCCATGCGGATATATTTGGTGGCAATCGCGTCGACATGCCCCTTCACATCGCGCGCAAAGGCGCGGCGGGAGGCGCGGCGGGTATCCTCGTCTTCGGACGCGAGCACCCGCTTGAAGTTGTCGAGCGGGAATTTGGCGTCGATCGGCACCATGCCGGCGTGGAGGATGACCACCGCATCCACGGTCTCGCCGCCTTTGAAGTGGTACTGCATCTGGAAGTGACTGGCGGGGAGGATCTGGCTCAAGAGGTCGCCCAGAAAGAGTTCGCCCAGAGCGCCGCGCAGTTTGGGCGGCTGTAGAATCTCCTGTAGCTGAGCAATATCGCTGCCTACCTCCAGCATGCGGCGCGACGATTTCTCCAGCTGGCCGAGTTGCTGGCGTACGTCCCCGATGATCTTGCTGGTGGAGTCGAGCCTGTCACCAACCTGTTTGCTGCTGCTGGAGAGCGACTGGCTCAACTGCGCGGTGAGGGTCTGCAGGCTCTCCGCCATACTGCTGCGCAGCGCTTCGACTTGCTGGGCGGACTGTTGCGAGGCCGCATTGACCTGGTGCTGTAAGAGGGCCATGCTCTCGTTGTGTCGCGGCGAGCGGTTAAGCAGCCAGTAGACAAGCAGAACGGCGGCCAGGATAGCCACGGCGATGATCAGGGCGGGCAGCAGAAAGTCCATGCGGCAGACTATAGCGGCATCGGCGGACGGAATCCAGAAAACCATTGACCGGCCATCTCTATATTGCGTACGTTCTGAGCCACTAGGAGATTGACAGTATGATGCACAGGCGAATCTGTCTGACCGGGCTGTTTTTGGCGGGGATCATTGTAGGGGCGGTTTCGGCCTCCGGTGCGGAGGATCTGACCGGTGGTCCTGATCCCAAAGTCAAAGCCGAAATCCAGTATGCCGAAGCCCTGCAGAAGCTCGGGCTGCCTGACTACATGAAGATTGTTCTTGATCGTCTGATCAGCGAACACCCCGAAGCCAAGCCTCTGATCAAAATCCTAAACCTGCAGAGCCTGATCTCAGTCGGCAAGTTCGAAGAGGTCCTCCAGATCATCGCCAAAGAGCGCGATCAGAACAGCCAGGATGCCTGGGCCATGCGGCTGGCGCTGGCGGATGGTTACTACGCTTGGAGCAAGTTCAGCGACGCTCAGGCGATCTACGTATCCTTCTTCAAGGCCTTTTCTAAGCCCACCCCCGCACTGAATGACTTCTACATCAACTCCGCCTACAAGTACGCTCAGATGCTGCTTGTGCTTGGCGATGAAGAGGGGGCCGTCGCGGCCTATGAGAATGTGCTGAAAGCCGACGTACCCAAGCATATCATGCGCCAGGTTATGAGCGAGACGGCCGAGTTGCTGCTCAAAGTTGCCGAAACCAAGAAACCGGCCGAGCGGAAGGCCTATTTCGACAAGATCGACAAGCTGACCACCGATCTCCTCTGGATTCAGGACATCTGGTTCGGCAAGGCGATCGTGATCATGGCGCAGGAGCGTGCGATGCAGGGCAACATCGATGGTGCCCAGAAGCTGGTGAATGACTACACCGCGACCCTCAAGCAGATTCATGAAACCCTGGTTGAGCAGAACCTCGAAAGCCTGAGCCCCATGGCCAACTGCCGCTATCTGCTGGGTTCGATCATGTGGGATGAGGCGCAGAAGCTTATTGCCAGCGGTGGCGACAAGGCCGCGATCATCGATCTGCTGGCTGGCAAAGCCAAGGCGGGCGGCGGGGGACGTGAACCGGGCGCCCTATCGCATTTCCTCAACGTTTTCATCGGGTATCCCAGCACGAAGTGGGCAGCCGATGCGGGTGAACAGGCGGACAAAATCGAAACGATCTTGAGGGGGTATGGGGCCAAGATCAACACCTCTGTCACGCCGGAAAAAATGGCTGAGGTCCGCCGCTACCAGTTCCAGGGCGCCCGCGCCCTCTTCAGTCAGAACCAATTTGCCAATGCCGTAGAGGCCTATCTGAAAGTATTAAATCGTTTTCCCGAAGGCGATACGTCGGTCGCCGCCCTGGGTGAGCTAGCCCGCTCTTATATCGAGACCGACGATGATCTAATGGTTGACACGACCGTGCGCTACATGGCGGAGCGATTCGGTGGCAGCGATCCCCTACAGGGCAAGGCAGGCGATCAGGTCTTGCGTGCTGCGGGGACCTACGGCGATCGCGGCAATGAAGAGCGCAAGGCGGAGGTTTACGAGGTCTACTTTGATCACTTCAAAGAGCATCCCATGGCCGCGGCGTTGCTCTACCAGTTCGGAACCCGCAAATTTTCCGAGGAGCGTTACCAGGAGGCCCGGGCCTACTACGAGCGCATCGTGAATGACTATCCCACCTCGCCCTCCTTTCTGAGCGCGCTCAAGCAGATCACCTACTGTCAGCTCAAGGAGGGGGATACCAAGGCGGAGATCCTGGCCCTCAAACCCTATATCGCCGCGCTAGAGAAAGAGCGCAAGCCGGGCACGGAGTATATTCGCTCGAAATTCAGAATGGCGGCGGCCTTTCAAAAATTGGACCCCAAGTATCTACCCACAGCGATCAAAGGCTACAGCGAGATTATCAAGCTGCTCGAAACGAAGGATCCGAAGTACGCCCCCGATGCGGGCGATGATGAGAAGAATGCTGAGGTCATTCAGGGCTGCCTCTTCTTTAAGGCCGTGGGGTATACCCAGATCAAGGAACCGGCCGCGAAACTGAATGCCTATAGGGGTGCCGCGATCAAGACGCTCCAAACGCTGGTATCGACCTACCCCAAATCGCGCTACGCCCCGTCCGCCCTCAGTCAGATCGGCACGCTGTGGACTGTGCTCGAGAATGCGGATGAGGCGCAGAAGGCGCTGAAACAGCTGCAAACCGACTACCCCGGTACGCCTGAGGCAGAGAACTCGCTCTTCGTCCTGGGGACAAATTTACTCGATCTCGGTATGCGCTCGCGCGCCGTCGATATCTTCCGTCAGATGTTCTCCGGGCAGGGCAAGTACAGCAACACACAGATTCTAACGGCCGGGAATGAACTCCTCAAAGCCGGTGAATATGATATCAGCTTGCAGGCGTTTGACCGCGTCATCGCCTCGACCAGCGAGCGGGTCTACGTCGAGAAGGCCCTGATGGGCCGGGGCCAGGTCATGGTCGAACGCAAGGAGTACGACAAAGCCGCCACGGTATTGCAGGAGATGCTCGACACCTATCCCAACAGCGGGATGACCGTAGAGGCCAGCCTACAGTTGACGCGCTGCTACTCCGAACTCGCCACGCGCGAACCCGACAGCAACGCCCGCATGGAGATCTTCAACAAGGCTATCGCGGCCATGACCACCGCTCGCAAGTACGATAAGTCGGTTGGGTTCAAGGCGCGTTCCGATGTTGAGATTGGGCGGCTCCTGGCCTTGAAGGCGCAGGCTGAGACGCAGTACGGCACGCCTGCCCAGGTCGCCGACTACCGCGGCAAAGCGATGGCCTCGTTCCAGGGGCTCATGATGCTGGGGTATCCCGGCGTCAAAGAGGCACGGCCTCATATTGAAGACGCCTTTTCACTCTGTCTGCCCCTGCTGCTTGAGGCCGAGCTGTGGCAGGATGCGCTGGACGACTGTGATCGCTATATCGAGATATTCGGAAACAATGGGCGTTACGTGAGCGACGTCCGCCGCATACGCAGTAAGGCTAAGACCAAGCTGGCGGTGAGCGGTGCCACTGCGCAAGGGCCCGTTGAAGATGATGAGGGCGAAGCGCCCGCCGAGGCAGACCTGCCTGACGACGGTGTCGTGCCGGAAGATTGAACTGGAGATGACTATGAAGACAGCGAAAGCTAAAACGATGCGGGCCCTCTATGTGATACTGGCAGCGACCCTGTTTATGGGCGCAGGCGATGCCGTAGCCGTGCGTGCTGTGATCATTAAGGCCGGGACTGGGCAGCAGCTGGTTGGGGATGTGAAGTGGCAGGCGACGACCAAGCTCTACCTCGTGCAGCCCGAGGGCAGTCCGGTCCAGTTCAAGCTGTCGCCAAGTGAAGTCGCTGAGATCCGCGTGGCGCGCCCGCCCGAGCTGGATACCTCAATCAAGCTGGTCCAGGCGGGCCGTTACGCCGAAGCCCTGCCCGCGCTCGAGACCATTATGAAGGACTACGCCATGCTTGAGCATGACGTGACGGCCGCCCAGTACCTGGCCCAGAGCTACCTGAAGACCAAGAATCCCACAAAAGCCGTGATGATGTGTGATCGTGTTGTCGAATCCAATGCCGGTGCCCTTCAGGATGAGAACTTCGCGGGGATCTACTGGCAGGGCTTGCTCGAGACCGAGCAGTACAGCAAATTGGAGAAAGCCCTTTCGAGTGCCATTGAAGAGGGGCCGCGCGGGCTGGCGGCCGTGGCCCAGATCAGACGCGGCGATATCGCCAAACAGAAGGGCAATCTGGATGACGCCCTGATCGATGGCTACCTGCGTACGATCATATTTTTCCAGTCGATCAAGGCGGTACAGCCTGAGGCCCTCTACAAGGCGGCCAAGTGTTTCGAGGAAAAGGGCCAACACCCCTATGCCGAGAAGATGCGCAAACAACTGCTCTCGGCCTATCCGACCAGTGAGTACGCGCAAAAGGTGAAGTCCGGGGCGTAGGCCATTCGAGGTTTGGAAGGTATATAGTCAGTGTAAAGAAAGGATCCGACGACGATGAAGACGATCATGAAATTGACGCTGGTGCTAGCACTTGTGTTCGCGGCGGCATGCGCCTGTCCCGTTCAAGCCCAGGAAGCCGAAGCGGCCGCGGGAGACATCGTGGCGGCCGACGGCGGCGACGCCCCTCCGGCGGTGACCAATGAGGGCTCAGGCGGATTCTTCAGCATTATCATGGCGTCCGGCCCGCTGGGCGTGCTGCTCTGGCTCTTCCTGTTCGGTGCCGCCGGTGCGGGGGTCTACTTTGCGGTGGACTGTGCGATTACCGTGCGGGCCAAACGTATCATGCCGCAGGCCCTGATCGATAGTGTCACTGAGTCAATGGCCGAAGGCGATGTGCTCAAGGCGCTCCAAAACTGTGAGCAGGAACCGGGGCCACTGGCCAACATTCTTTCGGCTGGCTTCAGCCACGTTGAAGAGGGCTATGATGTCATTCAGGAGTCGATTTCTACGGCCGCCGATCTTGAGACCGAGCAGCTCATGCAGAAGCTGACGTGGATGTCTGTGGTGGGCAACCTGGCCCCAATGCTTGGGCTGCTGGGAACGGTTCAGGGCATGATCGCCGCGTTCTCCACGCTCGGCCAGGGGGCCCCCGATGTTGGTGTGCTGGCCGAGAATATTTCGCAGGCGCTCTTCACGACGGCGGGCGGACTGATGATCGCGGTGCCCTGTGTGGCGGGTTACTACATCTTCCGCAATTCGGCCAACCGGATCATGCTTGAGATGGAGGCCATGACGATCGAGTTGATCAAAGACCTGCGCAACGTCGAAGTCGTCGACGAATAGACGCTGAACGGAGTCGCTATGCCACGCCACAAGAGAGCGAAGAGCGAGGGGTCGCAGGTCGACATGACGCCTATGATTGACGTCGTGTTTCAGCTGATCATCTTCTTCATCGTGACGATCAAGATGGACCAGGAGATCAACGAGGATATCCGTCTGGCCAAGGCTGAACACGGGCCTGTCATCGAGAACGAAGATCCCCGCACGATGGTGGTGGAGATCAACAAGAAGGGCTGGATCTCGATTCACGGGGCCCAGCTCTCGCGCAGCAAATTCACGAACATCATGGCCGCCCGCAAGCGTCGCCTGGGCCAGTTTCCCGTCTTGATCCGGGGCGACCTGAGGGCCGAACACAAAGATATCCGTGCTGTGATGGACATCTGTGCCCAGATGGGGATCTGGCGGCTTAATTTTGCAGCGATCAAGCAGGAGGCCACCAATAAGTGAAAAAGCGTGTCAGAAGAAAAGGTGACGCCGCCGCACTGGAGATGACGCCGATGATTGACGTGGTCTTCCAGCTCTTGATCTTCTTCATCGTGACGCTGAAGCAGGAGGATATCCTTTCGCACCTGGACGTTTCGCGACCGTCGCCCGACCCTACTCCGGTTATTGAAAACGACATCAAGGACCTGCTCACCGTGACGGTCCATCGCTACGGCTACATGCTCAAAGGCAAGAACCGGACGCTCAGTCAGCTCGAGCGCGACCTGACGCGGCTGGCCTCCTTCAGTACCAACGTCTCGGTGATCATCCGCTGCACGGCTGACTCGCAGCACGCGCGCCTGGTCGAGGTCCTCAATCTTTGTGCCAAGGTGGGGCTCAAGAAACTCTCGGTTTTCAGTATGTAGGCACGTCAACCCAGGTGGGGCCCGCTTTGCAGGCGAACCGTCTCTGCTAAGATCTGGCCGGGCAGGCACGTATACCAGGCAGAGACCCACTGCTGATTCATCCCCGAAAGGATGCGCCATGGAACACGAATACGACGAACTGCACAATCTGATGCAGAAGCACAACCTGCTCTCCCTCTTTGAGCATCTCACCTTCCGCCAGAAGGTCGCCAAGGTTCTGGTGGGGCTCAAGGCCGACAAAGAGAGTGGCGACTATAAGTACGCCAAACTTCAGGTTCAGCGTCTTTCCGCCCCGTTGAGCGCTATCATGGTGCCCATCATCGGCCTCGGCCTGCTCTCGCTCTTGGCCAGTCTGACCCCGGAACGGACCAACCAGATACAGGTTGAGGTGATTGAAGAGATTGAGCCCGATGCGCTGGACAAGATCGAAGAGCTTGATGATGAACCGATTGAGCCGCCCGAGCCGATCGAAATGGATGACTACACCCCCGACGCCCCCATGACCGAAGTGACCGATGTCATGAACGCACCCGCCACGGAGGTGACGCCGCAGCAGACGACCTTCGACGCCGTCGCCCTTGTGAAGAGCCCGGTTATCATGCGCGGCATTGTGGGAAACCGTAGCGCCGGTATGCGTGGGAAGGCCATGTCACAGTTTGGTGGATCGGGTGTGACTGAGGGGGCCGTGGTGCGGGCCTTGCGCTGGCTCAAATCGGAGCAACAACCGGATGGGTCCTGGAAGAGCAATAAGACCGCCATGACAGCCCTCGCGCTCTTGACCTTCCTGGCCCATGGTGAGACGCCGGCCTCGGAGGAGTACGGTGAGACGGTTGAGCGGGCGATCAAATTTATGGTTTCTGCGGCGGGATCGGACCTGTGCTTCAAGGGCAACTACGAGATCCCGATCGCGACCTATGCTATCTGTGAGGCCTACGCCTTGACCAAGGTCCCGGCTCTGAAAGACATTGCAGAGGCGAATATCGATGTCATCATCAAGGGGCAGCACCCCTCAGGCGGCTGGGACTATAGCTGCAAGCAGAGCATGCGCGATGACACCTCCTACATGGGCTGGTGTGTCCAGGCGCTAAAGGCCGCTAAAATGGGTCACCTCGAACACCCGAAGCTGCACGATGCCATGGTACTTGCCGTTAAGGGCATGCAGAAAAATGCGCACCCGCAGGGCGGATTCGGCTATACCGGACCCGCCCAGGGCGGGCTCACCGGCGTCGGTGTACTCTCCATGCAGTTTCTGGGCGCCGCCAACCAGGGCGAATGCCGACGGGGCTTGGAGTACTTGGCGCAGAACGCGACCTTCAACTGGCGCGAGCCCTGGGGTACATCGCCCGTGTATTACTGGTACTACGTGACGCAGGCAAAGTTTCATGCCGGGGGCAATGCCTGGCAGCAGTGGAATGGCCTGTTTTCACGTGAACTGGTGCGCGCCCAGACGGTCATGCAGAAGGCATCGGCGGATGGCAAGGATATGGGATTCTGGGATTCTCCGGGTCTGCAAGAGCACCACGATGGCCGCGTGATGGATACCTGCCTCTGTACCCTACAGCTCCAGGTCTACTATCGCTACCTGCCCACCTTCAATACTCCCAAGGCCGTCGAAGAGGACACGGACCTGGCCGGGGACTTGGACGAGATCGAGGTCGGTATCACCTTCTGATCCTGCTGGCCCCCTGTTCTTCAAAATGAGGCAAGGAAGACACTCCACCGTTCTTCATAATCGTAATCCTACTCGTAATCATAATCGGCGACCTCACTCGATCACGATTACGAGCAGGATTACGATTATGAGCAAGAAGCAGACAATAGGCCGTGACGCTTGAACCTTGAACCGCAAGCCGCTCAACCCCTATGCTCTTCCCATGTCGCACGCCAATATACGGGTTCTGCCCGAGAACGTGGTCAATAAGATCGCAGCCGGCGAGGTGGTGGAGCGCCCCGCCTCTGTCCTCAAAGAGCTGATGGAGAATGCCCTCGACGCCGGTGCCAGCCGGATTGAGGTCGAGATAGCCGCGGGTGGCCGCAAGCTGGTCGCGATCAGTGACAACGGCCGGGGTATGGACCGGGACAATGCGCTCCTCTCCATTGAGCGCCATGCCACCAGCAAGATTCTGGATGTGGATGACATCGAACATATCAACACCCTCGGCTTTCGCGGCGAAGCGCTGGCCGCCATCGCTTCGGTGTCGCGTTTTCGCCTGACCACGGCGCGTCAGGGCGATGTATCAGGAACTGAGATCACGCTCAGCGGGGGCAAGATCCAGGACGTGCGCGAGATCGGTGGTCCGGCCGGTACTCGCCTTGAAGTGCGCGACTTATTCTTCAATGTTCCCGCCCGCCGCAAATTCCTGCGCACGCAGCAGACTGAGCTGACCCATATCCGAAACACTTTTACCTTTCAGGCCTTGGCATACCCCACGGTCGGCATGAGTCTAACGGTGGACGGCCGGGTCATGCATCAACTGGCCCCCGGTGGCGCGCAGGCTATCCGCGACCGTGTGCGAGACCTGTTTGGTGAGGACTACCTGCGCCAGCTGCGCGAGGTGGCTTTCGAGGGCAATGGCGTCAAGGTGCGTGGTTTCGCGGGGCTACCGGCGTTCAGTCGTGCCGACCGTACGGAGCAGTATCTCTTTGTGAATGGGCGCGCCACGGGAGCCCCGCTGCTGGGGTATGCGATCCGGGCGGGCTACCACTCGCTCCTGCCGCGCGATCGGCATGCAGTCATGGTGCTCTTCATCGAGGTCGACCCTGGCTCGGTAGACGTCAATGTGCATCCCACCAAGAAGGAGGTCCGCTTCCGGCAGCCTTCTGAGGTGCGCGATGGTGTGATCGCGGCCCTACAGGGGGCCTTTGCCATGACGACCACGCCAGACACCATGCCCCCGGGGATCTCCGGGGCCGAGTTTGCGGCCGCGCCATCGCGTGGCAGCGCTCTGCCGGATCTGCAGCTGGCCATCGATGATCTCCCGCCCTCACGCATCTTTCGCTATCCGCGCATACCGATCCAGACCACCGATGGCTCGCCGCCCTCGGCCATGCACCAGCCCTTTGGGCCGGGCAACGCCCCGCCGCGGCCCGCCGGCGTCGGCCCACCGGCACCGACTGAAAGCGAATCAGGCGTTCGTCCCCAAGCGGCGGATGTGCCGGATGCAGATGCGCCGTGGTCCTGGTGTCGGGTTCTTGGCCAGGTCGGGGCACTCTACGTGGTTCTGGAGATCGAAGACGGTATGGTCCTGATGGATCCGCATGCCGCCCATGAACGTGTCTTGTATGAGCGCTTCATGAACCGGTTCACCGAGGGTAAGATCCTGTCGCAGTCTCTCCTGGTTCCCGACACGGTGGAGCTCAACCCCACCGACGCCGACCGGGTGCGGCGTCACACCGATATTCTGAGACGGATGGGTATCGGCATCGCTGATTTTGGAGGTGACAGCTTCGTCATCGACGCTCTGCCCGCCTTTCTGGTGAGCGTACAACCGAAGAAACTCCTGGCCGAAATCGTGCGCGAGCTCGAAGTGGGGGGGGCGGGGCGCGCGCGAGGTAAACTGAACGAATCGGCTCTCATACAGGCCTCCTGCAAGGCGGCGGTGAAGTCGCGCGATGCCTTGACGCTGGACGAGATAGAGCAGCTGGTTATCGATCTAGCCGGTACACGCATGCCCTACACCTGTCCTCACGGTCGCCCGACCCTGATCTACATGTCTTTCCACGAGCTCAATAAGAAGTTCGGACGGGAGCACTAGAGGTTTGGAACCAGGCCGTTATGGTCCCCGCCGGACAGGATCGATCTTGACGTTGCGGGATGCTCAAGCTAAGAAAGAGCTGTGATAGCGAGACTGTCTGCCTTCTACATGTCTGCCTGTGATCTACACCGGAGGTGTCGCCACACTCGGTACCTCGTGGCGTGCTCTGCCTTGCTGGCGTCGGCGATCCTGGCCCAGGCGGAGCCACAGCGATTGAAGGTCGCCGTCTTCGATGCCTTTCCCATCTGCCGAAATCCGGCGGGTGCGGCGAAGGGTGGGCTCTTTCCTGATCTGCTCAGTATCATCGCTGCGGAGGAGAACTGGAGTCTGGAGTATAGATCCTCATCGCCGGAGGGCTGTGTTGATCTACTTGAGAAGGGTGAGGTGGATCTGGCCGTTGCGGTCGCCTACACCCGAGAACGTGCGACGCGCATTGCATTCAGTCGCGTGCCCATTATCACCACCGGGGCTCAAGTGTATATCCCGCAGCGCTCGGAGATTCGATCCCTCCTTGACCTCGCAGGGCGTACCCTCGGCGTGGTGCGCGGAGATCTCTACACGCGTGATGTGGACCGCTTGATCCGTCAGCTCAATCTCTCTTGCCACATCGTCGAATACTCCCACTACGATGAAATCCTGGAGGCACTGCAGAAGGGATCGGTAGATGCGGGCGTGGTGGATCGTCTCTACGGCCAGGCCAATGCCGAGCGCTTTACCGTACGTTCGACGTCCATCGGGGTCGCGTCGGTTGAACTGCGCTTCGCCGCCGCCCGTGAGATTGGGCGGCCCCTGATGCTACTTCTGGATTACGATCTCAGCCGCTTGAAAAACGATCCCCACTCAGAGTATCACCGCCTGGTGGACGAAGCTCTGGATCGCAGCCCTTCGCAACTCAACTACAGTGTGATTTTCTGGATCATGGGGGGGGCCGCCGCGGTCGTCTTGCTCCTGTCCATGATCAGTTTCGTCCTCCGCCGAGAGGTTCAGAAAAAGACCCGCGAGCTCTCCCAGAACAATGAAGCCCTGCAGGGAGAGATCGCCCGCCGTAAAGGTATTGCGGATGATCTCTCGCGTAGCGAGGCGCGCTACCGCGGCTTCTTCAATCAGTCTCCGATCGGGATCGGGCTCTTCGACGCGAGCGCTCGCCTGATCGAGGCCAATCACGCCTATCTGGAGATTTTTGGAGTGGAGAATGCCGCCGCTGTGGAGGGACTACGTCTCTCCACCATGCTCGCCCCTCCCGAAATGGCAGACGGTATGCTGGGCCGCGGTGACACAGTGCGCTACCGGGCCGAATGCAACTTCGACCACGTAACCTCCTTGAATCTCTATCTCACGCGCCACACGGGGAGCCGTCACTTGGACGTGGTCATAGTCCCTCTCCGTCGCGAAGGCCATGAGGTCGTCTCCTACCTCGCGCAAGTCCAGGACGTTTCTGCCCATTTCGAAGCGGAAGCCGAGCACAACCGGCTGGTAGCGGCGATCGAACAGTCTGCCGAAGCGATCGTCATCACGGACGCTGCCGGTGCGATCGAGTATGTCAATCCGCAGTTCGAGAGCTGTACCGGCTATACGATGGACGAGGTGCGGGGCAAGACGTCGCGTATTCTTAAGAGTGGTAAGCAGGAAGCAGCCTCCTACGAGCGACTCTGGAAGACGATTACCCGTGGTGAAATCTGGCGGGGCCATTTTGTTAACCGCAAGAAGAACGGCACCCTGTTTGAGGAGGAGGCGACCATTTCTCCGGTCAAGAACGAGGTCGGCGATATTGTCAACTTCGTGGCCGCCAAACGGGACGTCACCCATGAGCATGAAATGGAGGAGCGCCTACAGCAATCCCAGAAGATGGAGGCTATAGGAACGCTGGCGGGCGGCATCGCGCACGACTTCAACAACATTCTCTCCTCCATTATCGGCTACACCCAGCTGGCTGAAGAGGAAGTAGCGGACAACGAGACCGCACAGACCTATCTCCAGCAGGTCAGCAAAGCAGGCAACCGAGCAGCCGATCTCATCAAGCAAATCCTCTCATTCAGTCGCACCAGTATGAAAGAGCGTGGCCTGCTCAACTTCCCCTCCCTGGTCAAAGAGGCCCTCAAACTCATCCGGAGCACCATTCCAACAACGATCGAGATTCAGCAGAGCATCGACGATGACTGCGGTCTGATCCTGGCCGACGCCACCCAGATGCACCAAGTGGTTATGAATCTCTGCACCAATGCCTACCAGGCCATCAACGAGCACGGCGCAATCGTGGTGACGCTCAAGGATGTCTCACTGGACCAGGTGGAGCCGAGCATGCGTGCCGACGCCCACGCGCCGCGCTACGCCCTGCTCACCATCAGCGATACCGGTTGTGGTATGGATGCCGACACAGAGCAGCGCATATTCGAGCCCTACTTCACCACGAAACGTGGGGGCGAGGGAACCGGACTGGGGCTTTCGATGGTGCACAGCATTGTCTATGCGCACGACGGATTTATCTCGGTCAGAAGCGAGTTGGGGAAGGGTACGGAGTTTCGCCTCATGTTCCCCATCGCGCGCGCCGGATCGGACGGATTGGAAGAGGAAGCCGTGGTCCAGATACTGCCACGCGGCACGGAACGCGTTCTCTTCGTGGACGACGAGGAGATGATTGTCTTCTTGGCTCGCACACTCTTGGAGGGGCTGGGATACGACGTAGTGGCCTGCACCGCCAGCCAGGCGGCACTCGCGGCCTTTAAGGAGGACCCGAACTCGTTCGACTTGATCGTGACGGATCAGACCATGCCGGGGTTGACCGGAACGGACCTGGCCGGTGAGGTGCGTAAGCTGCGACCGGACATTCCCATTGTGCTTTGCTCTGGCTATAGCCCCGATATGTCGATGAACAAGCTGCGCAATGTGGGCATCTCCGAATACGTAATGAAGCCGATCGATCGGTCGGTGTTGTCGCAAGCCGTGCGTCGTGCGCTGGATGGTGGCGTGGTCTCCGGGACCACGGTCACTCCGGCCGGGTGAGCGGTGTGAAGACGTGCACCGTAGGGTGTGAGGCGAGAACCGGTGACAGCCAGCGTATCAGCTCCCCATGCTCAAGTGTCGCGGGTGCAAACACGAGCAGGATCGGCAAGCCATCCTCGCGGGCCGTCAGCTGTGTGCGCAGGGCCTCAGGTGTGGCGAGGGCGTGCCGCTCGAACGTGAGCTCGGGATGCACGTCGTCGTCGCGCCAGTGTTCGAAAATCTCCACCAGTGACACCGCCGGTCGACCATCGGCACGCTCCACAAACGTGAGCTCAGCGGGTTGCATGATACGCGTCTCGCGGTCGCGCAGGGCGTCGTCGGGAATAAAGGCCTTGAAGTAGAGGTGGCCAGCCAGGGGCGGCTCGATGCGGATGCCATGATCCGTTTCGATCGAGGCCAGGAGCAGGCAGAAAGCTTTGAGTGCGCCCAACTGCGCGTGATCGTCCACACGAAGTGTAATGAAGGGATCTCGCCCGTCCTGGCAGAGCGCGGTCAGTTGGCGTAGGAGGTCGTTCATCCCTAACCCGGCAGCGTAGGTGCAGCTTGTCTGATTATGCAAAACGAATTGTAGTGTCGCCAGCGACTGTGTCGCACCGCCGGCGCTATCGACCACCAGCTCAAGGTTCTGCACGCGCGGGTCCTCGGCACGCCGTTCGGGCTGCAAAATCCATTCCAGGCGTTCTCCGGCCTCCAACACCCTATCGGGATTGACGGTTTGCTGCCGATAGACCGCCGCCTGCGGTGCCGCACGGGGAACATCAAAAAGGGTGAACGCCTCATTGTAGTTGGCCATGATGGAGCCCCGCGTATCCGCGTCAACAGGATGAACATCGGGAGGTTCGCCCGACAGGCTCCCGGCCTGTGGCGCCTCAACATAGACGAATCCCATGGGCGACAGGGTCTTGCCTAGCTTCTCATCCATCAGGAGCGACTCCGCGCGCCAGGGCGCGGAGGTCTGGCCTGGTCGACGGAACCATGACTCGACTCGCTCACCCTTGGGCCAGAAGCGGTAGCGCGAATAGTCAACGCAGCGCCCCGGCGCCATCCCGATGAAACGCAGGGCCCGGTCCATATCCCCGGCCGTGGCCAGAGCGCGCGTGAGGGATTCGTAGTCGTTGCCGCTGTGTGGTGCAATCACAAAAAACTCGGCCACATCATGGGAGCCAAGGCCGCAGGCCTCGGTCTGAACCACGATACGGCGCGCCTCTCGATCTGCAACAATCCCGCTTAAGACGAGGACGTTGGTATCGCCCGCAAACGCCTCTCGTGCCTCCACGTCGAGGCGCTGCACGGCAGCCAGGTTAGCGGCGCGGTAGGCCGGGGGCTCGTCCTGTGCCTCTGCCCACGGCACCATCAGCCCCGCCACGAGTAGTCCCAGTGTCAGGCTCGCTCGATTCATGCCCCAATCATCGGGCATCGCCCACGCTTCAGCAACCCCAATTCCATCGCAGGTATTGCGTCGCGCGTCACCTTTGGGATAGGATGCGTCCAACGATTGATGATGGGAGCTGCATATGTTGAATATCCGCAGAATCAGGGAGGACGCCGCCGCAGTCCGCGCCAGCATCGCCACCAAGGGCGTGGATGGAGTGCTGATTGATAATGTCGAAGCCTTGGATGCCGAACGGCGCCAGCTACTGACCGAGGTGGAGGATCTCAAGAGCGAGCGTAACCGGGTCTCGAAAGAGATCGGTGCCCTGAAACGCGAGGGTAAAGATACCGCGGAGATTCAGGCCCGGATGCGGACGGTCGGCGAGCAGATCGGGGCGCTCGATACACGCGTGCGTGATGTTGAGACCCGACTGAACAGCGTGCTCCTCTCGATTCCCAACACGCCTCACACCACTACCCCTGTCGGTACCGATGCATCGGCCAATCAGGTCGTGCGGGAGCATGGGAGCCGCCCCACGTTTGATTTTGATCCGAAATCGCATATGGAGTTAGGCGAGACACTCGGCCTGTTGGACATGCCCCGAGCGGCCCGCATGAGCGGGGCTGGGTTCGCGCTTTTCACCGGGGCGGGTGCCCGTCTACAGCGTGGCCTGATCAACTTCATGCTCGATCTGCATGTGGCCGAGCATGGCTACCGTGAAGTCTGGCCCCCCACGGTCTGTAACTCGGCCGCCATGACGGGTACCGGGCAGCTGCCCAAGATGGAAGAGGACATGTATGGTGTGACGGACACCGATCTGTGGCTGATCCCCACCGCCGAAGTGCCGGTCACCAACTACTACCGTGAGGAGATTATACAGTCGCCCCTGCCGATCTATCTGACCGCCTACACCCCCTGCTTCCGCAAAGAAGCCGGTGCGGCCGGAAAGGATACCCGCGGGCTGATCCGCCTGCATCAGTTCGACAAGGTCGAGATGGTCAAGTTCGTCACGCCCGAGAGCTCGTACGACGAGCTGGAGACGCTTGTCGCCAACGCCGAGGATGTGTTGCAGCGTCTCGGGTTGCCCTATCGGGTGCTCGAGCTCTGCACAGGGGATCTCAGTTTTGCCGCCGCCAAGTGCTATGACATCGAACTCTGGGCACCCGGCCAAGACGCCTGGTTGGAAGTCTCATCCTGCAGCAACTTCGAGGACTTCCAGGCGCGCCGGGCTGATATTCGCTACCGCGACGAACAGGGCAAGACGCAATTTGTGCATACGCTCAACGGCTCCGGTGTGGCCCTCCCGCGATTGGTGGTCGCCATTCTTGAAAATGGTCAGCAGGCCGACGGCTCTGTGATCCTGCCCGAAGCACTCGTGCCCTACATGAATGGCATGACGAAACTGACCGCAGCAGGATGACCTCGCGGCGGTCCACTCTCGTTAGCGATCTGGCAACGAATCTCAAGAGGCGTGGCCTTCTGAATGGCCACAGCCACCTGCTTCTGGCCGTGTCGGGCGGTGCCGATTCGGTGGCGCTGCTCGTGGCGCTGAATGCCCTGAAGCCATCGATGGGCCTCGAATTGACGGTGGCTCACCTGGATCACCAACTGCGCGGCGCTGAGGCACGTTCTGACGCCGCCTTCGTGGGGGCCTTATCCAGAAAGCTCAAGGTTGCCTGTGTGACGGGGCGTCGGGATGTGCGCCGTCTGGCCCGCCGCAAACACCTCTCCATTGAGATGGCCGCGCGCGAGGCGCGCTACCACTTCCTGCAACAGACCGCTCTGAAGCAGGGCGCATCCGTCGTCGTCACGGCGCATAATGCGGATGACCAGGCCGAGACCGTTTTGTTGCGCCTGGCGCGCGGCTGTGGACCCGCCGGCCTGGGCGGCATCCGCTGGCGCGTTCGACTCTCCGACCTCCTGCCCGGCGTGCGGGACACAGGTCTGGAGGTGATTCGCCCCCTGCTGGATCGGTCGCGAGTTGAGATTGAAGCGTTTCTGCATCAACAGGGCCAGACGTGGCGGGAGGACGCTTCCAATGCTTCGGTGGCCTTTCTGCGCAACCGCGTACGGCATGAGCTGTTGCCGCTCCTTGAAACACGACTGAATCCGAAGATTCGCACGGCCCTGTGGCGGACCGCCGACATTCTGAGCGAGGAAGAGGTCTGGCTCGATCAGATGGCCGACGTCTCCCTCCGGAGCTGCGCGGATGCCGATGGTCGACTTGAGCGTTCAGCGCTGACGGCGCTGCCTCCACCGCTCGGCCGCCGTGTGATTCGTAAATGGCTCATGGCATCAGCGCTGCCGGTCGAAAGTATGGATTGGTCCTTGGCCGAGCGTGTTGGCGCGCTCGCGGCTGACGCCTGCGGCAGCCGCGCAGTAGATCTGCCTGGCCCATGGCGAGTGGTGCGACGATACGGATTTCTCGCCGTAGTGGCATCTCGTTCCGCGCCTGAGCCTTTTCGTGTGGTGCTCACTCGGGTGGGCGAAACCCTGCTGCCAGAGCAGGGGCTGCGTATCCTCATCGAACGTCGGCCTGGCGTCGTCCGGGAGCGGGGCGCCTCACCGGGGGTGCTGCCAGCCACCGCCTCGCTGAGTGCCAAGGCCGTGGGGCGCCGACGCCTCTATGTGCGCTGTCCGCGGCCGGGTGATCGCATCCAGCCCTACGGTATGCGTGGATCAAAGAAGCTCCAGGATATTCTGGTGGATGCCAAGCTGCCCGCTGAACAACGCGGGGAGCTACCCCTGCTGGAGTGTGGCGGAGAGATTGCCTGGATTCCCGGGTACCGCATCGCGCACGGATTTCGCGTTGAGGACGAGGAATCGCCCGCCCTCCACATCAGGATCGAGCGCCTGTAGCGGGGCGCTCAGAATGGGCCACTCAGAACGCCTCAATAGACGTCGGTGTGATACCACTCGGCATTTTCCATCCAGCCGCCAGGTTCGGCTTTAGATAGGAACTCGATGATGCTGTCAATAATCTGGGCGTGCATCGTCTCCTGGGCACCCAAACGCATGAGCAGCGCGATCGTGTCGGGGTCGGTCTCCACTTCGGCCGCCTTGAAGTAGAGGTTCTCGGCCTCCAGCTCACGGTCCCGGGCGTGCGTGTAGAGTGCGATCTGTGACATGTCGATCTTGACCTCGCTCCTGCTGTCCTGGAGCTTCTGGAAGAGCACTTTCACGTCCGCGATAAACGTCTCATCGCCCGCCTCAACACCCAAGTCGTCGTTCTGCATGGCGGCAATGACGCGCTGATGCTGCTGTTCCACTTCGGCGAGCCGGTTCAAGATATTGACCAGGCCAACATCCTTGGTTTGCGCGGCCATATTGCGATAGTGCTTCTCGGCATCTATTTCGAGTTGCATGGCGGTTTCGAGTATCTGCATGGCGTCCCCCCCTCAGGCTGGATGTGAGCGAAAATTCGTTACGTATGGATTTGATACCACTCTTCATGCACGGCGTAAAGCTTTCGCTTGCTAGCGTGCGTAGTGCGTGCTGTGGCCCATGGCGCTTTCGGCCGCCTCCATCAGCGTCTCCGACAGGGTTGGGTGCGGATGGATCGTCCAAGCCAGATCCTCCGCCACCGCGCCCATCTCAATGGCCAAGGTGCCCTCGGCGATGAGCTCGCCCGCTCCCGGCCCGGCGATGCCGACACCCAGAATGCGGTTGTGGTCGGCCGGGTCCACGATCAATCGGGTCACGCCGTCGCTGCGACCGAGTGTGGTGGCTCGCCCGGAGGCGGCCCACGGAAAGCTGGTCACCTTCACGTCGCGTCCCGCCGCTTTTGCCTCTGCCTCGGTGATACCGCACCAGGCGATCTCGGGGTCGGTAAAGACCACGCCCGGAATAGCCTTGGGATCGTAGATGGTCTTCCTGCCGGCAATGGCCTCGGCCGCGACCTTGCCCTCATGCGTCGCCTTGTGCGCCAGCATGGGCTGTCCGGCCACATCGCCCACGGCGTAGATCGTGGGAACGGAGGTTCGGCGCTGTGCGTCTACTTGGATGAAGCCCTTCTCGTCGAGAGTGACGCCTACATGCTCCAGCGCCAGTCCCTCTGTGGAGGGGCGGCGCCCGACCGCGACGAGAACCTTGTCGAAGGTTGCCTCGCCTTCGTGCTTGCCGGAGAACTGGACCACGATGCCCTTCTTGCTCTCCTTCATGCTGGTGACACGTGTTTCGAGATGAATCGCTTCGAACTGCTTTTTTAGTCTGGCGGCCAGGGGGCGCACCAACGCCGCATCGGCACCCGGTAACAGAGCTGCGGTCATCTCGACCACGCTGACACGCGAGCCGAGTGAGGCGTAGACTTGGCCCAACTCGAGACCGATATACCCCCCTCCAACGAGGAGCAGAGAGGCGGGGATATCCACCAGGTCCAGGGCGGTTGAAGAGTCCATAACGCGGTCGCACTCCGGCGCAAAGGGCAGATGGATGGGCTGGGAGCCGGTCGCAATAATGGCGGCGTCAAAGGAGATGACTTCCTCTGTGCCATCCGGCTTGGCAACGGTTACGCTCGTGGCATCCTTGAAGGTGGCGCGGCCGCGGACATAGGTGATCTTGCGTTGCTTGGAGAGCTGACCCAGTCCGCCGGTCAGCTTGGCGATCACGCCCTCTTTGCTGGCGCGCAACTTATCGAGGTCGATCTTCGGTTCTGAGACGGTGATGCCCCATTCCGCCATCTCTCTCGCCTCGTTGATGAATGCGCTGGCATGCAGCAACGTTTTGGAGGGGATACAGCCGCGGTAGAGGCAAACCCCACCGGGGTTGGCTTCCCCATCAATCAGAGTGACCTGCAACCCAAGATCCGCAGCATGGAATGCCGCCGGATACCCGCCAGGTCCCGCCCCAATCACCACCACATGTGTGCCACTTGCTTCCGTGCTCATCATACCCCTCATTCACAGTTTATATATTGAGTGTCGCATACCGCATCTCGTATCGCGGCCCCTCGACGCCTGCCGCCCTATCCCTGCAGCGATAGCAGCAGCGGTTCCTGGATGGCGTCGACTATCCATCCGAGGAGATTCGAGGCCTCGGCGCCATCGATGACGCGATGGTCAAATGTCAGCGAGAGCGGCAACATGGTGCGTATCTCGATCTGACCATTCCGTACGACCGGCTCGGCCATGGAGCGACCCATGCCGAGGATCGCAACCTCCGGATAGTTGATGATCGGCGTGAAGTGGGTGCCGCAGACTCGGCCAAGATTGCTCACAGTGAAGGTTCCGCCCTCGAGCTCGCTCAATTGGATCTTACCCTCGCGGGCCTTCTTGGCCAGCTGTGTCAATTCCACGGCGATCTGCATCATGTTTTTCTGGTCGGCGTTGTAAATCACCGGTACCACCAAACCGCGGTCTGTGCTGACCGCAACGCCGATGTTGACATACTCCTTGCTAACGATTTCATGTGAGATCATGTCGATTGAGGAGTTGCACTGTGGAAAGCGCTTCATGGCACCGGCCGCGACCTTGACGACCATAACCGCCATGGTCAGCTTGGTGTCGGCCGCTTCGGCATGTTCGGAATAGCGCTTACGTAGCACCTCCAGCTCCGTGATATCGGCCCGATCAAAGATCGATACGTGCGGTATCTGATTCCAGCTCATCGACATGTGCTCCGCCGTCTTGCGCCGAATCACAGCCAGCTTCTTGCGCTTGACCGTGCCCCATTTCTCAAAGTTCGGAAGCGGCGGCGCGGCGATGCCCACGGCCGAAAGCGTCGATGGCGATTCGTTAATCCGTTTGGCGTGCGCCTTCACATCCTCAATCGAGACGCGCCCGCTCTCGTCCGATCCGGTCACATTCGTCACGTCGATCCCTCTTTCACGGGCAAAACGGCGCACGGAGGGGGACGCAGGTACGTTATATGGAGTTGGGCCTGTCGCCGCGGGAGCGGCCGACCGTGTTGGTGTGGGGGTGACAGCTGGTGCTGCGACGGGTGCGGCAGGTGGGGGCTCGGGCGGGGCTGCGGGAGCAGCCGCTGGCGTCGGATCGGCCGCAGGCTCCGGTGTATCCTTGGCGGCGGGAGTTGGATCGGCCTCTGGAGCCTCAGCGGCATCGCCGCTGAAGGTCAGCAGGACCTGGCCGACTTTGATTTCGTCGCCATCCTTGACGAGGACGGTCTCCACCGTCCCGGCCGCGTCGGCAGGCACTTCAATCGTGGCTTTGTCCGTCTCCACTTCCAGTAGGGGCTCCTCGGCACGGACCGTGTCGCCGGGTCCCACCAGAACGCGGGTGACCTGGATCGTTTCAATATTCTCGCCCAGCTCGGGCAGTTTGTATTCTATGCTCATTGTCTCTGCTTCCCACTAACCATTAACAGCCCCGCACCGGCGGGGCCCTGTAACTGGAGCCTGTACCCCAAAGTATCTGCGTTCCGGGAGATCTCAATATCCAACAGCCAACACCCCCAGCCACGAGCTGGTCCGCCTCTGGCGGAAAATCCAATTTCCAAGGAGGGATCGGCGGCCAAACTTCACGCAACCTCCTGCGTTTCCCTTAGATCTTGCTCCAAGTCTCACCTTGGTCATTGGATATTCCTTGTTGGCTGTTGGATATTCTCCCTGTTCCCCCCTAATTCGGTGTTGCCGCCCCTTTCGGATGCCTTCGAACTACCGCAACACCGAGGATTCACGTTCCGGGTCGATTTTCCATGCCTTCATCGCATCAACCACGACCTTCTTCTCAATGCTTCCGTCGCGGGCCGCGGCACTCAGTGCAGCCAGGGCGATATGGCGCGCATCGACCTCAAAGAAGTCACGCAACGCCCGGCGCCCATCACTGCGCCCGAAGCCGTCTGTCCCCAGCACGGTGAAATCACCGGGCATCCATCGCGCGACTATGCCGGGCAGCGCTTTAACGTAGTCACTGGCCGCCACAATGGGCTCCTTGCCGCCCTCCAGGCATTTCGTCAAATAAGGTGTGCGGGGCTTCTTGGTCGGGTGGAGGCGATTCCATCGTTCCACCTCGAGCGCCTCGTGCTGCAGCTCCTTGTAGCTGGTCACCGACCAGACTTCCGCCTGCACGTTGGCCGTTTCGGCGAGCAGATCACGCGCCTTCAGGGCCTCATTCAGAATGGTGCCGCTCCCCAGCAGGCGTATCCGCGTGCCGCCCTCTTTGGCGGCGGCCACCCGGTGCATACCTTTCAGGATGCCCTCGCGCGCCCCTTCAGGCATGGGGGGCTGGACATAATTCTCATTCATCACCGTGATGTAGTAGAAGATGTCCTCACCATCCATATACATACGGCGCATGCCGTCCTGTAGGATCACGGCAATCTCATAGGCGTAGGCTGGATCATAGGCCACCAGGTTCGGGATCGTCAGGGCCAGCAGATGACTGTTGCCGTCCTGATGCTGCAACCCTTCGCCAGCGAGCGTCGTGCGACCCGCTGTGGCCCCAACCAGGAAGCCTTTGCAGCGGCTGTCGCCAGCGGCCCAGGCCAGGTCGCCGATGCGTTGCAGGCCGAACATGGAGTAGAAGATATAGAAAGGAATCATCGCGATGCTGTGGTTGGCATAGGCCGTTCCTGCGGCGATGAACGAGCAGAGCGAACCGGCCTCCGTGATCCCCTCCTCCAAAATCTGGCCATCCGTCGCCTCGCGGTAGTAGAGCAGGCTGCTCTTATCGACCGGCTCGTAGAGCTGTCCAACATGCGAATAGATGCCGCACTGCCTGAAGAGCGCGTCCATACCGAAGGTCCGGGCCTCATCAGGCACGATCGGGACAATCCGCTGGCCCACCTCCTCATCACGCAACAGCTTCGTCAGCATCCTCACAATCGCCATTGTAGTGGAGACCTCACGCTCTCCCGTTCCCTCATGAAACTCAGTAAAGAGCTCATCGGTCGGCGTCTTCAAGGGCGGTGCCAGGCAGCTACGCGCCGGGGTATACCCCCCCAGCTCCTTGCGGCGCTTCTGCAAGTAGAGCATTTCCGGGCTGTCATCCGGCGGGCGGTAGAACGGCAGCTGATTGACATCGTCATCCGAGATGGGAATGCTGAAGCGGTTGCGGAATGCCAGAAGCTGCTCTTCGTTCAACTTCTTCTGCTGGTGCGTGATGTTCATCCCCTCGCCACCATCGCCCATACCGTAGCCCTTGACCGTCTTGACCAGAATCACACTTGGCGAGCCGCGGTGATCCGCGGCGGACTTGTAGGCGGTGTAGACTTTCAGTGCATCGTGACCGCCGCGACCCAATTTCTTGAGCTTCTCATCCGACAGATGCGCCACGCGCTTGAGCAGTTCCGGGTACTTGCCAAAGAAGTCGCGCCGAATGAAGTCACCGTCAGCGACGATGTACTTCTGATACTGTCCATCGACGCACTCCTGCATGCGCTTGAGCAGTAGACCGTCATGGTCCTCCTGCAGTAGCGCATCCCAGTCGCTGCCCCAGACCACCTTGATTACGTTCCAGCCCACGCCGCGGAAAGAGTTCTCCAACTCCTGAATAATCTTGCCGTTTCCGCGCACGGGTCCATCCAGTCGCTGCAGGTTGCAGTTGACCACAAAGATCAGGTTGTCAAGATTCTCGCGAGAGGCGAGCGTGATGGAGCCGAGTGTTTCCGGCTCATCCGTTTCGCCGTCACCCAGGAAGGCCCAGATCTTCTGATCGGTCGGCTTCTTGAGTCCGCGATCCTCCAGGTAGCGGATGAAGCGGGCGTGATAGATTGCCGCAAGCGGGCCCAGACCCATCGACACGGTGGGGAACCGCCAGAAATCCGGCATCAGCCAAGGGTGCGGGTAGGAGGAGAGGCCGGGATTCTCGTGCAGCTCATGTCGGAAGTTTCCGATCCGTTCCGCCGAGAGGCGGCCCTCAAGGAAGGCGCGCGAGTAGATGCCGGGGGAGGCGTGGCCCTGGAAATAGATCATGTCCCCTCCACAGGGGTGATCGGGACCGCGGAAGAAGTGGTTGAATCCGACCTCATAGAGTGTGGCCGCCGAGGCGTAGGAGGAGATATGGCCGCCGATGCCCTCCTCCTCACGGTTGGCTCGAACCACCATCGCCATAGCGTTCCAGCGGATGATGCTTTTGATGCGCTGCTCGATTTCGCGAATCCCCGGATAGGGGGGCTGCTCATCGGTGGGTATCGTGTTGAGATAGGGTGTATTGGCCGAGAACGGAATCTTGACCCCCTGCGTATTGGCGTAGAGGGACGTCTCGCGCAGAATCCGGCGGACCTGTTCCGGCCCGGAGCGATCAAGCACCTCCTTAAGCGAAACGACCCACTCCTTAACCTCAATATCGTCCGGTGTATTCTCTTCTGTCATGCCCACTCTCTTCGTGTGATCCTGGCCCCGACCCGACGGCAGCCTCAATTCTTATAAAACACCACCGGTATACTTACCTTTTATGGAGTCCAAGTGTCAAGTCGTGGCGGAGAAGCTTTCTGCGCTGCGCGCCTCAAGCAGGAGTCAGAATTCAGAATTCAGAATTCAGTAATTAATCCAAATCCAAGGTCTCGAAGAATAGCCGCACGCCGTGCAAGTCGTCATTCTTCGCGGGGTCAATACTCCATTCTGAATTCTGACTCCTGAATTCCGACTCCCATGGAGGAGAAACAGAACCTTGTACTACCATCTCGTGTTGATTTCATTGATTCGTTTCGCCCACAGAAGGATCCGAGACAAAAAACTAACCCACTCACCCGCCATGATACAAGAGGATTGACAATCGGGACTTGATTCCGTAGCTTGTGCCCGCCTTATTCAAAGGGGCGGCATAGCTCAGTTGGTTAGAGCAGTGGAATCATAATCCACTTGTCGGGGGTTCGAGTCCCTCTGCCGCTACCACCCTCCGCTCCTCGCTTCGCTCGGAGCTACGGGTGGCAAGCCACCCTTCGCCTCACCCCCACGCTTTGGCGCCACCCAACCCCAGGAGCGGAGGGTGTCCCCCATAGCTTTAGCGACGGGGGACCGGCACCCGCCCAGCCACGTCTCCAAAACCACCTTCCCTTCTATGTGTCCAAACCCTATCGTGTGACCCTATGCACTACGTATACATCATTCGCAGTACATCACACCCTGAGCAGCGCTATATCGGCATCACCAATGACATCGATAGTCGCCTCAACAAACACAATGCCGGCGGCTCACCCCATACATCCAGGTATTGCCCGTGGTCCTTGGAAACAAGCATCGGATTCAGCGACAAAACCAAAGCCGCCGCTTTCGAACGCTACCTGAAAACGGGATCTGGATTTGCCTTTGCCAAGAAACACTTCTGATCCTACACCATGGCGTTGAACACGGAAGGCTCCAGTGTGATTCCCCTCCGTTCAATGAACTCCGCCGGCAACGTTGATTCACCACCGATATCTTCGACCGAGCGTTTTTATGTTACACAGTTGACTGTGACACTGTTTTGTGTGATAAGGGGCCATGCACAAGCAGAACCCATTTCTCTACGGCTGCATTGTAAGCGAGGAGCATTTCTGCCCGCGTAAGCGCTTGGAGAAACGGCTTGCGGCTCTCGTGCGCAGCGGTCAGAACGTGGCAGTCACTGGCCCACGCCGAGTGGGGAAGAGCTCATTGATTCACAGGGTAGCTGGTGAGGTCCGAGGATCGACACTTATTTACGTGGATCTATGGGGCATTCGGACGATGTCCGACCTGGTTCGCCGTTGCGTTCAGGCACTTGACGTGATTGAGGATAAAGCCGGGCTGCTGCAAAGGATTGCCCGCGCATTGCCTGGTCTGACAGTGACCATGGGGCTTGACCCGGTAACGGGGTCGCCCACGATGACGCCGACCCTGAGCGCCAGGCGGAAGACTGCGCCAGAGTCGGTCGCACAAATCGCGCGTCTCTGGCAGTCGCTCCATAATGATTCCCGCAAACTCATTATCGCCATCGACGAGTTTCAGGATCTGATGGCCATGGAAGAGGCGGACCAAGTGCTCGGGCTTCTTCGCAAGGAGATTCAGTTGCTGGGCAAGATACCGTTTTGCTTCTGCGGAAGTGTGCGCAACGACATGTGGAAGCTGTTCGCCGATGACCGGGGAGCTTTCTACAAGTCTGCCGCCATGCTCGACGTCACGGATGACGACTTCGACGACTGGCATGGCTTCCTGCGTGGACACTTCAAGGCCAGTGCGATGAAGATCACAGACGAGACGTTGGGCGAGATCATTCGTCTCGCGGATGGCAACCCCGGAGACACGCAGCAACTCTGCGCCGCGGTGTGGGATGGCGCCAAATCCCGCGCGACAAGAACCGTCTGCTCCGAGCATGTGAGAGACGCCTTACTCCAGGTCTTCGCCGACGAACGAAAGGGCTACGAGCAGATCGTGGGGGACATCACAGGTCAGCAACTCGCCGTTCTCCGCGCTATTGCTCAGCTAGACGGTCGCTCGATTCAATCCGCTGAATTTCTGGCGGTGGCCGACATCGCCCACGCCAGTTCATCGAAAGCCGCCGCGACCCGGCTCGTCAATCGCCGCATCCTCCAAGAGACGCCTGTCGGTCTGAAGTTTTCCAATCCATTTTTCCGGGCCTGGCTTCTTCATGTGGGATATTGAACAGTTCTGTCGAGCACCAGCGGCTCATCATGCCTCCCATTCGATGACCTCATGCTTGGGCCGTCCAGCAGCCAGCCCGCAATCCGCTAAACTGTTACCCCATCGTCCCCACAAAGACCGACCCCGACCGCCCCCGGTAAAGGCTTATTTTTCGGACCGACCCCGCCCGCGATCCAGATGTGCTGGCAGCGGAGATTAAAGAGAACCTAGGGGCCGCGCTGGAGTTGTTTACTGGGATTGAAGAGGGATTAGAGGCTTAGGGGATTCTTTTGGATACTGACACTACCGCTATCGCGAGAGACGCAGGAGACAAGACGAAAGGACAGCGTGTCCAGCGTCTCCGAGCGATATCGATGATCCTCGATGCCGTTGAAGATGCCTCTCGGCTTTATACCTATTGCGCGACCGAGACTGATGAAGATGTCATGGTTGTAAGTTCATCTGCTGATGATACAGCTCTCATATACGAGCAGGACAAGAACCAACCTAGCGTTCCCCGCATGTCCTTTGCGCACTCTGAGGTGCAGAAGTCCATGGTTAGTTTCTTGGATTCGTGGATGAAATCACGAAGGTCTCCCAAAGTCGTCTTTTGCTTCTACTCGACGAGTGGGGTCGCAAAGGAGAATCTCCCTGACGAGTTCATGGCGGATGGACTCTCGCTTCCGCCAGCTGCGCCTTGTGTGGCGGGTAGGGACAGGACAGCTGTGATGGGGGTGTCGTGCTGTGGCTGTTTCTGCGCCTTGTGAGTGGCCGGGTGTTGCTGAGTCCGGGGGTTGCTCTGATTCTGAGGATTGAGTGGGCAGATCGGCCGGTTGTGGGCAGCCCTCGGCTGTCCCCTGATCGTGTTTTACCAAGGGCGGTAGGGACAGGGCGGGTAGGGACAGGACAGCTGTGATGGGTGTGTCACGATGCGGCTGTTTCGGTGCCTTGTGAGTGGCCGGGTGTTGCTGAGTCCGGGGGTTGCTCTGATTCTGAGGATTGAGTGGGATGATCGGCCGGTTGTGGGCATACCTCGGCTGTCCCCTGATCGTGTTTTACCAGGAGAGGCGTGCGTGCGGCTTTGTCCGGGCTATGCGGGTTGGGGGATTTGGATCACACTCATCCTCAAGCGCCGGGCAGTGCACAACCCATCCCATTGCCCGTGCTTCATTGGCCTGGCTCCCGTTGTCCGCTTGGCGCTGAAGTAGTTGCGGTGGCGGAGGAAGGCTTCTTCCACGAAGCTACGGCTGCCAAGGATGACGCCGTCGCTGAAGTAGCGGACCCGACAGCGCAGGGCTTGTCCCTTCGGGAGGATGCCGCCGGCGTCGAGGACGGCTTGGACGGCTTGGGGGCTGAACCCGGGTTTGGCGTCCTCTGTGAGCTGTTCGCCGCGGACGAAGAGCTGCTGACGGTAGAGGCGGGCGGCTTCTTTCCAGTCGATCTCGCAGTCAAGCTGTTCGAAGAGATGCATGAGGCCCTCGCGGGCGACCTGTGATCCGCCCACAGCTTCGCCGTAGCCACAGAAGCGGTAGTCACCCGGATCTTCGACAATGCCGGCACGTACGGCGTTGAGATCAATGTAGGCGGCTACGGTGAGTAGGGTGCCACGGCCGCCAATGAGTACGCTCTTATACCTCTCCTCCCACAATGTCCCTTTGCGGCCATGGCGGCGGTTGTAGGACTGGGTGTAGCGCTGCTTGAGCGTCTTGACGAACTCGGAGAGGTCGTACATGCGACAGGTAAAGCGGGCCTTGAACGCATCGGCGGCGGCGTGCTCTCCGCAGTCTCGGTATCGCTGCAGCGATTCAGCAATGCCGCGTACCTCAATCGCGTCGTAGAGATGAGCCAGCCGGACGATCAACTCCTCATCGGTAACGGGTGGGCGTTCCGGAACGTGCAAAAGGCAGTGCCAGTGGTTCGTAAGAATGCCGTGCGTTATGACCTGGCAGCCGGAGAAGGCGGCAACGGCGCGCATCAGCTTGCGGAAGTACTCCTTCTCGCTGGCATTCATCAACATCTGCCGGTCAACAATTCGTGACATGATGTGGTAGTGGGCGGACCCCGTTTCCTTGATTCGGGAGACTCTCATCACTCTACTCCTCAGGCTATTCACGGGCAGCGACAACGCGCCCTACACACCCTTGAAGCAGCGAGCACCCTCCATTTCCGGAAGAAAGTTGTGAACATCCTAAAACAATATCTATAGAGGCTTCCGTGATTTCATTACACGCTCATATGGCCTGTCCCCAGGCGTCTCTCCAGGCGTCTCCAGGCGTGACCTCTGAAAAAATATCGGGGATCAGAAGAATTCGGGATTGGGTGTGCATTATCTGCTGCTACTGCTGCGGCCAACGACAATTAGACTTCCCCATACGATCATGCCCGCTATGTCGTTCACTTTCCATCCGCCCGATTGCTCCTGTCGACTTGCACCTGTCGCTCTTTCAGTTTCTTTATAAACGTGATGTCGGAGGGAATGTAGAAAAAATCTGCGATGAACGAGAATGGCAGGTCAATGAGTTGGAAAGGAGCGAGGACAATCAACCATGGCGGCAGATCGTCCACAAACCAACCTGTGACGGGGGAGGAGATCGATACGGCGAGTTGACCCGTCCCTTCCACAACGCCTGAGAATAGAGGTGTTATAGGTTTCTGCTGTCTCTCGTTCGTGTTCAGGTCGAAACGTGCCATGCGGGCCGCACATCCGCAAAGAAGGAAACAAGCGAGAACCATAAGCGTCAATTTCTTCATATCATATCTTCTCAGCACAGCTCGTGGATGCGGCCCCAGCCTATCTTCCCCCAGCCAATTCCCTACACAGGCAGAATCTTCCTGCACTTGGGGTAGTTCGAGCAGCCCCAGAACTCCTGACCGGCGTTCTTCCCTTTCGATGCCTTCCGCCGAACCATATCTCCGCCGCAGGATGGGCAGAGATTTGTGGCTGGCTCCGATGGCGCATCAGAGGCGGTGTCGATCTCGACTGGCTGCGGCTGCGGGTCTTCGGTGGCAGGATCGGATCCGGGCGGGTTAAGCGTAGATGCCAACTTGTCGAATACCTCATGAATGGAGTATGCCTTCCGTGCCGGGAAGCGGATAAGAGGAACCCCCGCTGCATTCATCGCCGCATCAAGGAAAACGTCCCTGTCTTGCCGTCCCTTCTTGCCATGGCTCTTATCATCCAGTTCTACCGCAAACTGAATGGAAAGGTCGTTGGGGTCGCAGGCGACGAAGTCGAGATGCTTGCTCTGTATCTTGTTGAGGGCTTTCTGTCTTGCTGATGCGGTCAACCCGGGCCTGACTCGTATGACATCGGCAAGACGAACCTTCCCCATGATGCGAAACTGATCACCAACGGCCTGCTCAAGTACCCCAAGGAAGGATCGTTCGGCGGGAGTGAATAGGGTCGGTTCCTTTTGGTAGGGATACTCGGCGGGGGCCTTGCCCTTTGCGGTCAGGGCCTTCAATACAGGAGCGAGGACGGCAAAGATGACAAGAATCAGGATGATCGGTAGCAGTTGTCCCACGGATACCTCCCTCTAGAGTCAGCCCTGTGCGTCCACGTTGCACTCTCGCAGACTACATGGCGGCAGATCCCATATCCAGCCCAATTGCACCACCGACAATGATTCAGTCTGTCGGCCACAACAAAGGAATATAAGGGGGAATATAAAATATATAAGGGACATATATAAGGGATATAAGATATAAGATATATAAGGGACGGACCAATAACCGGTACAGCGCTTTACCCAGTCCTATAACCGCGGGCACGCTCGACGGGGTGCTCTGAGGGAGGACCGGTTCAAGAGGACAATAAATGGTCCGTCCCTTATCTCTTGTCCCTTATCTCTTATCTGTTCTTACTTATCTGTTGTCCTTTGGAATATACACGATGAATATCCCTTGCATTCCGGAATATATCATAGGAATGTGTAGCCATGAAACGATATTTATGGGACGAATTGACCGCGTGGCAGGCACTTCCGAAGCGCAAGCCGATGCTGATTCAGGGAGCGCGTCAGGTTGGGAAGACGTGGATTCTCAGGCGATTTGGAGAGTCACGGTTTGAGAACTGCATCCTGCTCGATTTCGCAGAGAACAAGGCGCTGAACGGTTTCTTTCGGCCCGATTTGAAACCGGAGCGCATACTGACCGATTTGGGGCTCTACCTTGATACAGATATCACATTGGAAGACACTCTGCTGATCTTCGACGAAGTCCAGCTATGCCCGGAAGCTCTGACCTCACTGAAGTACTTCTATGAGAGGTATCCTGAGGCATATATATGTGCATCAGGGTCGCTTCTTGGTATCGGCCTGTCGGAGCAGAACTTCCCGGTGGGTAAGGTGCAGCGGGAGTGGTTACAACCGATGTCATTCTTCGAATTTGTGGACGCTCTTGGTATGGAGCCATTCAGGAGGGCGCTGCAATCTACTGGTCGAGACAGGATACCGTTGTCACAGCCTATCCACGAAAAGGCGTTTGGACTGTTCAGGGAGTATCTCGCCTGCGGAGGACTGCCCGAAGTGGTGAGAACCTATATTGGGCTGCGCGACACACGAGTGGCTGCATTTCGGGCGGCGCGGTCTCTACAAAACGAGTTGGTGAAATCCTACATGGACGACATTGCCAAACATTCGGGAAAACTCAAAGCAATGCGTATTGCCGGTGTCTTCAACAACATACCCGAACAGTTGGCCCGAGAGACCACCGGCATCCGGAAGTTCATCTTCAAAGACGTGCTTCCCGGTAAATCAAGCTACGATGAACTGGAGGCCCCCATCGAATGGCTCTCCCAAGCTGGGCTGATTCACCGTGTGCCGATCTGTCGCACTATTCAACAACCGTTGGCAGCGTACACTGCAAAGAACGCCTTTATGCTCTACTTGTTTGATGTCGGCATACTTGGTGCCATGCTGGATCTCGATTCATCGGTGCTCTATCGATACGATTTAGGTCAGTTTAAGGGCTTCTTGGCTGAAAACGCCGTGCTTAACGAGATGAAATGCGGCGGGATCACACCGGTCTACACTTGGCGGGAAGGTACATCAGAAATTGAGTTCATTGTTCCCCGAGAAGACAAGGCCATCCCTGTAGAAGTAAAGGCCGGTCTCAACACCAAGGCCAAGAGCATGGGGGTGTTCCGCCGGAAGTACTCGCCAGAGCTAGCTGTTCTGCTATCGGCGCAAGGCGCCAATCAGCAGGATGATGGATTGCTTCATGCCCCGCTCTACCTTGCCTCATGTCTATGAGCGGATAGCCGTAAGCACCGGATTAATGAAAATAATAGTTTGCATTATATCCGTAATCAAGCATAATACAAATGATACTTTCTATTAAATAGGACTGTTATGCTTCAGATCGATGAGAAATTGCGGAGTCTTGGTTCCAGGCTCCGGGCTGAGCGCTTGAGGCGGAACGATACGCAGATAATCTTTTCGGCCAGACTCGGTATTAGTGTGCCAACCCTTCGTAAAATGGAGTCTGGCGATCCTGGCGTATCAGTCGGCTGCTGGGTGGCCGCCTTGAATGTTCTTGATCGTGCAGGCGATTTGGATGCTATCCTGGCCGCGCCAGAGGACCTGTTCGCTAAGTATGATCAGATGAAACAATCACTGCCCCGTCGAGCGTCGAGGAGGTCTCGATGATCCATCGGATCGGGGTGTGGGAAAGATCAGGCGGTGACCATCGGTTAGTTGGCGAGATGATCTGCGAGATAGCCGAGAACGGTCGAACGAGAACTGCGTTCAGATATGAACATGATTATCTTGCGAGAATCGATGCTTTCGCGCTTGATCCCGTCTCTCTCCCCTTGACCTCTGATTCGTTTTTAACCGAGCGCCCTGATATGTTCGGTGTGTTTGAAGACAGCCTCCCTGATGACTGGGGTCGTAATCTTCTAGTTCGCAAGCATCAGATCCCAAGGCACGAGCAAAACCTGCCGAATCTGCTTTTTGCCCTTGGTAGCACCGGGCTGGGGGCATTGTCATTCACTGATCATGCAAAGCCACACGAACCGCCGCCCGACATCTCAACGCTGCACCTCTCAACTCTTGTCGAAACCGCTGAACAATATGAGCGTGGTGAGACTCAAGACTCGGACATATCCCTTCTCTTGAGTGCCGGGAGTTCGCCCGGCGGTGCCCGCCCCAAAGCTGTGGTGTTCGATGAAGATTGTAATACTCACTACCTGGCCAAGTTCCCGAGCACGAGAGATCAGGAGGATGTGGTGAAGATCGAGGCAGCCACCATGAACCTGGCGGTGAAGGCAGGCCTGGTCGTCCCCAATACCCGGCTTGTTCAGTGTTCCGGTAAATCCGTGCTCCTGGTCCAGAGGTTTGATGTTATTCCTTCCGGGCGCCGCCATATGGTCAGTTTCCAGACCCTGTTGAAGGCGCATGGATACTATCAACACCGATACCTTGATTTACTGGCTGTTGTTCGGAAGTACAGTCAAGATCCACTGGATGATTCGGAACGGCTTTACCGCCAGATGGTTTTCAACGCTGTGGTGGGGAATACGGATGACCACCTGAAAAATTTCTGGATGGTTTATGATGGCGAACATGGCTGGCGGCTTTCGCCCGCTTTCGATCTGATACCGGATGTGGGGCGGAGGGGCGAACATGTTCTGTTTTTTGACCATGGCGCGTACTGTCCAGGCAGAAGCAGTCTTGAATATCTCGGGAAACGTTGGGGCGTTCGCAACGCTGATGGCATCGTGGCCCAGGTGTTCGATGCCGTGGTTGGGTGGAAGGAAGCATTCAAGAGCCTTGGCGTTCTGGATAAAGACATTCTCCGCTTCAGGGGAATAGATTCGCATTTGAAGAAACAGTAGTTTCAGGTTGCAGTATTGTCTGTCGCGATGTTCTGGATGCCAGCCCTCCGAACCCGCCATTATGGCCAAACAAAATATAAAAATATAAGGGACGGACCAATAACCGGTACAACGCTTTACCCAGTTCTATAACCGCCGGCACGCTCGACGGGGTACTCTGGGAGGATCGGTTCAAGAGGACAATAAATGGTCCGTCCCTTATATCCGTTGCATCTTCTTTCTGCCATATTCCTTATAGTGGGACGGTCCGGCTGTCGGCGGGGCAGGCACTCTAATTCTCGCTGGCCGTATATGGGGAATCTGCCCATCAGATGTCCCTTCTCCGAACGCCCACGTTGCACTGTCAGAGACTACACGGAAGAGGATGAGATGGCTAGGTGATTTGCTGAAGTGAGTTTCAGGAGATTTTCAGGAGCCTCTGTCTCGTTCTGTTGGCCGCTAGAATACGATGGATTCCTCCCCTCGAACTACTTAAGTTACACGATGCAAGCTGTCACGAGTTCGTAAGTAAAATGAGGGTTTCTCAATATCACCGTGCTGGCTCACGAGATCAGAAGTGGAGGAGAGGATGACGAGATGTATTTTAGGTATGATCGCCGTCACGTTAGTGGCGGGGCTTTCAGATGGGACGGCGGCATCTCAGGCCAGATTTATGAAATCTCAGGCGAGAGCCATGGAGAAGACGCTCAAATTGAAACCCGTCATGAAGAAGATTAAGCAGGGCGGCACCAACCTCAAACATGTCGCCATCCTGCAATCAATTCTCAAGCATACTAGCGAGGTGTGTATCCACCAACAGAACGGAGCATCGCGTAACAAAGTGTTTGTTCAGAAGGACGGGCATCTGGAAGCGGTCTTTGACGCGAATGGGGTGCTTGTTCAGGATGGCATCAACGATGGCTCCTACAATTACTGTCACCCCGCTGAAGGACCTCTCCGGCATTTCTCTTTTGACATATCGCCTTGGATTGTGTGGGGACAAACCCGGACAGATCCAACGACGGTTAAGTCTCGGATCTATGCCTATATGGGAGATCTGGAGGGTGGCATTCGGAGGGCGCTGGCCTCGATGCGTATTCCGGGACATATCGGCCACCCAATCCGGAACTATATCGGCCACCTAAACCGGCGTGAATCGGCCACCCAATATGGGATGATATCGGCCACTTTTGTGGCGGGATCGGAATGGGTGGCCGATATAGTACCGGATT
>JABMPJ010000133.1 GCA_013203785.1 Lentisphaerota bacterium | reverse complement strand
CTCGACCCCTACAAGCTCAGGACGCTCATTGATGCAAAACAACGCTCAATCTTCAGCAAGCTTCGGTAACATCAATTATGGCGCAGCCATGTCTCTCGCGGGACATGCTTCGGTAACCTTTTATTCTGGCGCAACGCGGTGATTCGTGTATCATTACTGACACAACAAGGAGAAATGAAATGGCCACATTTGTCGTAGGATTCGGTAATCGAAGCTTCTTCCCGCCCAAATACATGGCGCAGGCGCGCGCCACGATTCCGGCTGTATTGGAGAAGATGGGGCACAGGACGTTGATGATGGATGCCGACGCCACGCAGCATGGCGCTGTGCAGACTCGCGACGAGGGTAAGCGGTGGGCGGCCTGGCTCGAGACCCAGCGCGGCCACTATGATGCCATTATCTGGTCGCTGCCCAACTTTGGCGATGAGTCGGGCATGCTCCCCGCCCTCATGAACGCCGGTCGACAGGGCGACACCATCTTTCTGCACGGCTATCCTGATCGTATCGCCGAGATGGGGCTGAACTCCCGTCGCGATGCGTTCTGCGGCATGATGTCCGCCATGGACGTCCTACAGCAGTACAATATCCCATTCGTCAAAATGAAACCGCACGTCGTCGATCCCGAAAGCGATGCCTTCCGAGAGAACATCGAGCAACTCGTGGCGATCGCGGACGGCTCCGCCACCGATCCCTTCACGCCGTTGGCTGCGGAGGCCTGCACCGGGAATGAGAATGTATTGGACGGAACGGTGCTGCTCGCCGTCGGTGCACGGACGACGCCCTTTATGACCTGTCGCTATGATGAGCTCACGGCGGCGAAGAACGGACTCAGCATTGAGACCGTGGATCTGTCGAAAGTGTTTCAGCAGATGGATGACGTCGACCCTGACGCCGATGCGTACCAGCGCCGCGCGCAAGAGCTACGGGCCTATACCCGCTGGGAAAAGGCGACGGATGAGGCGTTTGACCAGCAGGTACGTCTTCTGGTCGTGTTGGACGGCTATGTGGACGAATTTGAGCCCGCCGTCATTGGCCTGCGCTGCTGGACCGAGTTTCAGGAGCTGCGCAAGATCTCGCCGTGCGCGACCGTCAGCTATCTCAACCACGGTCGTGATACCGGCGCGATCATCCCGACGGCCTGTGAAGTCGACATGGGAACCGGCATCACGATGCATGTTTTACGCCTCTACTCGAACAGCATTGTCGCCTGCCAGGACTGGAACAACAACTGGACGGATGACGAGCCGGACAAGTTCGCCTTCATGCATTGCGGGCCCCATGATACGGCCTGGCTTGAGCCCGACAGCCATTACGTCGACACGCACGGTATTCTCGACAAAATATTTGGAGAGAATTCGGGTATGGGTCCGATTCAGGGGCGCTTCTTTCCCACCGATATCACCATTGGTGGCTGCACGATCGGTAACGGCAAGATCATGTGGTATGTGTCGGAAGGGCGGGTCACGGAGGATCGGCTACCGGACGACTACTTTGGTGCCGGTGGAGTAGGGGAGCTGCCCGGATTGCAGGACGCGCTCATCCAGATCGGCCATCTGGGCTTCAAGCATCACTTCGCCATGACCCGTGGCCATGTCGCTGACGCGATGATTGAGGATCTCCGTAAACATCCCGGCAATGAGGTGTATGACCTACGCAAGGTCTGTTCCTGAGGCAGCCATCCAAGGAAGGGAAACGACAGACAATGCGAGAACTTGAGCAACTGATACGCGACCAGGAGTGGGTCTACGAAGACGCCGGAACCTGTTGGCGGGATGGATTGATTCTCGGGAATGGCGATCTTGGGGGTCATCGGCTACGCGCCGTACGGTCTAGAATGGGTACTCAACAAGGGGCATGTCTTCGACGGACGGCTGGGGCGAGCCAAGCTCCTCGCCCAGGGTGCCGTTGAGGTCACTGTAACCATGGTCGATGGCCATGTCACCGAGTGCCGATTGAGGGCCACGTATCCCGCTACGGCCCGCCTGCTCTCCCCCTGGGACACGCCCCTGAGCTTCCTAGCGGAGCCCACGCAACTGCCACGCGCCCCGCACCCAAGCAGGGGCATTTCATCTGAGATGAGTTAGTGCAGGCCTGGTTGCGTGACACGATAAATGACTGGACGTGGTAATATGGTTTTGCTACACCTGCGGCATGAAACGACACAACTTTGCCGAT
>JABMPJ010000132.1 GCA_013203785.1 Lentisphaerota bacterium | reverse complement strand
TTGAGATTTTCAATGGAGCTGTTTATTTCCGCCTTGGTCGGCTCGTCCAGCTTGTCCCCGGCCTCTTTGACGGCCTTTTCCGTCGAATAGACCAGGGAATCCGCCATGTTCCGGGCATCCACAAGCTCTCTTTTCTTCTTGTCTTCATCGGCATGGGCTTCCGCGTCCTTCACCAGATTTTCAATCTCCTCTTCAGAAAGACCGCTGGAGGCCGTTATCTTGATGGACTGCTCCTTTCCGGTACCCATGTCCTTGGCAGAGACATTGACAATGCCGTTGGCGTCAATATCAAAGGTCACTTCGACTTGGGGAATACCTCTGGGTGCCGGTGGAATCCCTACCAGCTGGAAGCGGCCGAGGGTCTTATTATACCCGGCCATTTCCCTTTCACCCTGAAGCACATGGATCTCCACTGCAGGCTGATTATCCGCAGCAGTGGAAAAAACCTGACTTTTTTTCGTAGGAATGGTGGTGTTTTTTTCGATCAACTTGGTGAAGACGCCCCCGAGGGTCTCAATCCCCAGTGAGAGAGGCGTCACGTCCAGGAGGAGCACATCTTTGACTTCTCCCTTGAGTACCCCTCCCTGAATGCCGGCACCGATGGCGACCACCTCGTCCGGGTTGACGCCCTTGTGGGGCTCCTTGCCGAAGGCATCCTTGGCCATCGCCTGCGCCTTGGGCATACGGGTCATGCCGCCCACCAGAATGACTTCATCGACGGAGCCCACATCCGCATCGCGCAGGCAGTTGAGCGAGGGACCGCGGGTGCGCTCGAGCAGCGACTCGGTCAGTTGCTCCAGCTTGGCGCGGGTCAAGTTCAGGTTGAGATGCTTCGGGCCCGAGGCATCGGCCGTAATAAAGGGGAGGTTGATATCGGTCTGCTGCGAGCTGGAGAGCTCACACTTGGCCTTTTCGGCCGCCTCCTTGAGGCGCTGCAGGGCCATGGGGTCCTTCGACAAGTCCACATCGCAGTCTTTCTTGAACTCTTCAATCAGCCAATCGATGACTGCCTGATCGAAATCGTCGCCGCCAAGATGCGTATCACCGTTGGTGGCTTTCACCTCAAATACGCCGTCGCCAATATCCAGGACCGAGACGTCAAAGGTGCCGCCGCCCAAGTCGTAGACTGCGATCTTCTCGTCCTTCTTCTTGTCCAACCCGTAGGCCAGCGAGGCCGCCGTCGGCTCATTGATGATGCGCAGGACTTCCAGGCCCGCGATCTTGCCGGCGTCCTTGGTCGCCTGGCGCTGCGAATCATTGAAATAGGCTGGCACGGTCACGACGGCCTGCGTGATCGTCTCGCCCAGGTAGGCCTCGGCATCTGCCTTCAGCTTCTGAAGAATCATCGAGGAGATCTCCGGCGGTGAGAACGTCTTGTCTCCAATCTTCACATGGGCGTCGCCGTTGGCCGCTTTCACCAGCTCGTAGGGAACCAGCGTAATCTCGTGTGCGACCTCATCGAACTTGCGTCCCATGAAGCGCTTGATCGAGAAGACGGTGTGCTGCGGGTTCGTGACGGCCTGACGCTTGGCGGCCTGTCCCACCAGCCGCTCGCCGCTCTTCGAAAAAGCCACTATTGAGGGGGTGGTGCGCTGTCCCTCTGCGTTCGGGACCACGACCGGCTCGCCGCCCTCCATAACCGCCATGCAGGAGTTTGTCGTCCCCAAATCAATTCCAAGTACTTTCGACATACTGTCTCTTCCTTTCTTAATCCAAAGAATGCGGTTCAGAACATACGCAATGCGCGTGCCAAGCGGTGTTACTTCCGATGACTAACAGCGTAATGTATTGGCAATAAGTTGATTACATATGTATGTGGATTTAGTTCTGGCGCTGCGCCGCGCCTGACAACTGAGACATCCTGTCCCGGATGGGGTTTCGGGCATGAAGAGTGAGACAGAATGGCGCATCATCGGGCGGCGTGCCTCCTGACGTCGCAAGATCAAGCTGCGGGGAGGAGGGCATGGCCGCCCGGTTGTTGCCGCGCCGCCCGGTTGTCCCGATGGAGGGGGCCCTATAAGGTCACTTTGCCTTGGTCACGCGATGACCGCCCATGCCCTTTGAGGTAACCAGAGCCGTCTCCCATGCTTGGCACCACCAGGCATAGTCCCGCTTTACCGATGCGGGGTTGGCGCGGCTGCGGACGGGAAAGTCGGGATGGAACGAGCGACCGGTCGGCTGACCTGTGACTTGGTAGCGCAGGTCGATCGTCCAGCGGGCCCGATCAGATACGTTTGGAATGCCGTGGTGAGGGGTCAGCTTATTCATCACAACCACGCCCCCCCGCGGGCACGCCGCGGTCACCGGCTCGGTGTCCGGTAGGACGGCGGGGTCCACTTCGGTGCCGTAGGCTCCGGGGATATGGTTCATCAGTCCGATCGGCCCGCACCCCGGAATGACCTCCATGCAGCCCGTCTCGCGGTTGGCATCAATCATCGGCATCCAAAACGTGTAGACACTGGTCGGGTCGGCCTCTTCCAGCGTCACGGCCGCATCCTGATGCCAAGGCACGTTCATGAATGCATTGCTGCCATCTACTGAAATCGGCATCTTGGCCCGCAGATGCTGAATCGGGTTGCATGTGAGCTCCGGGCCGAGAAAAGCCTCGGCCAGATCCAGGAGGCGCTCCGTGTGGATAAAATCAAACATGGATTTCGACCGCATCTCCATGATGTCCAGCCCAGAGACGATCTCCTTGCACTGAGCATACAGCCCAACGATACGATACCCAAAATCGAGTCCTTCACACAGGTTGTCGAGTTTCCCTGCGGCCTTCAGCTCGCGGGCGCGCTGATCGACAAATGCTTCCAGCTCTGCCTGCACCGGTGCAAAGTCCGCCTCCGTCAAGACATCCTTGATAATCACCACACCATCCCGCTCAAACGTCTGTCGTTCTGTCGTGTAGTCTCTCATGTTATCTCTTTCCTGTTCTCTTTCGCAGCTTGCCAGCCTGCTTGTCCCACCACCTACCATCGTTCATCGCCTCGTACGCCCATTGATCCCGCTCGGGAGGCGACGCCGATGTCGAGTGGTGGGTATATCATAGCATGAACATGCGTGGCAATGAAGAGAGGCGTCTGTTTCAAGTGGGCTGGCTCAGAATCACACAGGTCCGATTCCTATGCCCTCTTGGGGAGGTTCAGGTGCTCCTGTCGGCCGTCCCACACGATCTCCAGGGCGACCGGCTTCTGGGCGCTGTACCGGAAGCGGGTTCGCGCCCCCTCCCGTCGGAATTCACGGACCGCGATCGGTCCATCACTCGTCACCCGCAGCCAGTCGGCGATCTCCAGAGAGAGCCCGTTGGCGTTGCAGCACACGCTTCCGCGCCGACCGCCGTAGAGGAAACCTTCCCACGCCCCCCAGGAGAGCGGGTCCAGCGAACCAAAGCGCAGGCCCTCTCCCACATCCTCAACGGCGAAGAGTTCCTCCAAGGCGATGAGCGGTAGCAGCCCCGCCCAGAGATAGTGCGGATCGCGCCCGCCGTTTCCGGCAAACATCCATGTGCGTGCGGTGCCGCCCTCGGGCGGGTAGTTCTCATTGGCGTGGTGTCGCGGCAGCCAGTCCTCCATGAATAGCCGCCGGGATTTGGCGCTTATTTCCGACGCCACATCTGTCCAGCCCGCCATCCGGACAGAGAGATAGGTGATGTAGTTGGTCGGCGGCCAGATGTTGCCGCGCCAGTAGTTGCCCTTCCAGTAGGGCTCGCGGTTGACCTCGTCCCCGTAGGCCGGATCGTCGCGACTGACCGTCGGAATGACGTTCTCGCCCCAGAACTGTAGCGGATCAAGCAGCATCGCGTGCAAGCGGTCACGCACGGAATCGTTGCACACCTCCGCCAGCAGGGGGTAGAACAGGTCCATGGTCTTAACGGATGAAAAATGGCCATCAAAGAAGCGGTTCTGGTAGTAGCCCACCTCCGGATCGAAGAGCTGTTCGCGCAAGCGCGCGGCTACTCGCTCCGCCTCGGCTCTCAACCACGCCGCCGCACCTGGCTCTTCGACCCAATCGGCCGCCCCCGCACTGCGCATCTGACGTGTCTGCATGGCCAGTCGGCCAGCCTCCAGGCGTTCCTCAATGCGCCGGGGCTCGGCAACCACCGGAACCTCCGCCAGGCTTAGATGAACCAGTACGCCTGGCCTCAGACGGAAGCAATGCCCCGCGACACAATGGGGGGCGTCCGACGCCACCAGTGGCAGGCCCCGCAGTCGGGCCTCCAACCGCTCCAGACTGCTCTCGGCCGCCTCGCCCTTCCGCTGGCCCTGCACCCCCGCATGAACGACCCAGCCGCTTTGCTCCAGGGATGCCGATTCGGCGGTGACGGCCGCGACCGTAGCGGGCTGCAGACATCCATTCAGGAGCACCAGCAGATCCAGGGGCCGGTCACTCGTTACCCGCGCGTCGAGGATCGCGCCATCAAAGGTCCACTCGACGTGCACCGTGGCGGCCTCACCCGGCTGGAAAGCTGGCACAATCATGCCGTTGCCCGAGATCAGCTCCAGACGCAAAAACCTGTGCAGGGCGTCACGTGTGATCGGCACCTGAAAGGCCACGTGGTGGTACGCTCCGGCCGAATCGTGTGGTCCCAGTTCGCACAGTGTGGTGATCGGAAGTTTGTCATCGAATCGCCCCCCGTCGGGCAGGGGCAACAGCGGAATCGCGCGAAAGCCAATGGCATTCGCCCCCGTTCCTTTCGTAGATATGAATTCCGTCGTTCGGCAAGAGCGTGCCCCTGGTCAGTGCCGGGCGCTCAGACCGGATCCGTCAGGCGCACCCCAGCAGCTCTCGTTTCCGTCGCACGTAGTATCGGTAGTTATCGAGGGGCACATTGGCCGGGCAGGCGTGGTCTAGGTGTGGCAGGTAGCCGCCACGCCGGACGGCGGGCAACACACGCTGTAGCTCGGCGTCGATCGCATCAGGTCCTGAGATCAAGGTCTTCTTCTGAATGCCGCCCTGAAAGGTGCATCGATCCCCATAGCGCTCCTGTAGCATCAGAATATCCATGCCCGCATCGACTTCGCACGGCGTGATGCTGTTGACGCCAGCCTCGATCCACCCGTCAAGCAGGGCCAGGAAGTTGCCATCACAGTCAACGCTCACGTAGCGGCACCCGAACTCGGCGCGTAAACGGTCCGATATGCGCTTCATACGCGGCACCACAATATTGCGAAAGGCCGTCGGATTGACGATCGGGCCGGCGTTGTAGCAGATATCCTCCCAAAAATGCGCCATCTCGATCTGCACATGGCCCTGCAACGTATCGAGGTGGGCCTCTTTGATCCTGGTCAGCGTCTCGACCATCTCTTCAAACAGGTCCAGATCGTCATACGGCAGCATGGCAAAGGCCTCGAAGCCCATCAGGTTCCGAAGGTATCCCATGAAGCCATCCAGATAGAGGAACCGGGGGGCGCCACGCGCGTCGAAATCCTGATGGATGGCCTCCCAATCCACGTTGGGAAAACGGCCCGGTGTTGTCGGATCAAGCCTCGGCTTGTACAACTCATCCCACTCTTTGCGGCTCTTCAACGTGTGGTCCACATAGTGCGGGATCGTGCGCGCGCCCTCCTGCATCTGCATGTACGTAACTCCGTCGCCATCGATCAGCAGCTCGTGTCCGTCTCGAACGCCCAGGCTGCGTGCTGGCAAGGAGGGATACAGGCACAGCGTAGCGCCGGTCGGTAGAAAGTATCCCTTCCCAAAATGGGGATTCTCCAAGCCAAAATAGCGGTGTGCCGCACTCTGCGAGTTGACGTCGATGGGTAGCCCTTGCTGATGCCAGGCTGGCAATGTCGCGTCCCAGAAGCCGAACTCCCAATTCGGGGCCGCATCATAAGGGTTGGGAGCCATCTGCATCAGAAATCGTTCGCGTTCAGTCATGGTGGCGCTCTTTCCCATTGTGGGCGACCTCCCGGGACGCCAGCCAGCGCGGGGCTGCCGCCGTCTCCGCAAGACCCATTTAACGCTAGCAGGCACAAGACCGGTCGTGATAGAGAAAAGGCATGGCAAGGATGGCTTGCATTTGGCACATTTGAACACAAAGCGGATGTTGATCTTCGACTGATGGTAAGCGCCGCAGGCTGCCAAGTCTACACAGTGTAAGGATCCATATGAAACGTATGTTGTGGCTCATTTTCGCGGGAGCCCTTTTCATGCTGAGTGCTGGGCGGGCCGAGGAAGAGGCCCCGGATCAGATGGGGCCCAAGCGAGACGCGACATCATGGATTTCCTCCTACGCGTTCAACGCCAACGACTACAGCCTCCCCCGCATCCTGTTGGTCGGCGACTCGATCTGCAAGGGGTACCAACAAGGGGTCTGTCAGGGCCTCGCCGGCATAGCCACCGTGAGCGTTTTCACCACATCACAGTGCTTGTGCGATCGAAGCTACCTCCGTGCACTGGCCTATTATCTGGACGAATACGACTATGCCGCGATCCACATCAACAACGGACTGCATAGTCTGAAGAGCGACCGCACTGATTGGGAAAGGCGGCTTCGGGCCGCCATCGCACTGATCAGAGAACGGGAGCCCGGTACGCCCATTATCTGGGCCAGCACCACGCCGTCCAAGGATCCTGCTACCACGCAAACGGTCAAGGCGCTCAACGCCATTGCCGCGCAGGTTGTGACGGACGAAAAGATTCCGACGAACGATTTGTTCGCGCTGATGGACCCCATGGATAGGGCGACGGTCTGGCGGGACATCTACCATGTGACGGCGGAGGGATCGGAAATGCTGGCGGCGGCCGTTAGCGCCGCCCTGCGCGAGACGCTGAATCTCGAGACGGCTTCCGCGCGTCAGGCCAAAGCGGCTTTGGAAGGCGCTAACTCCGAGATGGGCCCCGACGGCAAGCTCACCGTGACGAACAAGTGAGCCCCCGGCAATCGACGCTATAGGGCCGCACAGCACTCCGCCGGTGTCAGACGTTGGCCTTTGGGCGGATGGTAACGTTCGCAGCAATAGATCGTGCCCGGCTCAGCGTGCCACATGAGCGTCTCACCGCTTCGGGGGCGGGCCTCATCAGAGAGGTTCCCCATGACGGTCGCCTTGTCGCCGGGCCAGGGATTGGCCAGTATGATCTCAGACGGATGCTCGACCCGCACGCGTACCCACGTGACGCCATAGGGTCCGCACTCGGCGCTCACCATCACACCGCCCGGCAAACGCAGATCCTTGAAGCTGGCCGAACGTGTCGCCGGAACACCGGCAAACAGGTAGATGGTGTCCCCTGCTTTGTGTGCCAGCATCTCCGTGAGCGCGGCGCCAGCTCCGAGAAGAGCATCAAGCTGAAACACGGCACCGCCCGTGTTTCCGCCATGCCTTCTGTAGTTTCCCTTGCCCCGCATCAGACTGTCGCAGCTGGTCAGCAGGCCGTTCAGCGTGTAGTAGTCGAATAGCTCCCGGAGACAGGCTTCGGCCTCCTCCGCCAACCCCAGCCTCGCGGCAATACAGGCTTGGAATGACAGCGACCACCCGGTGAAACCATGCTCAATGAAGTGAGACTCTCGGCCCGCATAGGCGTACTGCCTGAACTCGGCAAAGGAGCGCCGCCCCAACGCCAACATCTCAGGGCCGCTGTGTAGTCCAATCTCCCCAAAGGGGAAGATGGGCATGAGACGGCTGGGGTGCCGATGACAGTGGGGAAAATAGCCCGGCACATCATCTTCAGGCAAGAGGGCGCGTTCCATATCGATGAGAATCCCGTCCTGGGTAGGAATCTCAGGCAGATGCGACAGAACCTCTCGACAGGTTGCGACCGATGAATCGTCAATATCCAGACAGCCCGCCGCCTCCACCGTGGCGTTGAATAGATAGCGAATGGCCGCAATATCGATCGTGGGATTGCGTCCCAGCACGCCATGCGGTGCTCGCTGGTGATGCTCTGCGGTGTACTGCTCCGGAGAGTGAGAGACCTCAATGTTGTAGATGCCCCGGTCGTCCCGCACCATCACATCCAGATAGAAGTCGCAGCACTCCCTCAGGAAGGGATAGATATCCTCATGGAGCAGGTCACGATCCCCCGTGTACAACCACTGCCACCACACATGTTGGGCGGTCCACGCCGTCAGTGACAACTCGCCCGCCAATGGCCAGCCCGTGATGGCCCGCCCCAGCCGGTCGACGTTGACGGGCACGGCCAAGCCGGACGCCCCGAATTGCTCACGCGCATAGCGACGCAGTTCGTCACGCCAGTCGTGGACGAGTTTGCGCACCAGTGCCGCCTGAAGCTCGGGATGATTGGCCCCTCCCGCCAACCAGTGGCACTCCTGGATGTTGGTGTTGAAATGAAAGTCAGAGTGCCATGCCGGCCGGTCATTCAAACTCCATATGCCCTGCAAATGTGGCGGGGACGTGTCCGGCCGGGTGGCGGACCCCAATGCGTACAGCCCCATCGTCCACATCGTCTCAAAATCACCCACACCGTAAGCTACCGACGATTGGGCCCAGAAATTCCGCCACCATGCGTGGTGCGATGTGGATAGCTGCCCGATATCGGCACGCGAAGCCTGCTCGCTGAGCTCAAGCGCCAGAGCATCCGCCGCCCGTGCCTCCCCGGCATCAATGGCCGAAGCAACCCCCAACGCAAAGACGGCATCTCCCGCCTCCCCGCCAAAGGTCAGGGTTCCCATGATGCCGTGCGGACAGGCCGCTGCATCCCACTCCGTCGCTCTCGCCGTCAAAGCCAGCGCGTACCCAATCCCACCGCGCACGGGATCTGCCAGCACGCAGGCATTACCCGCGCCCTCTTGCTGATCGATACGGTAGGATGGCGCCGGGCGATCATTATCGACGTCTCTATCAAGCAGCCAGCCGATGCGCCTTTGCGCCGGCGAAGAGAGCGCCACGAACACCACGTTGGTTTCGGCATGCACAAACAGGCGAAGCGTGATGACGTGCTCGGGAATCCATGACTTGCCATTGTGTGTGGGCACGATTTGAACAACGCATTCGCCATCCTCAAACAATAGTCCCTGCCTAAACGACTTCGCAGGGAGACTACGCAACACGTCCAGGCACAGCCTTCCGCACGGCAATGGAATCTGTCGCGAATCGGTCTTCCTGTAGCCGTATCCGAGGCGGTCGACCGCTTCGCGGGTCTTTTCGACCTGCTCGTAAAGAAATTCGCGCTCCCCCTTGAGGACCCGTTCACGAATTTCGGGGTAGGTCCGGGACCAGCGCGTACCATGCTCAGTGTCCGTCCTCAGATCACACACATCGTGCTTGGAGATGCCGATGCTGACCCGCTCAGCCGAGCCCCACACCACAGCGCCCACATCGCCATTGCCCAGCACATGACCGTCCTGCCAGTTGAGCGCAGGCTGCGAAAGCCAATGCCCCTCGTGCAGGACACCGGTACCTTGACGATCCCCACCCGGCAATGCGGCTCCATTCTCCATCATCCACTTCTCTTCCAGCATGATAACCGATTCAATAGATCCAGCTCATACCTCAATATAGACTTATGAATGCCCATCATCAAGAAATTTGAAAGGGAAAACAGGCACTATAATGACCCAGTCAACAAATCCGAGTGAAGGGAATGCTGTTGCCTTCCGTCGCCCTGTTCCGTAAACTCAGCCACGTATTTGATACCAGGCAGGGCCATATCTATGAGCAGGACGACCAAGGGCGACCAGATCATTGAGTATTTCATGGGTCAACTCCGTCATGGTGATCTGAAGCGTGGCCAAAAGATTCAGTCGGAATACGAGCTGGCCGAAATGTTCAGCGTCAACAAGACGACGGCCAACAAGGCCGTCGCCCGCCTGGTCGACCGCGGCTTCCTAAAGCGCTGTCGAGGCGGTGCTGGAACCATTGTCGCTAAGACGACCGATTACCCGATCGGCACCATTGCCTTCGTGATCGCGCTTCAAAACATCTCATTCCAGCCTCATCTGCTTAGAGGCGGACAACGGGCAGCATTTGTCCGCCACTATCGGACGGAATACATCCACCCGTCACCCCGCGAAGAGGAAGACCATTTCTGGCAAATGGTGTGTGATTCAGGAATCGACGGGCTGATCACATTTGGAAACTTTCCTCCCCCGGACCTACCATTCCCCGTGATGTTTGTCGATACGCTGCCTCGCAGCGAAGATAGAGCCAAGCGGAACTGGGTCATCTCGGATAATCGGCACGGCGGCTATCTGATAGGCCGCCATCTTTGCGAGATGGGGCACACGAATCCGGTGTTTGCCCCGGCAACTCATCTCAAGGACACTCTGGCAGGACAGCGTGCCATGGGATTCATTGATGCACTGCGCGAAGCCGGAATCGAGAACCCGGAAGATCACCTGTTCCCCGTGCAGGTCGACGACACGCACATTGCCGCTTGCATGGACAGAGCTTGCAAGGTATCCCCGGAGATCACCGCCATTGCTTTCGATCGAGACCAGAATGCCATGCTGGCCATTGCGGCCCTGAAGGAGCGAGGCCTGTCCATCCCCCGCGACATGTCCGTCACGGGGTACGGCCGACTCGACGAGTTTTCGGAAAGCCGCCTGACGTCCATCGATCAGCACCCTCAGGAGTTGAGCTTCCGAGCCATGGACCTGCTGATTGATCTCATAGAGGGTAAAGCCACCGCGCCCATCCAGGAGATGCTTCCCGTGGAGCTCTATTCAGGCGATACCGTTGCCGCGCTCGCGCGCTCGCGCCGAGCGTAGACATAGCAACCCGCACCGAGCGACGCCGACCAAACAAGACACCTCGCCCTGTGGGTTGGGGTGTCGGTGCGCGCGGCTTGTCGTCTCCGGATGACACTGTAATCATGGAGGCTGGGCCCGCTCGCCTGACGTCTTTATATGAATGAGTCATTCTTCAATATATATGCACCAGTAGGCTTTTATATGTTTGACATACCTTCTTTACATGGATATTATGACGATATGTTTGAAATTGTTAACTGGGTCACCAAGGTGACTAGATGGTAGAATTCCCGCTGCGCGATAGGCGCTACGATTCCAAGCCATGAAACTGGATAGGGAGAAGACGATGCGACACCACTACAGACAGACGTCAGGCAGGACTTCGCAGCATATCGCGCTCGTGTTTGCTTTGGCGTTGTTCCTTGATGCTGCCCACGCCGACGCGGCAAATTTGTACTGGACCACTGAAGCGCCGTCGTCGGGAAATTGGACCAACAATGCCAATTGGATTGGCGTGCAGCCCACGGCTGCGGACACCGCTTATCTGGGCGCTCCGAATGTGAGCCAGCCCGCCCGCGCCACCAACGCCATTGCCGAGATCACTGAGCTCGGCGCCATCTGCAATAATCTGAGCCTTGGATCAGCCTCTGGAGGCGAAGGAACGATCAATATGCAGAGCGGCAGCCTCCAGGCCGTCAACTACATGTTCATCGCCTCTCTCGCTCCTGGCACGTTCAATCAGTACGGCGGCACCGTTACGGTGCACAATCTCGACATTGGCCGAGCCTTGGTGAGCCCCGCCGCCTACAACATGGTGAGCGGACAACTGCTTATCGACGAGTTGGAGCTGGGCATCTTCGGGCATGGGTTCGTATCCCAGAGCGGTGGCAGCGTCCACGTGAAGGACGTCTTCGAGATCGGGGCCTATAGTGACGTCAGCTCCGCAGGGACCTACAACCTGACGGGAGGCTCGGTCGTACTTTCCAATGGATGCAGTTTTGTGATGGGCGTAGACCTTAAGCCTGTGAGCGTCCTCAACATCGGAGACACCAACGGCACGGGCACCATCGTGGAAGAGAGTGGCGCGGGCATAGCCTTGGAGCTCGGCTATAGCTCCACCCAGGAAAGATTGCTGCGCGGATGGGGAACGATCGCTCTGACCGGCAACCTGCAGAACAGCGGACGTGTTGAGGCAGACGGCTACGGCACGGATCGCGATCTGGACCTTTCGACCTTCTCCGGCACCACAGGCCTCTCCGACAACACCACCGACCACGGCTGGTTTGCGCAGAACCACGGCCGACTGCTCTTGCCATCGTTCCCCGTCAGCAGCGGGAATACCTACTACTGGGGCGAAGAAGCCGGACCCTTCCTTGTAAATAGCCTGAAAATGCTCTTTACGGCTGGCAGCGGCATTCTAACAGGAGTGCTCTATGCCGCCGATCACGCCCTTGTCCCGCCCGGCATCGTTTCGGCAGGCGTCTGGAGCCTGGATGGGGTCAGCGGCAGCGCGGGCCACTTGTGGGTCCGGTATGATGATGCGGCTCTGGCGGCCATTGGTCTGGATGAGGAGGACCTCAAGCTCTGGCAGTACAACGGAACCCAGTGGGTCGAGTTGGCGGCGACGGTTGATCCCGGAACCAAGCGGATCGCTGGCGGCCCCTACAGCAGCCTGGCTGGCTTCATTGCTGTGGGTCGTGAGCCCAGGGGTACCATGATAACCATACAGTGAATCACCCCCCCACAGAGTCGATCTGTTTTCGGAGCCTCATGAGGCTGTCGACCGTGGGGATTGGCAATAGACCGTGCTTATCCGGTGGAACATCAAGGAGCAGATTAGCGCCGCGCGCCCTGGTCACCAGGTACATGCCCAGCAGCTCCGCGTCGCTGCGTAGCTGATCGTCCGGGGTGTAGAACCAGTCTTTGCCGATTGGGTCGCATACTTCTCCCGGTAGATAGTATTCATGGCCTTCGATGGTTCTGACTTTCTGATGATAGGCCATGCTGTCAGGCAGAAACCGTTCGATTGTGATAATGTCCGTCGGCCAGGCTTTATCAATGTTGAGTTCGGAACCGTTACCAATGCCATGGTTCATCACTATAGCCGTTTCTGGCTGCCACTTTCTGATGTCACTGTAGAGCCTGTTCTTATAGTCACGGGTCAGAATCGCAGGGATATCCACCCATACCTCGCCTAAATAGGTGCTCATTCCGAAGTGGATAAACATGCCGTATCCGAACTGCTCCCATGCCTGCAACTGCTCTCTGGATAGGCGTTCCTTGTTTTCACTCTTCACGGCTCTAGCCCTTCATATCTGGATGGGAGCACAAGGCGCACATGATCGCGGCCTATGGCTAGAACTCGCCCTTGTCTCGAAGCTGGATCGGGTCGGCCACAATATGGGAAGGTTTCCACAGTCCGCCTTGACCCGACAGGTTTTCGACCAGTAGCGCGATCTGGCCGTCCTCACCTGCCTTCATGTACTTCGAAATATCGAACCACATGGGGCGGTCCCAGCTCCGGGGATCGACAGGATCAAACGTGAACTCAGCGGCCATGGCTCCGTTGACCCACAGTTTGAAACTCTCGTCAACGGCGCCCAGCTTGATCTGAATCACGCGGCCCTGCCATTCCTCGGGAACCGTGATGCGGGTTCGGTACCACGCGTGCTTATAGTTCTCGTGGCCCTGCTTCTCCAGGGTCGTGTGGGTCGACGCCGTGGACCAGTCAGCATCGTCAAGATCGGGTAGGAACCACGCTGCAGCTTCACCCCTTTTCTCGGGGTCAAGTCTGAGCTTCCAGTCGCGTGCGAGAGGCCGCGAGTTCTCGGGGGTGAGGACGTGGTTTGCGGCATGCCACGTGTCTGACGATTTTTGCATCATCTGAAACACGCCCGCATCAAACAGGGCGACACGCGCCTTCTGCTCCGTGGTCTCTGCGGCCGCGTGGGCCGAGGCCATGAGCTCGCCAAACTCCTTGAGTCGCGCGGGAGGGCAGAGGTGTTGCCATGAGTCTTCGCCGTTGAGATGGGCCACGTTGTGCAGGGTGCGCGCATAGTTGGGCCAGCAGGAGGCAATCCGCTCCACACGATCGATGAACTCATGGATAGAGGGCCCTGCCGGGCCGTAAAGCGTGTCGCACATCTCGTCCAGAAGGGTGTCGACATCTTCGGACTGATCATCCAGATACTTGAACCAGATATAGAGATTAATGTGGTCCAGCATCGGGTTGACCCAGAAGTGGGGCACCCACTCTTTGTCTCGCCACTGGCGACCAGCGATAGCGCTACAGGAAATATCGTTGTAGGCGCCACGTAGCCCGATGCGCTTCATGCGCGCCATATCGGACCCTACCAGGCGAGGGAACCAGCCTGGAAACAGGTTCTGATGCCGGTGCTGCGGAAAAAGAAAGTAGTCGAACAGGTAGAGGCGCTGCGGCTTGAGCTTGACCCATTGCTCCAGCGTCCGCTCGTGCTGATTCATCAATGCCGGATGCCAGTAGCGCGAGAGGGGACGGCAGAGTTGAACCGCTACGTTCGGCTCAAGGGTCATTCCCTCATAGGGCTCCTGGTACTTCGCATAGGCAAAGCAGCCCATCCACTTGTCCGGGTGCTTAACGGCCACGAGGCGCGCCACGCCGTTGACGAAGTCCCAGACGTGGTGACTGGCATAGCCACACCAGTAGCGGTCGGGGGGCTCACTGGGGAACTGGGCACGCGCTTCAGGGCTCTTGCACCAGTTATTGTTGTCCATGGGGGAGATCCCGAAAAACTCCGGGCTCGCCACCCACATGCGCTCTGTGTACCGCTCCTCCAGCGGTTTATCGAAATGCGCAATGGCCATGTCGGCCACCGCTTTCAGCACCTCTGGTTTGTGAAAAGCCGGCTGCATGTAGTGCACCTTGTCGAGGTCGTAGCCTTGCGCCAGATACTCAGGGTGCGTCTCTCGCCACTCCTCAAGGGCCGCGCTATAGGCGTGGCTAAATGAGACCGGCTCACTGCGCACGCGCAAATGCAGCCACCAGAGGTTGGCTGTGGGTCGGTCGGCTAGATCAGCCACGGTAACCGGATCGAGACCCTCATACCAGTAGAGCGACTTGGGAAAGGGGCGCGGCACCACCCAGCGATGACGCGCCCAGGGCCGCCGTTGCCGGTCGATGTGGCCCACACGTAAGGTGGCCTGCCGAGGTGCCACAAGCCCCAGCTCACCGGGGAAGTACCACCTCACGCCGCAAGCCCGCTCGAGAAAATCGAATACGCCCCACAACGTGCCCATCTCGTGGTACCACTCAAACCCGGGGTAGACACCGTCCGCTTCATACGAGATCTCGCCATAGATGTCCTGGTCATGCCCAAGAATCATGAGGGTGTCGTCGCTGACCCTGACGCAGTACTCCTCTGCCTCAAACGTCGCGTTGCTGTATCCGAGGGCACGTGTCGCGGCCGACTCGCCAATCAAGACGCGCAGGCCCTGCACCGACGCAGAATCGCTCACCACCGGCAACCGTACGCCGGTCATCTTCTCGACATAGGTCTCAAGCTCCGCGACAGCCAAGGTTACGCCGCATCGCGGGTTCTCTGACACCACAATCGTTGCCGATGGTTGCCCGTCTCGCACGAGCACCAGCGCATCATCACTCCTGGCCTGCACCGCTATAGACATGCCAAGCCCCACTACGAACATCCGCAGGATGTAGTTTGCTCTTGTCAAAGTGAGCATAGCTTCTCCACCTTTCGGTCATTCTCTACCAACTTGATGGGCACGAACAAGTTAAGATCGCTCTATCAACACCAGACAGATCCAAACCCCACTCTTCTCCAGCAGAGTCCGTATTATTCCAAAACAACTGAGTCATAACAATATCTAAATACAACATATTTAATTCAATATATTCAGGTACAACCCATGTATAGGCGCGATATTCACTATATTGACTCAGTCATATAGCAGCTAGAAGGACGACTCCTTTGGCATTGAATACGGTGGGCAATCTCGAATACCCCGTTAGCAGGTGCCCGCCCTAAGGCCGTCGACAGGACGAGTGGCGATCAGGGGCGGATGTCGTCGATCGCGACGAGACGTCGCTCGCGTCCAGATTGTTCCGCCGCGAATCCGCACAGCATGGTCTCAAACGAGTCCTGAACCGGGAGTTCTGGCGGCAGCCCTTTGCCGATGACCTCCGCGAGGTGAACGTTTTGGCCGTGTGTGTTGTGCATCCAGGCGGCATCCTCGCTCTGCTCGTAGGTGACCGTTTCAACGATCTCGCTCACGAGCTGCTCTGCTCCGTCGGAGAAGCGCCAGCGCCGCAGGCGGCGGCGGAACACGTCCGTCTCGATGGCGCCCTCGGTACCGAAGATATGGTACTGTAGGGCGTGGCCGTCATCTTCCTGTTTCGCCACGTAATCCTGCAGCGGGTCACCGATATCAGTCTCGCCGAGGTGCATCACGAAGTTGAGTTGCGCGATGGCGTCGTTTGCAAAATGCATGTTGATTTGGTGATTGTCGGGATGGTTGAAGTAAGCGACCGCGTTGGGTGCCGACATGGCGTAGACGTCGGTGACCGGGCTGCCCGTCCACCAGCGTTGCAGGTCGAGATAGTGTGAGAGCTTCTCTCCGATCAGCGTGCCGCTGCTCAGGCTGCGCCAGCTGTTCTTCTTGTGGAATTCACTGGAGTAGTAGCGGCAGTGGCTGTTGACCACCTGTCCGATGAGTCCGGCGTCAATCCACTGCTTGGTGCGGCGATAGAGTTCTGAATAGTGAAGCTCGAAGCCGATCTGCAAAAAGCCTCCCGTGCGTTCCTGAGCATCGACCATGCGTCGAGCGTCGGCCAGCGTCTCGCCCATAGGCTTCTCGCAGATCACAGCTTTGCCGGCCTCGAGCGCCCGCTCGACCTGCTCGGCATGTGCTGTGTTGATGCTGGCGATCGAAATCAGCTTGATCTCGGGATTCGCAAGCAGCGCATCAAGATCGCTGGTCGTGTCGTCCAGCTTCAAGTCGCGGCCGAGCTGCGCGGCCCGTTCCGGGTCGGGTTCGTAGCCGTAGATCTTGCGAACCCACGGCGATTCACGATAGGCTGCCACGTGTGTTCGGCCCATGGCGCCCAGTCCCAACACAGCACAATCATACGTTTGCATTGTTCTCTCCCGGTCGGGTAAATCCCGACGCGGGGCCATGTGCTAGCAGGAAGCCAACGCCATGTCAAGCGAGGCATCGTGAATTTACGGGACTATTTCCCATGCAACGTAGATGGCGGCGCTATCACCTTCCGGGCTCATATTCACCAGCTTCTGAGGCATGTCGCCTGCCGCCGATCGCCCTACGGCTGCCTCACCATGGCGCGATAGTGACTGGGGGAGATACCGGTCAGCTTCTTGAAGGTACGGGAGAAATGGAACCCGTCGCAGAAGCCGAGTGCGATGCCAATCGTTTCGAGCTTCTCATCGCCCTGCACCAGCCGAAGCTGTGCCTCCTCGATTCGACGTCGCAGGATGTAGCGACCGGGGGAGACACCCAGGGCTTCGGTAAAGCGTCGGGTGAAGTGCGAGGCGCTCATGCCTATGCTCGCTGCCAGGCGAGGGATATCAACCGGCGCATGGCAGTGTGCCTCTATCTCAGTCAGCAGGGACTGGAAAGGCAGCATCGCAGAAAGGCGACGCTGTAGGTCGAGCGGGTCGACGGCATTGAGAAATGGCGCCACGAGCTGCATCAGAATCCCCGAGCGTGACAAAACCGTTGCGGCGGCGTTGTCTTCAAAACTAGCTGCCATCTCCTTGAATTGACGGGCAACCTTGGCCGGATTTGTGGGCTGGAGTTCCAGGGCGTTGTCAGCCCCCTCAAAAACGTCCCGCCCGGAATGCAGTCGCATCGTGAAATGACTCCAGTAAAGTTCAAGACGCCTCTCGCAACCGTAGGTGCGTCGCGCTCCGGAAGGAATAAGGTAGAGGTGGCCGGGTAACAGAGCCGTCTTCTGGCCTCCGCAGATCATCTCACCGCCTCCATCCAGAACATAGTAGAGGCGGTTCTTGGCGTCGAGCACGTCGCGACGAGACCATTCCGGCCCCAGCGTCATGCGATAGGCACAGAGAAGATGCACGTGTAACATCGACAGAATGTCGATGTCCTCAAACTCCCGCCAGTGGCGATCGCCATCCGAAACTCGTTCATGCTGCGCCATGCCGATGACTATGGCGTGACCATCGCTGTATGCAAGTATTATTAATGCTATAACGCACTATCCGCCTCCTCTATATCAACACAATATAGTTTTAATACACCTATGTATAGAGTGGTCGCACGTCATTTGGATACATACGAATAGTCGTATTCTACATGTACCGATCTGATCGATGTATGACATCATCACGGGAGATAAGAGGAGAGTGCCATGTCATATAGTTCCAGCCACCACGAAGCGCCTTCAGGGGCGGATGCCATCGAGATAGGCAGTGAAGACAAGGCGCAGCTGCGCGAGTTGGCCTCACGGCTGGCGGAAATCGCGGCGCTGCCGGTGCATGCCGAGAAGGCTCGCCTCTGGACGACCCTCAATGAACTTAAATCTGAGCGGCCGATGGTTTGGGTCAACGAGATCTGCTGGAACGAGATGAATGTCGACGACGAATTGACGCTGCACTGCACGCACCCCTGGGCACGCGATCAAGAGGCGGCACTGCGGCGTGAACTCTACCAGTGGCACCATCTGCCGGGCGACATGGTGGTTGATAGCTACCGGCCCTGTCCTCTCGCGGTGCACGGCGCCGACTTCGGCATCATTGAAGACGTTGATATTGTGAAGACGGACGAAAGTAGCACGGTCGTCTCGCGACACTTCAAGGTCCAGATCAAAGACGAAGCCGACCTCGAGAAGATCCAGATGCCGAAGGTCATTCACAACGAAGCGGAAACAGCCTACCGCTACGAGGTGATGAGCGATGTGTACGACGGCATCCTGCCTGTGAAGAAGGTCGGCCAGTCTCACATCTGGTTTACCCCGTGGGACTATCTGATTCGCTGGTACGGCATCGAGGCCGCGATGATGGACATGATTGACCGCCCCGACTTTGTGCATGCGGCGGTCGAGCGCATGGTGGAGGCGTGGATGCTCCAGCTGGACCAGTTCACGGACCTGAAGTTGCTCGATCTCAATGCCGCCAATGTACGCATTGGTTCGGGCGGCTACGGCTATAGTAGTGAACTGCCCGGCGATGGTTGCGACGCCGACCATATCAAGCCGCACAACATGTGGGGCTGCTCCAATGCGCAGATATTCTCTGAAGTCTCTCCGCAGATGCATTGGGAGTTCGCGATCGAGCATGACCTGCGCTGGTTGGCCCGCTGGGGCGCAACCTATTATGGCTGCTGCGAGCCCCTCGACGGCAAGATCGATCTCATGCGCCGTATCCCCAATCTACGTAAGATCTCCGTCAGCCCCTGGTGTAACAGTCAGCGCGCCGTGGAGGAGATTGGGGCAGACTACGTGATCAGCCGCAAGCCGAGCCCGGCCATATTGGCTACCGACACCTGGCATCCCGACCGGGCACGGCAGGACATTCGGGCTTTCCTCGACCAGGCCGATGGCCAGTGCCACATTGAGCTCATCATGAAGGATATCTCTACGGTCCGCTACGAACCACAACGCCTCTGGGAGTGGACCGCCATTGCTATGGAGGAGGCCGGTGCCTGACACACGTCGGCCAGGTTGAGGCTCACGGACTGAGGTCCGGATGCTTCTGTAGAACGAGCGCCAATGCGATACGGGGGGGCACACCTCGCGCACTCGTCCTTCTTGATTTTGGGTCTTGCGCTGCCATTTAGCGGGACTACTATCCAAGAGGTATCCGGCCGCTGAAGTCGGCCCGGTGCTGCACAGGGATGAGGGTCTATGTCATCGATCAATATTGTCTTCTTCTTTACCGACGACCAACGCTTCGACACGATTGCGGCATTGGGCAATAGCGAAATCAAGACGCCCCATATCGACCGATTGGTCGGCATGGGGACGACCTTCAGGCAGGCCCATATACCCAGCGGCACCAGCGGGGCGGTCTGTATGCCCAGCCGCGCCATGCTGCATACCGGCCGCACGCTCTTCCATCTGGCGGGGGAGGGACAATCCATTCCCGCTACGCACATCACGCTCGGAGAGTCTCTGCAGGCGGCGGGCTACCGGACCTTTGGGACCGGGAAATGGCACAATGGCCCGGCGGCCTTCGCGCGCAGCTTCAGCGATGGTGATGAGATCTTTTTTGGCGGCATGTGGGATCACTGGAACGTGCCGGCCTGCCATTTTGATCCGACCGGCCAGTACAACCTGGCCCGGAACTGGATAGCCAATCCCTCCGCCTCCAACAAGGCCACACCCCTCATCACCGATCACCTGACGCCGGGCAAGCACTCGTCCGAGCTCTTTAGCGATGCTTCCGTCAGGTTCCTCGAAACCTATACCGCAGATGCCCCCTTCTTTATGTACATCTCTTTCATGGCCCCGCACGATCCACGATCCATGCCGGAGGCGTTCCTGAAGCTCTACGACCCCGATCGTTTGACCTTGCCGGCCAACTACATGGATGAGCACCCCTTCGATCTCGGCATACGGACCATCCGGGACGAAGTCCTCGCGCCCTATCCGCGCACGCCAGCCCTTGTGCGGCGTCACCTGGCCGAGTACTACGCCATGATCACACATCTCGATCATGAGATCGGCAGAGTCATCAATGCGGTGGAGGCCCGCGGCGAGCTCGACCGCACGATCTTTGTCTTTGCCGGCGATAACGGACTGGCGGTGGGCCAACATGGACTCTTTGGGAAGCAGAACCACTATGAGCACAGCATTCGTGTTCCCTTGATCTTTGCCGGTCCCGGGATTCCGAAGGGCGAGCAGCGCGACACCTATGCCTACCTGCTCGACATCTTTCCGACCCTGTGTGACCTCGTTGAGATTGCTGTCCCGTCAAGCGTGGAGGGCCAGAGCCTGCTTCCCTCCATCCGAAACAACGCGGTGGTACATCGCGACTCACTCTATTTTGCCTACACCGACACCATGCGCAGCGTCAAGGATGGTCGTTACAAGCTGATCGAATGCCGGTTGGCAACCAGTCGAAGCACACAGCTCTTCGATCTCGTCGACGACCCGAACGAGCTCAACAACCTGGCCGCCGATCCGGCGCAGGCGGCCCGCATTGCGTCACTGCGCGACCAGTTGGCCGTATTCAGGGATGCCTGGGAAGAGCGCCAGCATCCCATGGGCGAAACATTCTGGTCGCACTACGCCTAGGCCGCGATCATTCGCTGCGGATCGAACACGAACTTGATGGCCGGGTCCTTTCACCAACTCGCTCAACTGTTGCACTCGGGCTGGGCGAAGGCGTTCCACAGTGCTGCATTTCTGCGAAAGGCCAGTGGCGTGCAGCCCGTTAATCTCCTGAAGACGCGTGCAAAATAGGAGGGGTCTGCGTAGCCGCACGAATGACCGATCTCAGCCACGTTCATGCTGGACTGCTTGAGAAGATACTGCGCCTGATTGATGCGCTGCAGATTGATGGAGGCCGAAAGCCGCGTGCCGGTGTTGGCGTGGAAGAGGTGCGAGAGATAGTCGGCCGAACAGTGCAGCCTGGCGGCGAGGTACTTTACGCTTAATGCGGGGTCGCCCAGGTGTGATCCCATCAGCTGTCGGCACTGCGAAACCTTGAAGTGCTCACAGACGGGGTTACTGGCTGGCGATGTCAGTCCCAAAACCAGTGTGCCCAGCATGGCGAGGAGCAACCCGCGTGTGGTGGCCTGCGCCGCTACTGATCGTGAGCGGTAGAGCGTAGCAATGTCGTCGGCAAACGCGAAGACCCGTTGTGCGTCCGGTAGCGGCTGGCAGAGACCGGGCTCGACGGCAGGCCCGTCGTCCGGGCCCGCCACACCGACGTGGAAGCATACGGCGCTCTGGACCGGAATCCCAACCAGATTGCGAAACGCGCCGCGCCGTGACACAACGCGTTCACGATGCGGCACCCCTCTGGGAATCAGACAGATATCACCCTTGTCGAGCGTGAGCCGTCCATCGGGCAACTCCAGCACAGCTTGTCCCTCCAACTGGACGACCAACTCCGGAACGATGTGAAAATGGCGGCCCTTTTCGCGGCGCATCAGCACGGCCGTAGCGGGGACGCGCAGGCGGTATGTGTCCGATTGAAGGCGTTCGATCTGATCACTCAGGATCGATGCCGCCTCGGCGCGGAACATGCGTTCATTCATTGTCGTCCCTTGTGCCCACATCAAGACGGGTTATGTCCCAATCTCAGGGGCTTATACCTGAGAGAGCCCTCTGTGTCGAGTCTCACGTCGGTGTGCTATAATGTGTGAACAGGCGAGAAAGATATGATGATCATGCTGTTTTATGAAAGAAGCGGGGTGGACTCAGGGGGTGCGGCCTCACCCCGCGCTGGAATCACGGTTATATCCTAGTTATATCGGACGAGTGCCAGTGTTTGCCATCGCCGAAGAGATCCGATCTGGCGCACCATAGCGCCAGACAGTGCGGAAGGCGCCGTGCCGCGCGGCGGCCCCGTCACGACAACGCGTGTGCGACACAAGGAGATGACCATGGCCAGGAAGATTCGCGTAACAGTATGGAACGAGTTTCGGCACGAGAAGCGTGCCGACAAGCAAGCGGTGCTCAAGCATTACCCCCAGGGGATTCACCATGCCATCGCGGCGCCCCTGGCTGAGCAGCGCGACATGAAGGTGTGTACGGCCACCCTGGATGAGCCCGAGCATGGCCTGACGCAAGCGGTGCTGGACCGCACGGACGTCCTGCTATGGTGGGGCCATTGTGCGCACGGCGACGTGACGGATGAGATAGCCAAACGGGTTCAGACCCGCGTGCTGGAGGGTATGGGATTCATCGCCATCCACTCGGCGCACTTCAGCAAGCCATTCAAACTGCTGATGGGGACGAATTGCTCGCTCACGTGGCGTGACATTGGCGAGCGGGAGCGCCTGTGGAATATTGCACCGAGCCATCCTATTACACAGGGCATCGGTGACTGTTTTGAGTTGCCTGAGTCAGAGATGTATGGTGAGCGATTCGACATTCCCGAACCCGATCAACTGATCTTCCTGAGCTGGTTCCAGGGCGGCGAAGTCTTTCGCAGCGGGTGTTGCTTCAATCGCGGCCATGGTCGAGTCTTCTACTTCAGTCCTGGGCACGAGACCTACCCAACCTTCAAGGATGTCAATGTGCAGACGGTGCTGCGCAACGCCGTCCGCTGGGCCGCCGCCACGGTACAACTTTCTGATTCCTGCGACTACGCCGAACCACGCGAATCCGTGGTCAAGCCCGTCAAGGCCACCCGACGTAAACGGTAGAGGAGACGCCGTCGGCTTATGTCGGCCGCGCTTGCGGCGAGATCTTAGATCTTAGATGGTAGAGATGATGAGTGCGGGAGGAGGGGAGCAATCATGAGCAGTGAACGGAATCTTCGTGTGGGGGTCATTGGGCTGGGGGCCGGGCGGGGGCATGTCCTGAGGTACAAGGACCATCCACGGGCCGACGTTGTGGCGGTCGCAGACGCCAATGCAGCCCTGTTGGACGAGCGTGCCGAGGTCTTGGGTGTGGCCCTGCGCTATACCGATCCGCTTGAGATGCTACGCAAGGAGAAGCTCGATATCGTCAGTGTGGCCACACCCAACAAGTTTCATTACCCCCTGACTCTGGCGGCGCTGGAGGCGGGGTGTCACGTGCTCTGCGAGAAGCCGATCGCCTTGAACGCCAGCGAGGGGAGGCAAATGGTTGCCGCCGCCAAACGGGCGCAGAAACGGCTGATGGTGAACTTCTCGTTCCGATTCACGGATCAATCCTGGGCGTTGAAGCAGCAGGTCGAGGCTGGTGTGCTTGGCGATGTCTACTTTGGGCGAACGGTGTGGCACCGTCGTCGCGGCCTGCCGAAGTTCGGCGGCTGGTTCGGGCAGAAGGAATTATCGGGGGGCGGTGCCTTGATCGATCTCGGTGTGCATCGTCTGGACCTGGCGCTCTGGTTGATGGGGCACCCTCGTCCCGTCTATGCGATGGCGGGCACCTACAACCACATTGCCGCGCAGAAGGTGCGCCGGGAGAATGAGCTGTTCGATGTGGAGGATCTGGCGGCGGGAACGGTCCGCTTCGACAATGGGGCGCTCTTGGTCGTCGAGGCCTCATGGGCGGCCAACCGCTCACGCTCACGCAACACGTAGTCGGCCACGGACGTCGCATCAGGGAAGCGCTGCGTGTACTGGACGCCGCCATCCTCACCGAAGCGATCTCGCGCGTGTGGGAAATGCCATGCCAGTACAAATGTCACGGCCTGCGTGTCACCAGGCGCGAGCGTTACATCCGCCCACACGATGCCGGCCGGGTGTCGCGTGCCTTCCTCGCCCGGCGTTTGCAGCAACGTTTCCGGCACAGATGCTGCCATCCATCGCAGGTCCTCCAGCAGTGCTGCGATATCAGCCTCAACGTTGTAGGAGGTGGTTACCGCCGTTCGCACCGCCTTGTCATGCGCACACAGCACGACGTATTCGCCCGCACTGGAATCGTAGGCGCATGGCGAGCTCACAAAGCGCAATCCGGTGCCTTGGTCCGTTTGGCAGGTCTCCTGATTGTTACCGGTCCGGTCATTCCAGACCCAATAATTCTTGCCTTCGACACGTATCGCCGCGCCGGGGCCGTACTCCGGTTTCAAGCCTACACCGCCGCAGCCGATCAGGTTCTCCCAGGAGAAGCCGAGGGTCAGCGTCAGCGCTGAAAGACCCGGGTTGTGCGCCTTGAAACGGAAACAGGCTGCAGGCACCGTGGAGTCCGGAACGTTGTACGGCACCATGGGGGAGAAGGCCTCCAAAGTCAGCTGCGTTTGCAGGGCGGTATCCTCATAGCGTACTTCGGCGAACGGGTAGCAGCCGTGATAGGTCAGGTTCTTGATTTCAGGTAGGGGTGAGCGCCCCTTCTCCAGAAGGCGCACCGTGGCGTTTCCCGAGGCATCCACTTCCCGCGCCACAAAGAAACTGCCGGGCAGTGTCGTCATCGGGGCGTCCTGATTATTGTTGATGCTCGCGTTCGCAAGACCACCGTCCTGGCATAGCTCGACCTTGCCGGTGCCCAGGCCGCCCAGCGGGACGCCGTTGCGCTCGATTTCCATCCACAGCCGGTCTACGCTCGTATGCTCGCGACTGACCGCGACCTCAATCGTGGCCGCGCCATCCAGAATCTTGCGCTCGCAGGCACCGGACGTGATGGGTTCATCCGTGGGAGTCAGGACCAGCACGTCGGGGTGAATCACGCCGGTCTCGATCGTCATCCGCAAGGCATGATTGCCTTTGGCCACCTCGATCATGGCCACCTTCTCCCACCGGAACTTCGTGTGGAAGTCGCCGCTGGCAGGGAGCAGCGAGGCGTCGACCGGATGACCGTTGAGCGTGATCGGCAGGCGGGTGCCGGGACAGGGCGAGGCGTAGCGTAGCCACACCTGGTAAGGCCATAGGCCATCGCGGTCTTCGCGGAACGCATACTCCAGGAATTGCCCCGGCTGCTGGAACCGCGTCACGAGACGTCCCTGGCTCGCCAACACCGCATCCTCGATCATGCTGATGTCTGCGGTTTTCCCCTCCTGCCGCGCAAAATTCGATAGCGAGAAATCCTGAGCCTCGATCCAGTACAGGCTATCCGTTGGAGTATGCATGGTCTCTTCCTGATTGTCCCATTTGTCCTGGTGGGTTCACACTGTCAGTTCATGTCACAAGCCGGGCACATGGGAGCCGGAAAAAATCCGTCGCACAGAAGGACACTGATCGAGCCTCTCCCCTGCTGCTTTCATTCCCCTCATCCGACCAACCAGAACAAGAGCAATGGGCTACGGCGGGGTTCAAATCATGATGCCTGCTCCCAAATGAACACTTGATACAATATAGATTGGATTGGATTCTTCCAGCCAATTGTTCTCTTGATGGCACGAAAGTGCTTGTGTTTGATGCTATGGAGCGCTTTCATGCGCCCCGTAAGAGCCCTGATATTGACAAGAACGCAGGATTAGGCAGAAGAGCCCAACCGTGCTGACTCATGATCAAAAGGACAAACGTATGACCGACGCGATTTCCACGGGAGGCAGGCAATGACGGCAACAAGGGGCGTGACACTTTCAGAGAGTCAGAAGCAGTTCTTCAGTGAACAGGGGTACCTGTTGGGTTTGCCCGCGATCTATTCCCGCGACGACATGGATGCATTGAATACCGAGCTGCCCCGCTTGCTGGCACTCCTGCAGCCGGGCGAGACGTCCAAGGATATTCGGGAATGGCACGAGACGAGCCGCTATCTCTACGATATCGTCATGAATCCGCAGGTGCACGATCTCGTGGAGGGCATTCTTGGGCCCAATTTCTACTGTTGGGCCAGCAGTTTCTTTGTCAAGGAGCCCCATGCCATGGCCACGGTAGGGTGGCATCAGGATGCTTACTACTGGCCCATGCATCCACAGCACAGCGTGACCGTGTGGCTAGCGTTCGATGATGCGGACGAAGAAAATGGTGCTATGCAGATCATCCCTGGCTCGCACAAGGCTGGCCTCATCAAGCACCGCCGGTCGGCGGAGACAGACTCCGTGCTCTCCCTGGAGCTTGAGCATGGCACCTTTGCGGAAGACACGGCCGTCTCCCTATGCCTGAAGGCTGGCCAAGCGTCGCTGCATGATGACCGTGCTGTGCACGGGTCACCGGCGAACCCGTCGTCGCGGCGACGCGCCGGATTCACGATCCGCTACTCGTCGACCGAGGTGGAGAACGATTTGAGCGTCAATCCTAACTTCAAGGCGTATCTCTGTCGCGGCGAGGACACCTATCGACTCAATCCTATCGGCAAGGTCCCGACAGAACGATTTGCCCGTCCGCCGTTCCGTGCTGTGAGCATCGAAGAAGCGGGCGTGGACCCCGAGAAGGTGCACGAGCAGCGTTAGGTGTCGCCCGGTCCGGGATGATCGGACGGACCGCAGGGAAGACAGAGGGCGATCAGCACCGATGCCTACGCCAGCGGACGTGCCCGAACCATCGCGGCGGCGTCCATGATCGCTTGGCGCGACAACCCGGCTGCATCATACATCGCAAAAATGTTCGCGAGCGGTGTTTCGGGCGGCACGGTATGTGACGCAGCCAGAATGTAGCCACCCCCCCCTGTGGTCATGCCGTCCACCAACCGGCGCGTGGCGCGGTAGACGTCGTCTGCGCTACCGCGCGGAAGGATCTCCTGCGTATCGACCCCACCCATGAAAGCCAGGTCCGCACCGAATTCACGCTTCAGCTCCAATGGGTCCATGCCAGGACAGTTGCACTGGATCGGGTTCAGGACGTCCACCCCCATCTCAATTAGATCCGGAATGATCGGCCGAATGCTGCCGCACGAATGATAGGCGACCCACACGCCGTGTGTCCGCCCCACGTCGACCACGCGTTGCAGTTGCGGCCCAATCAGCTCACGCCAACAGGCCGGACTCATGATCATGCTGTCCTGTCCCCCTACGTCATCACCGGTCCACAGCCAGTCGACGGCGTAGCGCGAGAGTGCCACTTCAGCCAAGCGTACCGAGAACTCAGCAGCGCGGCCGAGCATGAGCGCGGCCTGCTCCGGCTCCGCAGCAAGGTCCATGATGGCGTCCTCCATGCCGCGCACACGATTCACCATCTCAAATACGCACGGCGAGACATCACAGCCGAGGAACCACTCGTTCCCGGACGCAACCACCTCCTCCATCCGCATGACCAGCGTCTCGATCTGGTCGGTTGGGTAGGCGTAGGCTTCGATCTCGGCCGATGTGGCACCGCACAGGGGGGGCCGCGCAATCTCATTGAACGGTCCCGCTTTGACCCACTCGATGCCCCATGGATCGGTGAAGCGGTTGCCGTCCTTGGCCAGGCGCGTCCCCTCCATGGCGCTGTTGTTGCCCACCCAGCTTTGGCGTATATCATCGCCCAGCGCTTCCGAGAGCTGCGCAGACGGAAGTTCGAGCGCCTCGGCCAGGCGCTGGACGGTTCCAGGGTGATACCACATGAAGATGGGCACCCGGTCGACGGGCTCGCGCCGCAGCGCGGCATGGACACGTTCTCTTGATGTCACGGCGTATGCTCCCGTGGGTGTTTATCTGCCGACGGCCTTCCCCACACTTGACCGCGGCTACCGATCATGGTAAATGGTCTTATGTTGTAATACCAATGGGCAAAGTAGCCCCGAACGAGGAGAGCTGTCAATGATAGCATGTGAAGCACTGTATGCCTTGGTGGATGAACTGCCACGCGTGCGCCTGGCCGTGGTCGGCGATTTCTGTCTGGATGTATACTGGTTCGTCGATCCTGCAGCATCCGAAGTGTCGCTCGAAACGGGACACATGACGCTGCCGGTCGCGCACTGCCGCTGTTCGCTCGGTGGCGCCGGAAACGTGGCGGCCAACTGTCGCGCAACGGGGCGCGGCACGGTGCGCGCCTTTGGGGCGGTGGGTGACGATCCATGGGGCCGCGAAATGATGCGGCTCCTGGAAGCTGACGGCATTGAGGCCAGTGGCATGCGCACCATTGCCGATGGGTGGTCGACGCTGGCTTATGTGAAACCCCACGTTGCGGACGAAGAGACCCAGCGTCTTGATTTCGGGAATTTCAATACCCTCTCCGACGCCGATGCGCAGACCCTCATCGCGGATGTGGAAGCGGCTTTACCCGAGATCGATCTGGTGATCGTGAATCAACAGGTCCGGGCCGGGATCCATACGGAGTCGTTCCGTGCGATGCTCAATGCCTTGATCGAGCGCCATCCCACCATCCCGTTCCTGGTGGACAGCCGGCATCATGGCGACGCCTATCCTGGTGCCTGCCTCAAGCTCAACGATCACGAAGCGGCGCGGTTGATCGGCATTGAGCGTGCACCGGATGCTCTGGTCCTGCGTGACGAAGCGGTCCGCGCGGCCGAGACGATCTATCGCCGCTGGCAGCGCCCCGTGTTTGTCACGCGCGGTGCCCGCGGTTGCGTGGTCTTCGATGAGACCGGTCTATGCGAGATTCCCGGCTTGCAGGTGCTGGATGCCGTCGACAGCGTGGGCGCTGGTGACGCCGCCCTGGCCGGTATTGCGCTGGCGCTGGCCGCGGGCCAGCCGCCGGCCGTCGCGGCCGAGTTGGGTGGTTTCACCGCTGGCGTTGCCGTGCGCAAGCTGCGCCAGACTGGCTTCGCCACGGCGGACGAAATCCTGGAGGCCGGCCGCGCGCCAGATTACGTCTTCAACCCTGAGCTCGCCGACGACCCGCGCGGCGCGGTCTTCATTCCCGCAACCGAAATCGAGATCGCAACAGCGTTGCGCCCGAACCTTCGTATAACCCACGCCATCTTCGATCATGACGGGACCATCTCGTCACTGCGCCAGGGCTGGGAGGCCGTCATGGAGCCCATGATGGTTCGCACCATTCTGGGCCCGCGCTTCGACAGTGCCGACGAATCGCTCTATGGACAGGTGCTCGCCCGCGTGCGGGACTACATCGACAAGTCGACCGGTGTGCAGACCCTCGTGCAGATGGGGGGACTGACCCGCATGGTCCGCGAGTTCGGGTGCGTCCCGTACGACGAGATTCTGCGTTCAGAGGACTATAAGAAGGTCTACAACGACGCTCTGATGGAGCAGGTCAACCTTCGCTTAGTCAAGCTGCAGCGCCACGAACTGGGTATCGAAGACTTCACGATTAAGAATGCCGTCGCCCTATTGCATGTCCTGCATCGCAACGGCGTAAAGCTCTACCTGGCCAGTGGAACGGATGAGGCGGACGTTCATGCAGAGGCTGAGGCGCTTGGATACGCCGACCTCTTCGGCGGTGGCATCTACGGTGCCGTCGGTGACATTACCCGCGAAGCCAAGCGAGACGTGCTCGACCGGATACTGCAAAGCGTGGGTAGCGATGCGGCGGCCACGCTCGTGACCTTCGGCGACGGGCCCGTCGAGATGCGCGAGACCCGGCGGAGCGGCGGATTCTGTGTGGGCGTTGCCAGTGACGAAGTGCGCCGTTATGGCGGATGCCCCACCAAGCGCGCCCGCTTGATCCGGGCCGGTGCCGATGTTATCGTGCCGGACTTCTCACAACTGCCCGCCCTCTTGCCGCTATTCGGAATCGATCCCGAGGCGTAACCCGTAGCTCCACAAGAACAACCCGACGACATGACCGCGACCCCATCACGAACACAGCGCCTGTGCGATGATATTTTCGCCGCCATTCTCGACGGACATTACGCGCCCGGCGATGTGTTGCCCCCCGAGCGCGAGCTGGCTGAACGCAGTGGTACCAGTCGCGTCACGGTCCGACGGGCCTATGCCGAACTCGAACATCGCGGCGTGCTGAAGCGCGTGCAGGGCAGCGGGACGCGCGTCTCCGATCAGGTCCGCGGCAACCCCAATCCGATCAAATATGTCGCCCTGCTAAGCGCCGTGCGTGACCCCTTCGCCCAGGAATTCGTGCAGTCGCTCGAGGCCGCGCTGACGCGGATCGGCGCGTTCCTGATCCTGAAGCTGACCGACGGCGACGTCGAGCGCGAACGCCACGCGGCGGCGCATCTGGTGCGCGAAGGAATCGCTAATTTTGTGGTCTGGCCGGGGGGGGCCTCGACGGCTAGCGACCTGTTTGAACGGGTGCGGGTCCTGGGGGTCAATGTCGTCTTTATCGACCGCATGCTGCCCGGACCGCGGGTTGACTTTGTCGGCATGGACAACCGCGACGCTATCACCACGCTGATGACCCACGCCCGTCAGTCTGGATTCACCGATTTTATCTTTGTCAGCCACGCGGGCCTGAATGCCGACAGCGACCGGCTTCGCGAGCAGGCCTTCACCGAGACCTGCCGCGATGGAGGGCTGACCCACCAGATCGTTCGTGTCCCCTGGAAGGGCAATACAGTGGAGGTCTTGGCCGCTGCACGGCACGAGTGGTTTCCCGTCGCGCGTCGCGGCACGCGTGCCGTGCTATGCGTGAATGATACGCTGGCTTTACGAGTCAAGTCGATGCTGGGCACATCATGGCAGGTCTACGGTATTGACGGACTGGACGAAGCCGTGGGCGCGGGCATTCCTACCTATCGCCAGCCGTTTGGCGGCATGGCGCGTCAGGCCCTGCGCCGACTTCAGGCCCAGCGCGAAACCAGTCGTCCATGGAAGCGACGATGTGTCGAAGTCACGGGCCACCTGATCGTTCCTGCGTCCCAAACGTTGGCGCGCTCAGAAGGTGCTACGTTTGATGCCAAGTAGGTACGGCCGAACTCCTGTGAACAGTCTACACGCGGCGGGATGGTATAACGGCGCCAAACCTCTCTGGCCATTCGAAGGTGCCAGCGAGGATCATCTCTGTGTACTCTCGTCTCCGAAGCCGCTTGAGCCAGTGTTCCGCCTTGCGTGCCAAGGTCGCGGTGGGGAACTGAAGCAGGCCAACTCGTCGCCATGGGCCCTTGCCTGCGGTAGCCTTGACGTGGCCGCTCATATGCTCGGCGAGGCGTCGATCAGGATCTAGGCAGCTTCCGATGTACTGGTGATCGCCACTCTCGCTCTGGAGAATGTAGATATAACCGGAATCCGCCATTAACTTAGGGCCTGTGGAGCCAACAGTCGGAATCGAACCGACGACCTGCTCATTACGAGTGAGCTGCTCTACCAACTGAGCTATGTTGGCCCATGCTATTGTTCGGTCAACGTAGCCCGTGTCAGACGACCTTCCCGCACATGCGGGATGCTCTACCAACTGAGCTATGTTGGCCTATTTCTTCGGCTGTGCACAGCCCGTGGGGAGCTTCGCTGGCCCGTAGAAAAGACTCGCGTAATGTACGCGTCATGGCGGAATTGTCAAGTCGTGGGTTGGGCCTCTTTCGATTCGAGCCACTGGACCACGCTCCGGGCGGTTTCGCATCCGTCGTTGATGGCGCGTACGACTAGGCTGGCACCGTGGGTCATGTCACCGGCCACGAAGACGCGGGGGTGGCTGGTTTTGTGGTCAGCGTCACGCTGGATCATGCCGCGCGGATCGAGCTTCAATTCCAAGTCATCCACCAGTCGGTTGGGTCCCGGGCCTACGAAGCCCATCGAGAGCAGCACAAGATCGGCCGGAAGGAGAAAATCGGAGCCTTTGACCTTTCTCGGCGACGGGCGGCCGCCATCCTTGGGAGTGACCCATTCGACCTCGCAGCATTTGAGCTGACTGACGTGGTCGTCGGTGCCTTCAAAGAATTCGGTCTGTACGGACCAGCGCCGTTCACAGCCTTCGCGGTGGCTGCTGGAGTCACGGCGACTGGCGGGCCAGAGCGGCCACGGGGTCTCGGGCGGACGCTCGCCAGCCGGTTCGGGCATGATCTCCAACTGGGTCACACTCAGGGCACCCTGCCGGTTGGATGTGCCGACACAGTCGGACCCGGTGTCACCACCGCCGATGACGACCACATGTTTACCCTTGGCGCTGATCTCGGTCTGGGTGACGGTCTCACCTCCGTTACGCTGGTTCTGCTGGGTCAGAAAATCCATTGCGAAGTGAATGCCCTTCAGATCGCGGCCGGGGATAGGCAGATCACGCGGCTGTTCGGCCCCGCCGGTGAGAACGATTGCATCGAACCGGTCGCGCAAGTAATGTGAGGAGAGGTCGCGCCCGATCTCGACACCGGTTTCAAAAACCACGCCTTCATCCTGCATGAGCTGGATGCGCCGCTCGACCACCCATTTCTCTAGCTTGAAATCCGGAATGCCGTAGCGCAGCAACCCGCCCGGGTTCCTATTCTTCTCGTAGACGACGACGTTGTAGCCGTACCGGTTGAGGACGTCGGCTACACCCAGGCCGGCCGGACCGGAACCGACCACGGCGATGCGGGCCTCATGTCGCTGGGGCGGGGGATTGGCTTTCAAGACACCGCGGCGGAAGGCATTCTCAACGATCGAGACCTCAATCTGCCGGATGGCGACGGGTTCCTTGTTGATCCCCAGGACACAAGAGGTCTCGCAGGGCGCGGGGCAAATCCGGCCGGTAAATTCGGGGAAAGGATTGGTCAGGAGCAGCATGTCAAGCGCCTCGGGCCAGCGCTCTTGGTAGACCAAATCATTGAACTCTGGAATCACGTTGGCGAGCGGACAGCCCGTGGTGCAGCAAAAAGGCACACCACAGTCCATACAGCGTGTGGCCTGCACCACGAGCTGCTTATCCGTAAGCTGACGTTCGACGGCCCCGTAGTCCTCGACGCGTTCCTCGATGGGCCTATAGCCGGGGTCGAGCCGCTCATGCTCCATAAATCCGCGTTCTTTTCCCATTACTCAAACACCTTCTCTTCCCGTTCAGTGGCCTCGTCATCCTGCATCATCTGGCCGAGCACGCGGCGATACTCCGTTGGAAAGACCTTAACAAATTGCCGTTTGTAGTGCTCCCACTCCTCCAGGATCTTGCAGCCCAGAGCGCTGCCGGTATGAGTGACGTGGCCTTCGATCAGGCCATAAAGCTCGGCAATATCGGCCTCAAACTCCACGCGCTCGAGGTCAATCATGTCCAAGTTGCAGTTGTTATCAAACATGCCGTCTTCATCTAGGACGTAGGCGATGCCGCCGCTCATGCCGGCCCCGAAGTTAACGCCGGTACGTCCTAGAATAACCACCCGTCCACCGGTCATGTACTCGCAGGCGTGGTCGCCAACCCCCTCGACCACAGCGTGGGCACCACTGTTGCGAATGGCAAACCGCTCGCCGACCTGGCCGTTGACATAGATCTCGCCGCTGGTGGCGCCGTACAAGAGGACGTTGCCGGCAATAATGTTGTCGGCGGGTATGAATCCGCAGTCGGGCTCCGGCTTCACGATAATGCGTGCGCCGGAGAGGCCCTTACCAAGGTAGTCGTTGGCCTCGCCCTCCAGAATCAGGGTCATGCCTTTGCAGCAGAAGGCCCCGAAGCTTTGGCCTGCCGCGCCCTTAAACTCCAGCGTGATCGTGTCCTCGGGCAGGCCGGCGTCACCGTAGCGCTTGGCAATCTTGCCGGAAATGATCGTGCCGACCGTTCGGTTAACGTTACGAATGGGCAGCTTGATGTGGATCGGCATCTTCTTCTCAATCGCTTCCTTCAGGCGGGGCATCAACTCCAGATCGAGGGCACCCTCAACCCCATGGTCCTGCTGGATGGTGCAGCGCACCTCGCTGTTGGGGGCCTCGGGCCGATGCAGAATGCGGGAGTAGTCAATCCCGCGCGCTTTCCAGAAGTCGATAGCTTCATTCATCTCAAGGCAGTCGGAGCGGCCGATCATCTCATCAATGGTGCGGAAACCCAGCTCGGCCATCAGCTCGCGAGCGGACTCGGCCAGCATACGCATGTAGGTCACCACATGTTCCGGCTTGCCGGTGTAGAGTTTGCGCAACTCGGGATCTTGCGTCGCCACGCCGACGGGGCAGGTATTGCTGTGGCACTTGCGCATCATAATGCAGCCGCACACCACCAGTGCGCTGGTAGCAAAGCCGTACTCTTCGGCGCCGAGCATGGCTGCGATCACGATATCGCGTCCGGTCCGCATCTGGCCATCGGTCTGGAGCCGCACGCGGCTGCGCAGGCCGTTCAGGACGAGGGTTTGCTGGGTCTCGGAGAGGCCCAGCTCCCAGGGCATACCAGCGTGCTTGATTGAGGAGAGGGGCGAGGCACCGGTGCCGCCGTCGTACCCGCTGATCAGGATCATGTCGGCATGCGCCTTGGCCACGCCAGCGGCGATCGTTCCAACGCCGACCTCGGAGACCAGTTTGACCGAGACGCGCGCGTCCAAGTTGGTGCATTTTAGATCGTAGATCAGCTGGGCAATATCTTCGATCGAGTAGATGTCATGGTGGGGCGGGGGTGAGATCAACGTCACGCCGGGCGTGGAGTGGCGCACGCGGGCAATCTCTTCGTTCACCTTATGCCCCGGCAGCTGGCCGCCCTCACCGGGCTTGGCGCCTTGCGCAATCTTGATCTGTAGCTCTTTGGCGCTAGCCAGATAGCCGGATGTGACGCCGAAGCGGCCACTGGCCACCTGCTTGATCGCGCTACAGCGGCTGTCACCATTGGGCAGCGGTTCGAAGCGAGCGGGATCCTCGCCGCCCTCGCCGCTGTTGCTCTTGCCGCCGATACGGTTCATGGCAATGGCCAGTGTCTCGTGCGCCTCGCGGCTGATCGAACCAAAGGACATGGCACCACTGACAAAGCGCTTCATGATGTCGCTGGCCGGCTCGACGTCTTCGAGTGGAATCGGGGTACCGGTCTTGAACTTGAGCAGACCGCGCAGCGTAATCTGCTGCTTTTCCTGATCGTTGATCAGATGCGAGTACTCTTTGAAATAGTCATAATTCTCCTCTCGCGCAGCTCGCTGTAGCAGGGCGATAGCGTCTGGCGACCAGAGGTGGCGCTCGCCGTCGTTGCGGTACTTATACATGCCGCCGCTAGGCAGCAGGTTATCTTCGTAGCCGCTGGTCGGATGGGCTGTGTTGTAGCGGGCGTTGGCTTCGCTCGCTATTTCGTCCAGTCCGATACCTTCAATCCGCGACGCCGTACCTGGAAAATAGGTGTTCACGAGCGGGCCGTTCAAGCCAACGGCTTCGAAGACCTGGGCGCTGCGGTAGCTGCGCAGGGTCGAGATGCCCATTTTCGACATAACCTTCAGCAAGCCGACGCAGAGGGCGTTGACATAGTTCTCCATGCCTCTCGGCACGCTGAGGGGCTTATCAAGCTCATTGCGCAACACCATATCCGCCACAATCTCGAGGGCCAGGTAGGGGTTGATTGCTGAGGCACCGTATCCGAGCAGGAGGGCCATGTGCATGACCTCGCGCGCCTCACCCGTTTCGAGAATGATGCTCATGGGCGTTCGCGCACCCAGGCGAACGAGGTGCTGGTTGACCGCCGATACGGCCAGCAGTGCGGGCATTGGCGTCATCTCTTCGGGCAGGTCGCGATCACTCAATACAATGAAGCGGACATGGTTGCGAATGACGGCATTCTCGGCGAGCGAGCAGATCTGTTCGAGGGCGGCTTTGAGGGCCGTGCCGTTACCGCCTGCGGGGAAGCCGATCTGAATGGTCAGCGCTTCGAAATCGGGCTGCTTCAACGAGCGGACACGCTCCAAGTCGTCGTCGGAAAGAATGGGATGGCGCAACTTGACCAGGCGCGCGTGGCGTGGTGTCTCCGTCAGAATCCGGTCGGTGGTGCCCATGAAGGTCGTGAGCGACATCACGAGCTCTTCGCGTATGGAGTCGATGGCCGGATTCGTGATCTGGGCGAAGAGCTGCTTGAAGTACCAATAGAGTAGCTGCGGCTTTTCAGAGAGGACGGCCAGAGGTTGATCGGAGCCCATTGACCCGACCGGCTCTTTGCCTTTCATGGCCATGTCGCCCAGAATGATCGTGCGGTCCTCGCGTGTGTAGCCGAACAGGCGCTGGCGCGTGAGCAGGGTCTTGCGATCCGGCTCAATCGCATTCATGTCGTTGAAGAGGCCATGGATCAGAAGGTGGTTTTCCTCGACCCAGCGTCGGTAAGGCTGGCGTCGCGCGAGTTGGGTCTTGACCTCGGCGTCCTTTTGAATGTGACCGTGCTCCAGATCAATCATCAGCATCTGTCCTGGTCGCAGCGCACCACGCTCGATTGTGTCGGCTGCGGGAAGATCCAGCACACCCGCCTCAGAGGCGAAGACGAAGAAGCCGTCTTTGGTGAGGGTATAGCGCGCCGGTCGCAGTCCGTTGCGGTCGAGCAGTGCCCCCACGAAGCGTCCGTCTGTGAACGCCAAGGCGGCCGGACCATCCCACGGCTCCATGATCCCGGCGTGGTATTCAAAGAACCCGCGCAGGTTTGGCCCCATGGGGTACTTGCTGCCCCAAGCCTGGGGCACCAGCATCATCAGCGCATGGTCGATTGAGCGCCCCCCGCGCACGAGGAGCTCGAGGGTGTTGTCCAGCGCGGCCGAGTCGCTGCCGCCGGGCTGAATCACAGGAATCACCTTGGGCATGTCATCGCCAAATACATCTGAGGTCATATTGCGCTCACGTGAGCGCATGCCATTCAAGTTGCCCCGCAGCGTGTTGATCTCGCCGTTGTGCGCGAGGGTGCGGAAGGGCTGGGCCAGGGGCCAGGAGGGAAAGGTATTGGTGCTGTAGCGCTGGTGTACCACGGCCACGGCTGACTCCACATCTGGCTGACCGAGATCGGCATAGTAGCCCGGCACCTGTGTGGCCATCATGAGGCCCTTATAGACGATCGTGCGACAGGAAAAACTCGGCACGTAGAACATGCGGTCGCTGGGATACTCCGCCTCGACGCGCTTCTCAATCAGGCGTCGGACCACATAGAGTTTGCGCTCCAGGTCATCGTCACGCAGCGTGTCGCTGCCAATAAAGCTCTGCATAACGGAGGGTTCATCGACGCGCGCCTGTTCGCCCAGGACACTGCCGTCGGTGGGCACCTCGCGCCAGGCCAGGAAGGTGAGGCCTTCGGATTCGACGGTCTCTTCGACCAGACGACAGCAGGCCACGCGCAGCTTCTCGTCGCGCGGCAGAAAGAACATGCCCACTCCGTAGGCGCCGGCCGGCGGTAGGGGGTCGGACATCAGGCTCGGGGCCATGCGGCGAAAGAACTTGTCGGGGAGTTGAAAAAGAAGCCCGGCCCCGTCACCCGTGCTGGTATCGGCTCCGGTGGCACCGCGGTGCAGGAGGTTTTTAAGTACCTCGATGCCGCGCTCAATGATCGCATGAGTGGGCTTGCCGTTGACGTTGGCCAGGAAGCCTACACCGCAGGCATCGTGTTCGTATTCTGGGGAATACAGGCCCTGCTTGGCCGCAAACCGCCCCCATCGCTGGTGTATCTGGCCGCCGTCCTCTTCCATCGCCTAGCCCCCGCCCCTTTTTGACAGCAGGACCCGCCAGCCCTTTGAAGGGCGGCGGGTCGTGCGTGATTCACAATCCCGATCGTCTACGTCTACTAGAGAATAAACAACATCTCCGCATAGGACGGCAGTGGCCACGCATCGAAAGGCACTAATCCCTCGAGTTCGTCCGCTGCCGCACGAAGTTCGCCCATGGCGGCGATGGACTTGGCCGCGTCACCCTGAACGGCCTCGAGGGCCGCAATACCCTTGCAGAGCTTGTCCGTCTCTGCGCAGACGGCCGTCAGTACGCCCTTGGCGGCCTCGTTCGAGGCTCCAGCCACGTTGACCTTCTCGATCGTCTCGGCCAGCTCGGCCTGGTACGCCAGGGCGGCCGGTGCAATCATTGTCTTTGCGATCGTCAGCGCACAGCTCACCTCAATCCCGATCGTGGTCTCATAATTCTCGTGATAGACCTCGTAGCGAGAGTTGAGTTCGGGCCTTGAAAGCACGCCGTGCTTCTCAAAGAGGGCCGCAACCGACTCCGTCTTCATCACATTCAGCGCTTCAGGCGTCGTGCGTAGGTTGGGCAGCCCGCGCTTCGCGGCTTCGGCGTGCCATTCGGCGGTGTAGTTGTCGCCGTTGAAGAGCACGCGCTTGTGCTTCGTGATGATGCCCGCCAAAACGGACTGCAGGGCCTCATTGAAGTCCTTGCCTGCGGCGGCTTCCAGTTCGGTGCAGATGAAGTCGAGTGAGTCGGCGACGATCGTGTTGAGCACGATGTTGGGGCCGGCACAGCTCTGGCTGGATCCCACGGCACGGAATTCGAACTTATTGCCGGTGAAGGCAAAGGGTGAGGTCCGGTTGCGGTCGGTGGCATCCCGCGGCAATTCGGGAAGATGGCTGACCCCGATCTTGATCGTGCCGCCATCCTTCGAACTCTTTGCTCCGCCCGCTTCGATCTGCTCGATCACGTCCGCGAGCTGCTCGCCCAGGAAGATTGAGATAATCGCTGGGGGGGCCTCGTTGGCACCGAGGCGGTGATCGTTACCCGCGCCCTGCACGGAGGAGCGCAGCAAGTCGGCGTGCTCGTCCACGGCCTTGATCAATGCGCAAATCATCGTCAGGAACTTGGCGTTCTCGTGCGGATTGGAGCCAGGTGTCAGCCAGTTCTTTCCATCCGGACCCGCGACGGCCCAGTTGTTGTGCTTGCCGGACCCATTGATGCCGGCGAAGGGTTTCTCGTGCAGCAGGCAGGCAAACCCATGCTTGTCAGCCACATTGCGCATGACTTCCATCACCATCATATTGTGGTCGACCGCGAGGTTGAGTTCCTCGAACATCGGGGCCAGCTCGAACTGCGCTGGCGCAACCTCGTTATGGCGGGTGCGGGCCGGAACGCCCAAGCGCCACAGCTCGGCGTCCAAGTCGCACATAAACTCCATGACGCGCCGCTTGATGGCACCGAAGTAGTGGTCGTCCATCTGCTGATGCTTGGAGGGCTCGCGACCGAACAGGGTCCGGCCGGTCTGGAGCAGGTCGAGACGGTCCAGGTAGAAATCCTTATCGATCAGGAAGTACTCCTGCTCGGCGCCCAAGGTGGCGTAAGCCTTGCCTTCGTCCTTAATTCCAAACAGTTTGCCGAGGCGACAGACCTGCTTGGATACCGCAGCCATGGAGCGCAGCAGCGGGACCTTCTTGTCCAGCGCCTCACCGTGATAGCCGCAGAATACGGTCGGAATACAGAGCGTGGCGCCGTTATCGCCCTCTTTGATAAAGGCCGGGCTGCTGGGGTCCCAGCCGGTGTAGCCCCGCGCTTCAAACGTAGCGCGCAGCCCCCCCGACGGGAAACTGGAGGCATCGGGCTCGCCTTGAACCAACTCTTTGCCCGAGAACTGGCAGACCGCCCCGCCTTCACGATCCGGAGTCACGAACGAGTCGTGCTTCTCGGCTGTGGCACCCGTCAGCGGCTGAAACCAGTGCGTGAAGTGTGTGGCGCCCTTCTCCATGGACCAGGTCTTCATCGCGTCGGCCACCTCGTCCGCGATCGACGGATCGAGCGAGGCCCCCTCGCAGATGGTCTTTGAGAGCGACGCATAGGCCCCCTCAGAGAGGTAGCTGCGCATCGTCTTGATGCTGAATACATTCTCACCATAGAAATCAAGCACACTCATCAGACTCATCTCCTTAATAGCAATCTGCCTAGACAGGCCGTTCTCTCCCTCGCTGCTCCCGATCCACCGTCTCGCCGGCTGGTCTTGAGACAACAACTCGGCTTCAGCCTATCGCAGTACCCGTGCCACGCGGCAATAATTTATATAACATATTGTATATAAATGTTTTGCAGAAATATTTGCACGACGGCTTGAGTATCAATTTATAACAATAATGTAATTCAGAAGGCTACGTCTAGTACAAAGTTGTATTATGGTTCTGTCTGCCTGGGTGCATCTTGGATTTGGTGAATTCATGCCCAGCGAGATCTGAGTCCTGTCCAGCAGGTGAACGCAGGCAGTCTCGGAATCGGTCTCGCTATCGAATATTGACTCTGATGCCGAGAATACAGATGCGCTGCTTCTATCTGCTTTTCAACCTGAAGCGACCCCATCTCCTTCTACACGGTCGTGCCTCTCTACTTCAGAACCCCCTGAATGCCGTCTGTTTACGCCAACACTTAACGAGCTCAAAGCGCGTCCTGTTCCCTTTGTAGAGTTGGCCGTCCCCGGCCAATAATTGGCCGGGGACGGTCAACGCTACACCACGTTCGGCATCTCTTGAGACATCGGATATTGTCTCATCACCTCTGCGTGCGGCATTTAGAAAAAGCGCACACCCGTGTCTCCACCGCGTTGCGCCAGAATAAAAGGTTACCGAAGCATGTCCCGCGAGAGACATGGCTGCGCCATAATTGATGTTACCGAAGCTTGCTGAAGATTGAGCGTTGTTTTGCATCAATGAGCGTCCTGAGCTTGTAGGGGTCGAG
>JABMPJ010000012.1 GCA_013203785.1 Lentisphaerota bacterium | reverse complement strand
TGATGATCGGAAGTAGGGGCCGGAGGGCTTCCCCGGCGCCGACGTGCCTGACGATCCGGCACGCCGCTACGCCTGACCGATGATGCGTTGCCTATATGGCGATTGCGCACCACTCCGGCCATCTCAGATGAAATATCCCTGCAGGTGGGTAGTATTTGTCTGGTTTCGCACTTGCATCGTGAGACCCCTCTACATATAATTCCGCGTTTTTTCTCCTCATAAGGGGAGAAGTTATTAGAATGGGTGGAGTGTATCTAATGGTTGTAAAGAAGGCTTCTGCTTCCGGTAAAAAGACGACGGCAAAGTCCTCCAAGACGAGCGCTGCGTCCAAGGCCGCTGCAAAGAAGAAGACAGCACCAAAATCATCAAAACAGACCACCAAAGTGGTCAAGGCTGCGGTTCCCCAAAGGAAGGCCGCGGTCAAGAAACCGGCCCCCAAGAAGACCGCCCCGGCCCCCAAGAGCGCCCCCCCCAAGCCGGCTTCCCCGAAGGGTGTGGCGAAAGGCAAGAAGGCGTCCGACGCGGCGGAGATCGACCCGACCGCTAAGGTTCCTGAGGACGAGGAGGTTGATAAGGCTGCCGCCAATGAGGGAGAGGACGCCGTCGAAGAGGAAGACGGGCCGCCGCCGCCGTCCGACGAGGACCAGGCCGAGCAGTATGCTCTCGATCCAAAGAAGCGCGAGGAGCGCAGCGAGAAGATCAAAGATCTGATGAAGCTCGCCGAGGACCAGGGGTACCTGACCTTCGAAGACATCAACGAAACGCTTCCCGAGGACGTAATTTCCGCTGACGAGGTGGGGAGCTACCTTGCCCTGCTGCGCGGCATGGATATCGAGATCATCGAGTCCTCTGATGTGGACCGCTATAAAAAGAAATCCGCCAAGAAGGCGGCCGCGACGCGGACCAAGCTGGATTTCTTTGACGATCCCATCCGGATGTACCTGCACCAGATGGGCCAAGTGCCGCTTCTGACCCGTGAGCAGGAGGTCGAAATCTGCAAGCGGATCGAGACTGCCGAGATCGGCGTGCGGACCATGTTCAATGAGATCGGCTTTGCGGCGCCAAAGTATCTCCGTCTGGTGGAGCGTCTTGAGAACAGCGATGAGCGATTTGATCGCATAGTCATCGACAAGTTCGTCGACAGCCGTGAGCAGTACATGGCGCTGCTGCCTCGCATCAAGGGCGAAATCGATCGCGCTCAGAAGCTGCTGATCAAGCAGTACACCGAGTCCACGAAGCGCGGTATTTCTGAGACCTTGCGCTCGCGTCGCATTAAGTCGATGCAGGAGACTCGCGAACGCCTGAGCAAGGTTTTCAACAAACTTCACTTCAAACAGAAGGTTATCGAACAGATGGCCGGGGAAGGCGATCTGCGTTCGCAGCTCTTCCTGCAGTCGCTGCATCACCAGAACGTCCTGCTTAAACGTCGACCCAGCAACAAACGAGAGCGTGAAATAGCGGCGAACCGCAAACTATTGCGGGAGTTGGAACATGAGTTCTGTGTCGATCGTGCGGAGGTGGTTGTCTTTATCGAGGCCATGCGCCTCCATATGCGCAAAGGGCAGCAGGCCCGTACCGAAATGGTGGAGGCCAACCTGCGTCTGGTGATCAGTATAGTGAAGAAATACATGAATCGCGGACTCTCCTTCCTGGATCTGATCCAGGAGGGCAATACCGGTCTGATGAAGGCCGTTGAAAAATTTGAGTACCGACGCGGATACAAGTTCAGTACGTACGCCACTTGGTGGATTCGCCAGGCGGCGACACGTGCCATAGCGGACCAGGCCCGCACGATCCGTATCCCGGTGCACATGATTGAGACCATCAACAAGCTTCTGCGAGTGCAGAAAAAACTGGTTCAGGAACTGGGGCGTGAACCCACGCCCGAGGAAGCCGCGGAGGAAATGGATCTGCCAGTCGAGAGGGTGCGCGCTGTCTACAAGATGGCGCAGCAGCCGATCTCCCTGCAGAGCCCGGTCGGTGAAGGCGATGACGCCCATTTTGGCGACTTCATCGAGGATAAATCGGCCGAGAATCCCTCCGAGATGACCGCCTACAGCATGCTCAAGGATCGGCTGCGGGATGTCCTGGACACGTTGACCGAGCGGGAACGGGCCGTGCTCGACTACCGTTTCGGTCTTACCGACGGGTATTCACGTACCCTTGAAGAGGTTGGGCGCGAGTTCAACGTAACGCGTGAGCGGATTCGGCAGATTGAAGCCAAAGCGCTGCGTAAGTTGAGGCACCCGACACGAATGAGGAAGCTAGAGGGATTCCTTGAATTGCGATAAGCAACCTCCCGCTTCCACTATCCAAACCCGCGGCATATGCCGCACCATCCCGAGGAGAAGTATCCATGTTTGCACTCTATAACAACAGTGTCAGCCCTGTGGCCGTCATTGGTTTCGCCAGTCTGGCCTGGTTTGTGGTGGGCGTAGTGGCCGGCCGAACCCTGTTACCCGCCCAGAGCGGATCCAAGTCGCCACGTCGCGGTGGCTCCAAGCGTGGTGATGGCAGTGCGTCGCGTGATCGCTCCCCGCGCCGCGAGTCGATCAAGGGCAATCCAGAGCTCTATGTTGGCAACCTCTCATACGATGTGACCGAGAAGGATTTGACCCGCAAATTGGGTGAATTCGGCCGTGTCAGCACTGTTCGTGTCATCACAAACAGCTTCAACGGCAAGTCCAAGGGGTATGCCTTCGTCCAGATGGCGGATCGCGGCTCCAGCGACAAGGTCATCAAGGCCACCAACGGCAAAGAGTACGAAGGCCGTAAGATGGTGGTCAATATCGCCAAAAACGACGCGCGATAGTTCGGCTTACGTCAGCAGCATGCCGGTGGCGACCTGGGTCGCCACCGGCTCGCTGTCAAGCAGCCGAATCAAGGTCAGGGCAAAGTCAAACGCGGTGCCCGGCCCTCGGCTGGTGACGATTCTTCCGTCAATGACGACGGGAGTGGTCTGCCAGTCGGTCTCCAACAGGCCTTTCTCGCACCCAGGGTAGCAGGTGGCGCGCCGCCCTTTCAAGATGCCAGCGGCATGCAGCGCCGTGCCAGCGGCACAGATCGCCGCTACCCACTTGTCGGCCTTCACGAAGGCACGTAGCGTCTCCTGTACCCGTTCGTCGCCAATCAACCGCTCCGTGCCGCCGTTGCCTCCGGGCAAGACTATCAGATCAAATGTCATGGGGTCGATCGCGTCCCAGGTGGTGTCCGGTTGGATCATGACCCCGCGTGAAGCCGTGACAGCGCCCTCCGCCAGTCCGGCTAATATGACCCTCCAACCCGCCCGCCGCAGCATATCCGCGACGATCACCGTTTCCATCTCCTCGGCCCCCTCTGCCAGGGGAATCAGCGTGTCAATCATGGTCGCTCCCCCCTCAACTCGTGCCGCTGAGACCTGATCGAGCACGGGCCTCAAACTCACGGACCTGAACGACGCTTCCGGTCGCCCTGGCTTCCTCAGCCGCAAAGACCAGAAGGTGCCCCTCCAGGGAATCCCGAATGGGCGTAAGTAGGCCTGAGCGGTCGCCCGACACGATCGCATCCATGAAATTATCCATGATGGCGCGGTCGCCTCCATTGTGCGTGCCGCTGGCTTCGGGTCGAAATGTCTCTACGCGCAGGGGTTCAAAACTATGAGCCGTGATGGTTCCCTGTGAGGCGTCATACTCGATTTCACCGTTGGTCATACTGAACTTTGAGATGCGCCGTTCGACCCCGTTGTGACCGCACATGGTGAAGGAGGCCAGGACGCCATCCTCGTACTCAATCTGGACCGTCTGGTGATCCACGGCATCATTGTCCGTCTGAAAAACACAGCGCCCAAACCGATTCGTCTGTAGCAGTTCACGGAGTTGATCCTTGCTGGTCACCACGCCCATCTGGCGCAGGTAGGCCGGATCGGTGTCATCATTGAAATAGAGCTTCAAAACGTCGTAGGGGCACTCTTTGGAGGCGGGACAGCCCTCCAGACAGAAGGCCGGTGCCCCCTCCGGGCAGTTTGCCTTCGTGAAGTGAGTAAGGGATCCAAACGACGATACACGGCAGGCTTTGCCCCCAATCCAGTGGGTCATGATATCCATATCGTGACATGACTTGGCAAGTAGCATGGGCGTCAGAGATGAATGGTTGAAAAAGCCACGGACAAAGGAGTGTGCCATGTGAGAGTAGGAGAGGTTTTCGCTGTGCTGGAGGCAGATGACATCCCCATAGCGCCCAGAATCAATCAACTCTTTAACGGTCCGAGGTCCCGGCGACAGGCGCATCTGGTGGCACACAATGACAATGCCCTCATAGTCGTAGCAGCTGTCATACAGTCGAAGGAGCTCCTCAACGTTGGTACAGAGCGGCTTTTCAACCAGAATATGATAGCCCTGCTGCATGGACGCTACGACCGGATCCAGACGTTGATCTTCGCGCGTGGCAATCACTACCGCGTCAATATCCCGGAGGTCGGCGGCAAAGAACGAGGGCCCGTTTTCAAAACAGCGCTCGGGAGGTATGGTGTGCTGTGCTGCAAAATGTTTGCGCTTACTCGGGTCTGGTTCCACCACCGCGGTAAAGCGGCAACGATGAGGCATGTCCAGTCCGTACTGACCGAAGATACCCCCCCCTCGGTTTCCTGCCCCTATCAGCGCCAACTTGACCGTGCTCATTAGATCGTTCCCGTTCGTCTTTCTGACACAAGCTCTCCGAGCCGTCTACTTCCGTTAGGGGCGAATTATTGACTCACTTGCACACAGCTGTCGAGCCGTAGCTGCGCGCCTCGTGAGAGAGAAAAGAACCGTAGATCACTATGCGTACAATCATGGCTGCTCAGAGTGCCAGCCAATGGGGGGCCTCGAAGTGTGTGATGGCCAGTGCCACAGTCCGGTTGTGAACCTGGCGCCGACCGCGTGAGGTCACCAAGGTCAGAGCTTTACGACCGCGATGCGTGAAACGGAGATGAAGTTGTCCGGCGCGGCGTTCCAGTTCCACATCAACGGCATGTGCGCCCACCCGTACGTCACGGACGGCCAGACGGTTCATATCGTCGTTCCACAGCGGGTTGACAATGACTTCGTCCGACGGGGCGTTGGGCTGAATGCCTGCCACGCGGCGTAACAGCATGTCGTTGAACATGCCGCCCCAGATGTACTGCTGGCAGTTGTGGGTCAGATAGGGCAGACCTGTTTCGGGGTGGTAATTCTCCATGCTCCAGGCCTCGCCGGCCGCGTTGCACATGCGCAGGCTGCGGCGGACCAGCTCTGCGGCCGTCGCGCTCTTTCCTCCGCGACAGAGGGACTCAACCAACACCCAGTTCAGATTGGGCCATACCCGGCCGTTCCAGTAGCTGTAATACTCGTCGTCAGCGTTGTAGTCGGGATCCTGTAAATCCAACGTGGTTACGGGGTACTCCGTCCAGAACACAGCCGGATCGGTTAAGATGCGATCCATAGCACGGGCCTGCTTTTTGGAGGGCAGACCGGTCAGCATGGGCACGATACCACCCGGACTGCGCGTGGTGATGCCTTCGTGGTTGTCTTCGTACCGATCCATAAACAGCCCGACCTTGTCGTCCCACATCGACAGGATGGCTTTGCCTGTGCTGGCGGCTTTGGCGTCGTAGGCTTCCGCCAGGCGCGTCTTTTTGAGCTCCCGCGCGATGCGGGCGATAAGAGTGCGACCCAGATAGATGTATGTATTGAAATCGGGTGACTGTACCGGTCGCTTGTCCACGACCATGGGTGCACAGGGCTGCTTTAGATGGTGATGCTGGACATAACGCTTGGCATTGTCCCATCCGCTCTCGCCCGGCCTCTTGAGGTGGATCAGGGCGTCGCCGTTGGCGTCCCGGTTGCGCTCCATATAGGTGTCAAAGCGCATCAACACCGGCAGTGCTTCGCGGAGAATGGAGCGGCGCCCGCTCATGAGGTACCAGTCCCATACGGCCATGGGCAAAATGAATGGCTGGATGGTGTCCCCGGAATCGAAACTGGCGCCGTTTTCGAAGAGCGTGAAGGGCAGTATCCCGTCCTCACGCTGGGCGCGGAACGTGCAATGCATCGAACTTTCGGGGCCCGGCAAGCCGTGCATCCATTTTTCCACCATCTCGCCAAAGGCGCTGTCCCAGAACCACTGGGGATAGAGTCTCAGTTTTCCTGTACTGACGAATGGTTCAGGGAAATTCCCTGTTCCGAAGTCGTATACATTCGCTTTCATCATGTAGAAGAGGAAGTAGTACATCTTCTGGATCGGGGCGTTATCGCACTCGAACGAAGGCACGTTATCGCGGAAGAAGTCGCGCCACTCCTCTTCACGTGCTGTGAAGAGCTGGGCCGGATCCTTCATGGCCACGGCATACTTTCGGATGGCTTCGCCGCGCGTGCTCGCGGCCGAGACCACCAGATCGACCTGCTCGCGGGGTTGGTGGGGGCTATCCCAAAGAAACTCCAGCTCCAGTGGCAATTCAATGGTGTAGGTGAGGTCTGTGACCGTGATCTGCGACCGACGGCTAAACCCAAGGACCTTGTAAATGGTGCTTTGCCTGGCAGGGGGCAGAGGCTTGTCCGGCGTCCCTGCGCGGACCTCCCTGATCACGACTCGGTTGCCCACCTTGCGCACGGATGATCCGGCCTCAACCGTCCCGTGAATCCGCAAAATGAGAGTGCGCGCCCATGCCTCATTCACTACCTCCATGCGTGAGACGAACGTGTCGTCATGGATGGTCTTCTCTTCGAAGATATGCGCCTTCCCATGGGTCAGAAAACGATTGACGATCTTATGCGGAAACCAGAAGTGGTAAGCCGACTGCACGAGGCTCTCCCCACTCTCGGGGTTGACGCATTCGACAAAAGCCGTACGGTCGCAGTAGCTATCGTCCGGTACAAAGGAGGCAATCTTGCCATCCCAGTACTTGATGCTCCCACCGCCCAGCGAACTACAGTAAGAGGTCATGCGGTTGCCCAGCAGCTCATGCAGATCGGAGCGGCGTAGGAGGGTCAACGGGTCGAGCGCGGGGGGAGGGGGGTGTTTCATAGGTCGGCTCTGTTGACGGATGTGTCGTTGGCTTGTGTCACTATAACATCGGCTTGACGGTTGTCTCGCCTCTCCATATGATGCGGTATATGTAATCGATTGCGGGACGGGAAGCAAGTGCCAAACAAGAGACTCCTCCAAGGGCCGGTGCTGCGCTAGAGCAGGTCAGAAGGAAAAGAGATGTTTGATTTTACGGGTAAGGTCGCGGTCGTTACAGGCGGGAGTGGTGTATTGTGCGGTGCCCTCTGTCGGGCGCTAGCATCGCATGGGGCCTCGGTAGTGGTTGTGGCCAACTCTCAGCTCGGCAAGGCCCAAGGTGTCGTGGATGCGATCGAGGCGGAGCACGGTATCGCTAGGGCGGCACAGGCGGATGTCTTGTCCAAAGCGTCGCTGCTACAACTGGCTGACGACGTACTGGAGGCGTATGGCCGCGTCGATTTTCTGATCAATGGTGCAGGCGGTACGCGCAAGGAGGCTACCACCAGCGACACGACATCATTCTTTGATCTTCCTGAGGAGGCGGTGCGCACGGTCTGTGATTTGAATTTTATGGGAACCTTTCTCCCTTGTCAGGTATTTGCCCGCATCATGAATGAGCAGGGCGGGGGTGCCATTCTCAATCTGTCGTCAATGGGCGCGATTCAGCCTCTGACACGAAGCGTGGCGTATTCGGCCGGAAAGGCGGCGGTGGCCAATTTTACGCAATGGTTGGCCGTTCATCTCGCACAGGAATATACCTCACCCATACGGGTGAACGCGCTGGTGCCTGGGTTCTTCCTGACAGAGCAGAACAAGTTCTTGCTGACGGACGAAGCCACCGGGGCATTGACTGAACGCGGCCAAAGGATTGTGGCACAGACACCGATGGGGCGTTTTGGTGATTGCGACGACCTCGTCGGTCCCGCGCTCTTCCTTCTGGATGAGTCGGCCAGGTTTGTCCACGGAGCGGCGCTCGTCGTTGATGGTGGGCTGAATGCGTATGGGGGTGTCTAAGACTATGTCGACGTTAGTGGATGTTCATATTGAGGCGACAGAGCTGAAACGCTTCTGTGGCGACGTCTTTGAGTCCCTTCGCCTGGAGAAAGGCGACGCCGTCACGGCGGCCGATGTCCTTGTGAGTGCCGATTTGCGTGGCATTCCGTCGCATGGAGTGGGACGTCTGTGGCGTTATGTCAATGGCTTGCGCGGCGGTCAGATGATTCCCGACGCTTGCGCAGAGACCGTTTCTGAGACGGATATGTCCATCGTGGTCGATGCGAAGGGCCAGATGGGAGCTCCCGTGAGTGTCCGCACCATGGAGGCGGTGATCCATAAGGCCAGTGAGCAGGGCACCGCCTTCGGTTGTGTCCGAAATTCCAATCATTTCGGCATCGCCGGTTACTACGCCATGATGGCGCTTCCGCATGATATGATTGGGCTGACCATGACCAACACCGCGGCACTGGGTGTGCCGACGTTTGGCCGACAGGTTATGTTTGGGACCAACCCCCTGGCTTTTGCTGTTCCCGCTGATCGTGAAGAGGCGTTCGTCTTGGACATGTCCACGACAGTGGTCTCGCGCGGCAAGTTGGAGGTGTATGACCGAGAGGCCAAGGAGTTGCCCATGGGCTGGGCCGTCGACAAGAGCGGCCAGACGGCCTGTGACCCTGGATCCATTCTTGAGGACATGTTCCACCGTATCGGTGGGGGTATTCTTCCTCTCGGCGGTATCAACGAGGAGCATGGCGGCTATAAAGGGTACGGTCTGGCCGTGATGGTGGATATCCTGTGTGCCGTGTTGGGTGGCGCCCCATGCGGTCCGGCGATCAGTGACACCGAGACGACCTCAGCGCGCGTCAGCCATTTCTTCGGAGCCATTCGCATCGATCGCTTCCGGGATGCCGCAGGCTTCCGTTCTGATATGGATGCGATGTTGGCCCAGCTGCGCTCCTGTCCGCCCGCTGAGGGGCAAGAGCAGGTTTACTACGCTGGACAGAAAGAGCGTCTGAACGAGCGGGCCTACCTGGAGCATGGGATTCCCATCAATGGTACAACCTACAGTCAGTTGCTTGAGGCTGCGGACGAGCAGGGAGTTACTCCTCCGTCAATCGTTGCCCGCTAACTGCTGTGAGCGGACGAATCGGCCGACGGGGCCGAATGGCGTGTTCAGGCGGATGTACGGACAGTGACGCTTCCGGGAAAGAGCTTTCGGCGGACCCGTGCCGATCCACCACCTTCGATTAAACGGATCAGCTCTTGCACGGCATAGGCACCGGCCTCGCGGCGTGGCTCGCGGATCGTGGTGAGCCCATAGACGTCGGCAATGCCGGGCAGATCATCGAATCCGGCCACCGCCGGACTGAAGTCTGGGAAGGAGCTCCGAAGCGCAAGCATCAACTGGCACGCGGCCAGGTCGGTCGTGCAGAACACGACATCGAGTTGGTCGCGCGCCATGTTCTGAATGAGCGATGGGAGCTCGGTGGGGGCGTTTGGATCGCGCAGGGGGTAGACGCGTGCAGCGCGTTTCAGTGCTCGCATCGCATCACGGTAGGCGCCGACGCGGAGCTCTGTCGTTCGGGTGGCCGTATCGACCGCCATGCACCCGATTCGTTTGTAACCGCGTCCATGCAGAAAGGTCAGCATCTCCGTCACCGCGCCGCGCTGATCGAATGCGACGTGGGCGGGTTCTTGGCGGTCTTCAGGAAACCCCGCGAGGGAGACATGAGGCAGGCGGCCACGCAGTTCGTCGGATAGCCGCTGGCGCTTGGGCTCCGAGACAATGGATACAATGCCATCAAAACTTACCACGCTGGTGCCCAATCCCTTCTTGGGGTAGTCAGGTAGCATCGTGATGTCGTATCCGCGCCTCCCGGCTTCGTCGGCGATACCGGCCAAATACTCGACGGCTAGTGCCGTTACAGCAGATATACTTTGCAGAAGCTCGACGACGACGCCGATGGTTTCAGATCGCTTAAGACGCAGCCGGCGCGCGAAGGGATTGAGTCGGTATCCCATGTGGTCAGCTTCTTCACTGACACGCGTACGGACCTTCTCTGAGACTTGGTGGGCCGTAGCGGCATTGAGGGCACGCGATACCGTGGCAGGCGTTACGCCGATGCGTTCGGCGATATCCTTCATCGTTACGGTCTGTTGCCTTGCTTTGCCTGTGGCCATCCTAAGGGCTCCTCTCTGCGGCAGTTGGCCCGCACCGACCACCCTCAGACAGTGGCTCCGTTGTATGGACTGCTCACCAGGCAGCAGATAGTTCTGGTGTCGCTTCTGTCTTTGCACGGTTGGGTAGGGATGCTTTAGCAGAGCACAGAGTGGAAAACGAGGCAAAATGTAAACGATTACGGGACGGGCAGATGACGGTGCCGGTGTGGCGTTGGCCGTCCCGGCCAATTATTGGCCGGGGACGGCCAACCCTACACCGCGTTCGACAGAGCTTGAGACCTTGAACATTTTCTAACCGCCGATGTCCGCGGTATTCAGAAAAAACGCACACCTGCGCACTCTGCGCCAGTTCTCCTCCCCGACCTCCCTTCGCCGACTTCCCCCCCCCCTGGCCATTGCTCTCCCACTCCAATGGGTGCTAGACTGCCACCTCTATTTGACACCGAGCTCACAAGGGGTATGCAATGAAATTGACGGAACGGGCGGAATGGAAGGCATTGGAGCAGCAGGCGACCACGGTTGGCGCGCTGCATCTGCGCGAACTATTTGCGGATGACGTGGGACGCGCCGAGCGCATGACGGCCGAGGCATGCGGCTGGCGGTTGGATTACTCCAAAAACCGCGTCACGGACGAAACGCTGACGGCCCTGCTTACCCTTGCTAAGGCCTGCGACGTGGCAGGATTGCGCGACCGGATGCTCTCGGGCGAACGGATCAACATCACTGAAGACCGTGCCGTATTGCATACCGCCCTGCGCAACCGCTCGGGCAGGCCCGTCCTGGTTGACGGCGACGATGTGATGCCCGGCATTCTGGCCGTACTCGACCGCATGTCCGCCTTCAGCAACGCTGTACGCGACGGCGAGTGGTTGGGCTATACCGGCAAGCGTATCCGCAACATCGTCAACATTGGCATCGGCGGCTCCGATCTCGGACCGGCCATGGTATATGAGGCGCTGAAGTCCTATAGCGATCGCTCACTGACCGTGCGGTTTGTCTCCAATGTAGACGGGACGCACATGGTCGAGGCGACCCGCGATCTCGATCCTGAAGAGACGCTCTTCATCATCGCCTCCAAGACGTTCACAACGCAGGAGACCATGACCAATGCCCATTCCGCCCGGGCCTGGTTGCTGGAGGCGTTAACCGATGACGCCGCTATCGCGGCGCACTGCGTTGCGGTCTCCACCAACGCGGCCGCGGTGGCCACCTTTGGCATCGATACGGCCAATATGTTTGAGTTCTGGGAGTGGGTCGGCGGACGCTACTCGCTCTGGTCGGCTATCGGTCTGCCACTTATGGTGGCTTTGGGACCGGATCACTTCAACGCTCTGCTCGATGGCGCGCATGCCATGGACCGCCATTTTGCGGAGGCACCGGCCGCTCAAAATGTGCCGATGCTGATGGGGATGCTGGGAATCTGGTACAACAACTTCCTCGGTGCCGATAGCCATGCCGTACTTCCGTACGATCAATATCTGCATCGTCTCGCCGCGCACCTACAGCAGCTCGACATGGAGAGCAATGGCAAGCGTGTTGATTGCGACGGCAATGTGGTGGAGTACCAAACCGGACCGATCATTTGGGGTGAGCCGGGAACCAACGGCCAGCATGCCTTCTATCAGCTGATTCACCAAGGCACAAAGCTGATCCCGTCCGACTTCATCGGCTGCTGTCGGTCGCACAACGCCATTGGCGATCACCATGACAAGCTCATGGCGAACTTGTTTGCGCAGACCGAGGCCCTTGCCTTCGGCAAGTCGGCCGAGCAGGTTGTGGCCGAGGGCACCCCGGCGGAGCTGGTCACGCACAAGACCTTTGAAGGCAACCGCCCCACCAACACGCTCCTGACGGACGCCCTGACCCCATTCACGCTGGGCGCCCTCGTCGCACTCTACGAGCACAAAGTGTTCGTCCAGGGCGCCGTATGGAACGTCAACTCCTTCGACCAGTGGGGCGTACAGCTAGGCAAAGAGCTCGCCGCCAAAATCCTGCCCGAGCTCTCCGCCGCCGGAGGTAAGCTGAATCACGACGGCTCGACCAACGCGCTGATTGGGCACTACCGGGCCCGGAAGTAGGGGGAGGGGAGGAACCACGGAGGGCACGGAGGCACGGAGGAGAGGGAGGTTAATCTTCCTTCTCCACATCCGCATGAATCTCCCTCTCCCTTTTGGCGTAGGGTGGGGGACTGATCACGACATCCTCATCGGGAGGTTCAGGTGCGGGTGGCGGGGGCGGTGCGAATGGGTTCCAGAACAGCGGTCCATCCCCATGCTTCATTGCCTCTTCCATTTGAACCGCGCGATACTCACGTCCGGCCGCGGTGTAGATGAAGAAGGCAATCGCGACCAGTATCCAACTTCGCTGCTCGGCCAGATAGCCGTAGAGCCCGAAAAGCACCGCCATGATCTTGCCCAGGCGCGCCGCGACAAAGGTGGCGTGCAAACGCCCCCCTTTCGTTGCCAAGAAGGCGCGTAGGACCCGTCCTCCATCCATAGGAAACGCGGGAAGGAGGTTTAGGCCTGCGAGGAAGAGGTTGATCGCTCCGACGAACTGGACCATGTTCCCCTCAACCGTGATTCCAAAAAGCATGCGAAAGCGGTAGATCCCTAGTGGCAGGTATGCGCCGCCGACCCAGATCATGAGCCCCAACACCACGCTGACCAGCGGCCCAGCCAGTGCCATGAGCATTTCGTCACGTGGGCGAGAGGGCATTCGGTCCATCTGTGCCACGCCACCCATAAACATGAGCGTGATCTCACGAACGCGGCAGCCTTTGCGAAGTGCCACATAAGAGTGACCCAGTTCATGGAGGGCAATGCTCGTAAAGATGCTGATTTCAAGGGCCAGCAAGATCAGAATGGCTAGTGGGCCTTCCGATAGCCCGACTCGCATGGCGATAAAGAGCAGTAGGATAATCAGCGACATGTGGACCTTGATCGGAATACCCCACACCGTCGCCACCCTGTAAGCATTTCCAAACATCAATAAGTCCTCTTAATCCGAACGCTCCATCTGCCCTTAGCTCTCCGCTCTCTCCGCGCGAGCTCTCTATCTCTCGCTGACCTCCGCCTTCCGCCTTCCGCCTTCCTGCCTCTTCTCGCTCGCCCCACTAGCCCATTGTGCCTGGCGGGCAATCCCCATCATAATCTTGACGTCATCCAGTGTATGCACGCCCCGCCCGAGGATACGCCGCAGCCCCATCATCATGTGGTCGGCCTTATCGGGCTCCATGAAGCCCACATCCAGCATCATCTCTCGCCAGAGCCCGAACATCCGTTCGCGCAGCTCCGAGGGGGCTTCGCCTGACTTCTCTTCCGGGCTCTCGTAGGAGCCGCTCGCGACAAAAAGCTCGTAGCAGCAGATCATGACCGCTTGCGCCAAGTTAATCGACATCGATTCGTCTGTGGTAGGAATCTGCACAATATGGGTACAGAGTGCCAGCTCTTCGTTCGAGAGTCCCTTGTCCTCGCGGCCAAACACCAGGGCCACCTTGCCGGTCGCGCATGCCTCCAGGATGGTCGGGGTCCACTCGCGTGGTGTCTGGGCGTGCTGCCGGTAAAGGCCGCGCCGTGCTGACGTACCGATCACCAGCCCGCAGTCTGCCACCGCCTCGGCCAGCGTATCGGAGGTCTGGCGCGCCTGCAGAATCGGGTCGGCGTGGCAGGCCATCATGCGGGCCTCCAGCATATTGAGCGGCCGTGGATCGGCGATCACGAGATCAGTGATCCCCGTATTGCTCATCGCCCGGCACACCGACCCTACATTGCCGCCATACAGCGGCCCGACCAGCACAATTCTAACATTCCCAAGATCCATCGCACCCACTCCAAAGACCGCACAGCATAGCGAAGTAGCGCTGGCAATGGAATGAGAGAAACGAGAGGGGTGGGGATTCTCGCGCAGAGATCGCAGAGATCGCTGAGGAGTGAGGGAGAGACGATGCTGTTTTAAAAGTTCTGGCTCTGCACCAGATAGAGCGGGCGGTCCTTGATTTCATCGAATACGCGGCGCAGATACTGGCCAATGATCCCGATGCAGAACATTTGGAGTCCGGTAATGAAGAGGGTGGCAAAGGCGAGGGTGACGGTGCCGATGTGTTGGGGTTGGCCCGTCCTGAAGTGATAGATCCATGAAGCGATCGCGCCCACCATGGAGCCGACACAGATCCACCCACCCAGATAGAAGATCAGGCGCAGGGGCGTGCCGCTGAATGAGGCGATGGCGTTGAGGGCGAGAGTCAGCGACTGCTTGAATGTGTACTTCACCTCGCCGGCATAGCGGGGGTCGCGGGTGTAGAGGACCGAGCCCTGCTTGAATCCGATCCAGGAGGCCAATCCGCGCATGTAGCGGTGATGTTCACGTAGACTCGATATGGCGTCGACGGCTTTGCGGTCAAGCAGGCGGAAATCTCCACTGTCTGACACCATCTCTACCTCCGTGATCTTCTTGAAGATTCGGTAAAAGGCGAAGGCAAAGAATTTCTTGAGTCCCTTTTCTCCTCGCCGCGTGGCGCGGATGGCGTGGACCACTTCGAAGCCCTCTTTCCATTTCGCGATGAGATCGGGAATCGTCTCAGGCGGATCCTGTAGATCGGCGTCAATCGTCACGACCGCCGCCCCGGTGGCGTGCCGCATCCCCGCCGTGATCGCTGCCTGGTGGCCGAAATTGCGGGAGAGCTTGAGGTACTTAACGCGTGGATCGCGCTCAGCGGTCCGGCACACCCACTCAAAGCTCCCATCCCGGCTCCCGTCATCCACAAACAGGAACTCAACGTCCTCAGGACGCGCATCGAATACCTTGCATGTGCGCTCGTATAGAACGGGGAGGGCTTCTTCCTCGTTCAGGTAGGGTATGACTACAGAAACGGTCGTCGGTTCAGCGTTCATGATGGGGATGTTAGCCACGGATAGAGAGGATGTACACTCCGATATGCAGCAGATGGTTCCGCGCCCCCGGCAGCTCTGCGGTTTCCTCCTTTGCCAGAAGCGTCGTCATTCGGAATCGGCATCGGTCTCGCTGTCGCAATCGAGACCCCGATAGTCAACAGGGGCCTCATGGAGCTGGGTCAATCGGCTTGGCATCAAACAGCAACACCGGTCCGGTCTGTACGGAGGTCATGCCGGGGCTGTTGAATCGTCCATCCAGATAGGCGCGCACGTCTGGCGTGAGTTGCCGGGCCTCTCCGATGGTAACGACAGCCCTGAATCGCATACCGTCCTCTTTCATCGCCTTTTCCATGGCTTTGAACGTGTCATCCCTGAGCCGCTCAAGCGTGGGTATGTCGGCGGTCGCAAAGCATTTTCGTCTGCTATAGTACGCATACTTGGAGTTCCACCCTTCAAGGGCGAAGACGAGGATGGCATCCTGGTCCTGGTCTGTTGCCGCCTCGATCGAATGCATGACGCCAAGGAAAGGTCCGAAGCCGGACATAGGGCGGCTCTGGCTGGTATAATAGACCGTACTGACATAGCCCCCGATCACCCCACAGAGGAAGATAGGAACGAGACCGAACTGCGTCACAAAGCGGAGCCGCGGCTTGCTCATTAGTGCGGCGAAGGGGAGAACGGCAAACAGACAGAGGCACCACGTGATGGCCATTTGGTAATATGAATGAACCGTGAAGAGGTTAAAGAATACCATTGGACCCACGGCTGCTGTTAACAGCGCGGCCAGCCCTATCCGGCGGTAGCCTGGGATCAGGAGCCATACGGCGACAGCGCCTCCAGCGAGAAAAGTTGCAAATGAGAGGCCCAGAGTCGCCGCGATCGCTATGATGAATCCGTTGTAGCCAAAGAAGATCTTGGTCCAATTGTCGATGGTGAGTCGCTGGCCCAGCGTACCGTAGTTCCAGGCGTGCATATCCGCAGACACGAGGGGCGTATAAGGGTGAGCCGCCTTGATGCCGTCACAGTAATTCGTCCAGAGCCATGTCGCGGCGATCGAAATCAAGGTCAGGATGGCGCCTTGGAGAAGGACCGCTACAACCGTTCTGCGACTGCGCCGTGGCCAGATATCTCTTACAAAGTGGGTGGTGTAGAAGCAGAATGCCGCCACAAGGAATACGGCATACGTTGTGGGCTTCACAAGAGCCGCCAGACACCCGAACAGAACTGCCAGAACGTGGTCGAGTAAACGCCTCCGCTCCAAGGCACGCACGAAGAACCAGAGAAAGTAGGACCCGAAGCAGAGCACCGTGGTCTCGATCAGAAAGGTGCGGCCCCAGAAAATGTGGATGGGGTTGATCAGCAGGAGGCAGATAAAGAAGAGTGTCAGTGATGTCCGTTTCAGCACGCGGCGACCCAGCAGGAACGCAGGCGGTAGGGCTAGATAGAAGAAGAGCAGACTCACAAGTCGGCCCGCCTGGTCGAGAGGGTAGCCCGTGGAGGTATTGACGAGAGCGACGATCCATTGATAGAGGGGGAACTCGAGCGGGATCGACCAGGGCGGACCACACACAGGCGTGATATAGTCGAGCCGGAAACCCTCTCTGATTGCCCAATAACTCGTCAGGGCCGTTTGGGTCTGGCGGAAGTCGTGCGGCCCAAGCAGGGGGAGGTTCCATCCACGGGTGACCAGGTTGACATGTGCGACCGCACAGACCAGCAGCAGCACGCCAAAGTAGAGTGCGTCCCGTATCCGCCTGTCACGGCCGCCGCCGACTTCCTCCGCAGACGGGGCGTCGTCTGGTGTTTCATTCATCTCTTGTGGCCCTCCACCAGCTCAATGATAGGGTCCGCCACCTGGTGCGCGCATATTTCCAAATCGCTCACCTCGCGGCTGGTCTGGGCGGCGTTGCTCCCGAGCCTTTGGCGCAGGGCCTTGTCATGGTAAAGCTGAAGGAGTTTGGCGTTGAACATTTCCGGGTCATTGGGCGAGAAGAGCATACCGTTTTCGCCGTCGGTGACGATCTCGGCGATGCCTCTCAGATTGACAGCCAGCAGAGGCTTGCCGCAGGCCAACTCGTGGGAGACGGTGTCGGTCATGTGGAAGTGGTCGGTCTCCTGCCCAATCCGCATCGCAATGCCAACGTCCGCCGCGTTCAGGGCTTCGTTCAAAGCGTGTTCACTGGGGATCCAACCGGGCAGCAGAACACGCTCCTCAAGCTGCAACTCCTTTGCCACCCGCTTGACGTTGGCCATTTCTGGGCCATCCCCCATCAGGAGGTACTTGATGTCTGGGATCTGCGCCTTGAGCTCCGCCATTCGCTGTAGAATCCAATCATTGCCCTTGTTTGGGTGCATGATGCCGTGGTGGCTCAGCACAAAGTCGTCGTCTGCGAAGCCCAACCGCTTCCGTGCGGCCTCCCTCTCTTCGTTCGGAAGCGGATAGAATATCGCGTGGTTGCAGGGGTTCCTGGCAATAAACATCCGTTCCGGCGGAACCCCACGACTCGCCAGGTACGCCTGGGTAGAGAACGCCTTTGTGAAAAGTACTGGGGTGAACTTCCAGGATTGAAAGTCCAACCACTCCACCAAACGTCCCAGCGGTTGGAGTAGGGGATGCTTCTCCGTATAGATCCGACAGAAGAAGTCCATGATGGTCAGGGCGACGTTACGGCCATAGAAGATCCGCAGAATCCACCCTGTTAGTGGCAGCGTATCGTCGATATGCAGAACCGCCGCCATGCCCATCAGGCGACATCTCAGTCCGAGCCACGGCAGCACCAGGAACCACAGAATCGTACGGCTCCACTTATGCGTAGGATTGGCCCGATCCCACTCATACGCCAGTTCGTGCATTACCACATTGCGGGCCACCGCCGCATCCAACACATCCGCCGACCGTGGGCCGAAGACATGCACCTCAACCCCTCGCTCGACCAACAATTCAATCATCCGCGGAATACTATGCCCCCCACAGCATATCCAGCCCGCCAGGCCATAGCGGTGGAGGAGGGCGATCTTAATGTTCTGAGTCTTCATGGATTTCCTCATTACGCCTTAGACCATATCCCATGGGGCACTATAGTCGTTCTCGGTCACCTGCTCAAAGCGTTCGGTGGGGGCAATAATCAAGCCGGGAGCAATCTCCTGATTGGGGCAGTACTCGCGTAGCGACCGGATCCCCCTGGCATCTTTGCGCTTGGGTTGGCTCGTGAGCTTCACCTCTAACGGATAGAGGACGCCATCCCGTTCCAAGACCACGTCGACCTCGCTGCCGCTATGGAGGCGCCAGTGATAGAGCGTGGCCTTCCTCGAAAGCGGTGTAAGTAGTTTGCGGATTTCAGCGATGACGGCTGTTTCGAACAGTGCACCTGTCATCGGATGTCCCCCCAAGGCATGTGGCGAGGTAATTCGCGCCAGATGGCAGGCCAGTCCTGTGTCGGAAAAATAACCCTTCGGCTTGGATGATATTCGCTTGATGGTATTGCCGTGATAGGCTGAGACCTCGAACCACTGAAAGGTTGCCTGGAGCGCGGTCAGCCATCTGCGGGCTGTTTGCGGCGTCACACCGATCTCTCTGCCAAGCTGACTGAAATTCATCTCTTGAGCGCTGAGCGCTGCCGCAAGCTGAATGAAGCGACCGAACTGTTGCCAATCATCCACCTCCAGCATGAGGCGCACATCACGCTCTACATAGGTTCGGAGATAGGCCGAGAAGAAATCTCCGCCCAGTTCCTCGGGCAGCGTGTCCATCTCGGGCAATGCCCCCCGCCACAGGACCTCATAGAGCGTTCTGGACAGGGGCTGTCTGGCGTGGTCGCTTCCCACAAACGCGATGGGGTCATCCAGATAACGCTCAAGCCATGACGAAGGGGGGACATTTTCTGTGCTCTCGGAAAGAGCAAAGCCCTCGAGGTCCAGAAAGACCGCGCGGCCTGCAAGGGATTCGCTGACGGATTTGATGACAGACCATTGCTGTGAGCCGGTGAGGATGTACATCCCGGGTTGCTTGTTGTCGTCCACCAGCCTCTTGATGCAGGGCACCACCTCTGGACAGTATTGAATTTCGTCAAGAATGAGTGGGGTCGGGTGGTTCTTGAGAAAGAGCTCCGGATCGTCTCTGGCATTACCCACATCGATGATCGGATCGAACACGACCGTATCCCAATGGGGAAGTTGATGCTTAAGCAGAGTGCTTTTTCCCACCTGTCGTGCGCCAGAGATCACAACAACCGAGAAATGTCCGACCAACGCTTCAAGCTTGTTGGTCGCAAGCCTCTTCTTATAATTCATTCTGGAAATATAATGATAGCATCATCAGATATCAAGTAATAATTCAGAGGAACATCCGTCGATCGTAGCCCGAAGGCATGCACCTTACCCCCGTTTCGCCCGCATGGTTTGGATGATGCACAGGCACATGCATGAATGAAGGCCTGGAAAGGAGACGTCGCTGTTCTCCCTCGGCGTTCCTCCGACTTTCCCTGTTGAGCCCAATGCACATGGTATGGTTCCCTTGTGATAGATGTGATTTCACGGAAGCATGACAACCTCGTTATGCTTTGACCGCGTTTCTGACCTGTGTGATGATATCTGCACGGTTGCTGATCATAGAGCCGTGCAATTGAGGTGCAAAATATGCATGCCCTAGCGTTGGAGATACCGGAGGATGTGGCGCGACACATTCACCTCCCGGAACGGCGTGCCAAGGGGATGCTTCTGCAGGAGCTTGCATTGCGGCTGTTCGAACAGGGCATCGTTACGGCAGCTCAGGCAGCGCGGTTGGCAAAAATGCAGCGACTGGAGTTCGAGCGTCTTCTTGCGGAGAATGAGATCGCTTTGCACGGGGAACCGACCGAGCTTGAGGGTGATCTTGCCAATCTGGGAAATGCCTGATGGTTGTCAGCAACACGACGCCACTCAGTAATCTGCTTCATCTCGGACAGATGCGGATTCTTCCTACACTGTTTGGTCGCGTATCAGTACCGAGCGCTGTTCGCGACGAGCTTGAACCATACTTTGGCGAGTGCGACGGTTGGCGGGAGTGCGTGGCGGAGGGGTGGGTCCGTCGTGGAACCGATTCGGGATCTACTTCTCGTGAAGCACTTCATGACGTTTCTCCACGCGGGCGAGGCAGAGGCCGTGGTCCTTGCCCTTGAAAAGAAGGCCAGGCTTGTTCTGATTGACGACCGGGACGGCAGGGCCGCGGCGGCGGAAAGCGATCTCAAGATCTGTGGCACAATAGGGATCTTAATCAAAGCGAAGGCCGCCGGTCTTATCTCGAATGTTTCTTCGGCACTTGATGACCTTCGTTCTCAGTATGTCTTCTGGGTGTCTGATGGTATATATCATGAGGCACTCCGCTTAGCAGGGGAATGATGTTCGGCGCAAATCAGCGGCCTACTTGTCCTTCGTAGCCCGCAGGGCGTAGTAGGGTCTGCGGGCAAACTTTCCCGCTCCCCCTTGTCCCGGCGTAGTTCAGCGCAGCGGGGACGAAGCCGGATCAAAAATCCCCCCTCTGCACCAGCTCCAGCGGACGGTCCTCGATCATATCAAATACCCGCCGCAGACCTTGCCAGATGCTGCCAATGCGGAACATTTGGGTGATCGCTTGACCTGCGCAGCTTCGGCGAAGCCAACCGATGAAGAGGGTCGCAAAGTGAGCGGGGCGGTATCAGCGAAAATCGCAGGAACGTAGAACATGTACGAACTCAAGTTAGCGCAAGGGCGACGCTATTCCCGCGGCTTTAGAATTGGCAAAGGTTCCCATGTGATAAAGGGGACGACACGGCGTTTGAAACGACCGAGATCGCTGTAACAGTGCCAGGCGCTGTTGCCGGGTGTATTGCCCGAAGGTTCGTGTTGACATTCTTAATGTTCCGGAGAGGTGCAAAGAAAGGCACAGCGTCAGCCCACCCATTGTGCTACGCATTGCTCTGCTTGTTACAGGATCAATCTCCTCAATTCCAGCTCAAACTCAAGGCAGATCAGATCCGCAACACATACTCAGACAAGCAAACAACGACGTGGGGCGCGGCGTCCCCTTCCCGCCGCGCGCATGAGATGACACAGGCCTGAAGAAGACAGAAGGTGCGTCCCCATTTCTCCACTTTAGATCATATCCCACGGGGCGATGTAGTCGTTTTCGGTCACCTGCTCAAAGCGTTCGGTGGACCTGAAGAAGACAGAAGGTGCGTCCCTATTTCTTCTTTTTCTTCAGCCGAGCATCAATTGGCGTGCCTTTTAGTTGGCGGAAGCCTAAACTGCTCAGTGGCTGTGGGAGTGCAGAGAGCTCTATCATTCCTCTCCGCCATGCACTGAATCATCGGGGAAAGGATGAAGAGAATGGAGCGCGCTAACAATCGTGAGCCTTGTTGGACCGGGTATGCAGAAGGGCTTCACGCCTGCCTTAATTCCGTAGAGTTCACTCGGGAAGGCAAAGAGATTTCCGTCGATGAGGGCTTTAAGGTCTGGGCAGAGCTGACTCGCGAGATCAAGAAAGAGGGCCGTACGATCTACCTCATTGGCAACGGAGCGAGTGCCTCGATGGCGAGCCACTATGCTGCAGATCTCGCCAAGAATGGCCAATTGCATACTGAGGTATTCTCTGATCTCTCCCTCATAACCGCGATTTCTAATGACATGGGCTATGAGCATGTCTTTGCGGAGCCCCTTCGCCGACGCGCCAAGGAGGGCGATATGCTGGTGGCGATTAGTAGTTCAGGATGCTCGCGTAACGTGCTGAGCGCCGTGGCCGTCGCCAAGGAGCTTGGTGTAGTTGTGGTTGGGTTATCTGCCATGGACAGCAGCAATCCGTTGCGGACCTTGGCCGAGTTGAGTATCTATGTGTCGGCTAACACTTACGGCTATGCCGAGACCAGCCATGCCGCCATCCTCCACTATTGGATGGATGGGGTGCAATCTGACCAGGGCGTGTAGTCCCGCCTTGCGCTGGGGGCAATCGGCCGACCGAGCGTACGCTGTGTTGCACAGCGGTAACCTTCAACGAGTGGCAGAAGGAAGGTTTCGAGGGCTACCCCTAAACGGGGCCTGCACTATTGAGACCGTGGAGAGCTACCAGCCCTGAGCTTCGAGTCGCTCCAGCGCGATCCAGAAGCCCTCACCGTGGTTCTTGTGCCCTTGCCAAATTTCGGGAATGAATGAGGCGCTGGGGCTGAGTCGGTCGAGCTGGCCACGCAGTGCAGGGAAGTCGATGTCGCCTTCGCCAATCTGTAGCCCTTCTCCGTCTACGCCCTTGGCATCGGCCAGATGCAGGTGGGCGACGTATGGCCCTACCGCCTCAACAAAAGCACCAAAGGATGTCCCAAAATGGTTACATGCGAGCTTGGAGTGGCTAATGTCGAAGCACAGCCGCAACTGGTTCTGTTGGCAGAAGTCGACCGTATCCTCGGGATTTACGAATAGGTTCAGATGCATCTGTCCCCCGAAATACCATGGGAACGGGGGGAGCGTCTGGCCAACAATCTCGACACCTTCCGAATCTATCTGATTCAAGCTGTCCGCCATCAGTTTATAGCGTTCGGCCACCACATCTGGGGGCAAAAAATCATGCTCAGAGAACCCTCCGAGGCTGGCGATGATTACGGGCCGGGTCGCCCGTTTAAAATAGGGCGTCAAATCACGTGTCAGGTTCACGACTCGCTGAAGCTCGGCAATGGAGCGTTGCCGATGTGCTGTATCCGGGTTGGCCAGATCAAGCAGGTGGTCTCCCTCAAACGTATCGGGACTATGAACCTTGAGGTCCATGTCGAGCGGTTCGTCAAAATAGGAGAGATACGCTTCATCCATGTCCTTGTAGCTCAGATGAAACTCAAGAAACTGTGGGTTGGATTTTTTTACGATGGGGAGAAAATCATGCCATCGGACCGTGACACCCCATGGGCGCCCGAACGCGTAGTGGCGGGCCGCCACTTCGTCGTCCGCGAGGTCACTCGGAAAGAAGAACTCGTTGGTCGCCATGTCACGGCGAATGGTGCATCCGATCAGCTCTCTCATGCGGTTGGGTTGCAGGCCGCGTCCGGGACTCTTGATTCCTATGTCGGCTGCCGTAATAAGGCTGCCTGCCTTCACATCTCTTGTTGCCACCAAGCTCTTGGCCAGTGTAGCTCGGTTCAGTGCCTCACCTTGGCTGATGCGTCGGGGCGCATCGCTGCCGGTGGCTTCCTCGACGTCCTTGGCGGCTCGCACGAGTTCCTTGAACTCAGAGGGCAGTAGGCTGACTCTGTGATCAGGACCTTCCGCCGAGCGATCCAGAGTAATGTGCTTCTCGATCACTCGCGCCCCGCACGCCACGGCGGCTATGGCGACGTGAATGCCGCGCTCGTGTCCCGAGTAGCCGACCGGACAGCCTCCAATGTCGTGCAGCCGCTTCAGGTAGCGGAGGTTCACATCTCGAAAAGGGGTTGGGTAGGTCGAGTTGCAGTGAAGCAACACATACGATGCTCCATGTCTTCGCAAAAGCGCCACAGCTTCTCTGATTTCGTCCTCAGTCGACATCCCTGTTGAGAGAATCACCGGTTTGTACGTTTGCGCAATCTCCTTAAGAAGGGAGCTGTTTGTCAGGTCCGCCGAGGCTATCTTGTAGGCTGGCATGCCATACGCTTCGAGTCTAGTCAGCGTGGCGGAATCCCATGGAGTACATATGGATAGAATGCCTTGTGATTTAGCGTAGTCGAACAGGGAGAACATGACATCCACAGGCAGTTCAAAGCGCTCGATCAGGCCCATGGTATACTGGACCCCAAGATCCTCGCCTGTATTGGCCTGCATATCGCTTCTGTATAGGCTGTCCAGGTCTCGCATTTGAAATTTCACGCAACTGGCCCCCGCGTCGTGGGCGGCATCAATCAACGCTCGCGCCTGATCGGCACTCCCGTTGTGGTTGATGCCTATCTCTGCCAGCGTAAATACAGGTGAATGCTCTGTAATCTCGAACGCACCAATGCGAACCCCTTCGCCATCGGCGCGGGGACGCGCAATGGCGCTTATACGCCCCTGAGCATCAAGCAGTGGTAGCATCCGTATGCTTGAGGAGAAGAGGCGACTTATTGCTTCGGGCTGGTCAGATGCCAGAGCGCTGACAAATGTCGTGTTGGCCACCTCACCCACTGGTGTGTCAAGTCGCACGGCTTCCTGGCGTAGCAGCCAGCGCCGGAAATCTCCATCCGACAAAACGCCCTCAACCACTCCCGCCTGATCCAGGCAGAAAATGATCCCGCACGTGTTGCTGTCGATTTTGTTCAGAGCGACACCGATCGACTCATCCGAGTAGATACAAAATGGCTTGATGTCGTGCAGAATAATCATGAAACATTCTCACTGTTGCTGCCCCGCAGCGCCTGTTCCGCCAACTCAAAATCCTCCGCGGTATCGATATCAATTGCGGAACACTGCGGCATCGGGAAGGTCATGATTTTTCCGCCCAGCCGATTGTTGTGCGTCCGGAGTATGTCCGGCTTCAGCACATAGATGGAGCCGTTCTCAAGATAGAGAGGTTCCAGGTCCTGGTGACGGGGGCGCTGCATGAAGTCGTAATTTACAGATTCGGCTTGATCGCCATTCAGCCGCCAGAAAAATTTGGTCGTCTGCACCACTGACAGCAGGCTGTCCGCATTCGCAGCCACCAATGCCTCAATGGCCCTGTCTATGTCCGTTTCTGAGCGGAGGGGGGATGTGCACTGAAGGAATACGAGGATGTCAGGGTCATAGTGCTCCTGCTCTCGCAAGGCATCCAGCGCATGCAGCAGCGCAGATTCTGATGTGGCCATGTCGCCACTGATGGACGCCGGGCGCATGATCACCTCTGCGCCGGATGCTTTCGAGAGTTTGGCGATTTCGTCATCATCCGTGGAGACCACGACACGATTAACGAGCGTAGCGGCCACGGCCGCCTCCACCGTCCAGGCGATGAGCGGTTTCCCTGCGATCAATCTACGGTTCTTGTGCGGGACGCCCTTCGACCCACCACGCGCCGGAATGACAGCAAGAATCTCAGACATAGGTATACCTTGGACGGATGATACGTTTTCCCCACAATACTGGAGATTCCTGCATGGGGTCCATACATTTCGATGCGTCTGCGGATGGCTCATGCTGGTCCTCGTTCACCGGCAGCGCCACTTTCGCCCTCGTGTCGAACGGGGCACATTCCTGCGGCCGGACTTTTATCTCGGTTAAGTGACCGTTTCCGCACACAGTGCGCGCCTGTTCAGGGCACGCCAGGCCCCCATCGGCACCCATTTTTGTGCTGTGTGCCGGGGTTGTTCTTGCTATGTTATCGAACTGATCGCAATGGGATTCTGCAAAGCACGAACCGATGGTGGTTGTCAGAGAGCGTTCCTGGAACTCTCCCGCAGGACTGGGCCCATAGCCACGAGAGCAACATGAAGACAAGCAGCAAAGAGATAGCCTATCAGGATGCGCCGGCCCTGTTCGACGAACTGAGGCGGCAGGGGAAGCGCGTGGTGCAATGCCACGGCACCTTTGATCTCTTGCACCCTGGGCATACCGTTCATTTTGAGGAGGCAAAGGCGCTCGGGGATGTACTGGTTGTCACCGTAACCGACGAGGAGCACGTGAACAAGGGGCCCGGCCGCCCTCTCTTCAGTGACCAGCTTCGCGTGCGCTCCCTCGCCGCGCTCGCGTGCGTTGACTACGTCGTTCTGATTCCCTTTCCCGCGGCGGTAGAAGCGATTGAATGTGTCAAGCCGAGTGTCTACTGCAAGGGCAAGGAATATGCCCAGGATACCGTTGATGTCACGGGGAACATCGTCAATGACCGCAAGGCTGTTGAGCATTTTGGCGGCAAGATGGCCTATGTCGGCTCTGTGGTATTTAGCTCAACGCGCCTGCTTAACCAGCATTTCGATGCCTATGCTCCGCAGGTCAAGTCATTCTGCAAGGAGGTCGCGAGCGAGTGCGATAAAGAACATTTCAGGCGTGCGGTTGAGTCGTTCTCGGATAAGCGTGTCTTGATCATAGGGGATACAATCTTTGACCGCTACTCAACAGTCAACGTGCAGGGGCTGACCTCCAAGAACCGGATTCTCTCAGGGCGTTTTCTTGGGGAAGAAACCCAGGCAGGGGGCACGCTGGCTGTGTTCAGACACATCCGGGAGTTCACAGAGAATGTCAAGCTTGTCAGTCTGGTGGGCACAGAAGCGTGGGTCGAGGATGAGATCTCCAGATATGTTCATCCTAACGAAGATGAGATTGTCCGCATCCCCGAGTTCACCACCGTCGTGAAGCAGCGCTTCGTCGAGCCACTACCGACGGGGAAAGAGCTGAGTAAGCTGTTCTCGGTGAACTATATCGACGAGGCACATCCAGGGGGCGACGTTCAGCGCTATCTTATCGAGCGCATTGGCCAGTTCATCGCTGATGTGGATCTGGTTCTGGTTATGGATTTTGGACATGGCGTCATGGGGCCCGATGTCCGCAGTTTCGTACAGGAGAAAGCGCCATTCCTGAGTCTCAACTGTCAGACGAACGCAAACAATCATGGTTTTAATCTGATCAACAGGCAGTACCACCGGGCCGATTCGTTCTCTCTCGATGAGACCGAGATGAAGTTGGCCGTTGGGCGAAAGGCCATGGATTTTTCCGCTGAACTCCAACACCTCAGAAAAGCGTTTGGAGCTCAATATGCATGGCTCACGCGCGGTGGCACCGAGACCCTCGGGGAGCGAGAAGGGGAGGAGTCCATACAGTGCCCGCCCTTCGAGGTCAACATCATCGACACGATTGGCGCTGGGGATGCCTTCTGCTCGGTCGCCTCGCTGGCGGCGTGTTCGGGGCTTCCCATAAAGACGGCGACATTCATGGGGCAACTCGCTGGTGCCGAGGCCGTTCGGTATGTAGGAAATTCACTGAATGTAAAGAAAAGCCGATTCCTGAAGGGGTCGGAGGCGATGTTGAGCGTTTAGAGAGCGAGTGTCCATGGGGCGATATGCAGTCATAGGAAGTAACTCCTTTTCGGGATCCAACTTCATTGCTCACTTGTTAAAAGACGGGCACGATGTGGTCGGGATCAGCCGATCAGCCGAGATTCATCCCGTGTTTCTTCCTTATGCAGGTGTCGATGAGGGCTCCTTCAGGTTCTGTCAGATGGACTTGAACCGCGATCTGGAAGCGATGATCAGCGAGTTGAACCGTTTCCGGCCTGATTATGTCGTCAACTATGCGGCCCAGAGCATGGTGGGGCAAAGCTGGGATCACCCGGAGCACTGGTTCCAGACCAATGCAGTGGCCACCGTGATGTTTCATGATCGGCTTCGCTCTTGCGACTGGTTGAAGCGCTACGTGCACATTTCGACCCCAGAGGTCTACGGATCGTGTTCGGGGCTGGTGCATGAACACCATCCGTTCAACCCCAGCACCCCGTACGCCGTGTCTCGGGCCGCAGCGGACATGAGTCTCGCGTCATTCGTGGATGCCTATGCGTTTCCCGTCGTGTCCACTCGCGCCGCGAATGTGTTTGGCGCGCATCAGCAACTCTATCGGATCATTCCCCGCGCCGCGCTCTGCTTCCTGACCAACCAGAAGCTTCAGCTTCAAGGGGGCGGCACGTCCGTGCGCTCCTTCATACATATTGATGATGTCTCAAGGGGCACGCAGTTGGCCGCCGAGAAAGGGGCTGTGGGGGCAGTGTTTCATCTGGCCACAGATCGTAATATTTCGATCCGTGCGCTTGTTGAATTGGTGGCGGATCAGCTCTCTGTGAGTTTTGAGGATCATGTTGATGTCGTTGGCGACCGGCTCGGGAAGGATTCCGCCTATCTTCTCGATTGCACAGCGGCAAAAGAGCGCCTGGGCTGGGCCTCGGAAGTCAGCCTCGAACAAGGGGTTGATCGCGTGATCGGGTGGGTGCGGGATAATTTGGATGAACTGCTGCGGCAGCCTCAACAGTATGTTCACAAAGCGTAGGTAGCACTGCAAGAGCATGAAATCACAAGGAATAGTGCGATGAGAATATTGGTCATTGGCGGCTGTGGGTATGTGGGGTCGGTGTTATGCCAGCGGCTTCTGGAAGAGGGCCACAGCGTGACGGTCTATGACATCATGTGGTTTGGAAACCACCTCGCGGAGCATGATAATCTCACCGTAATCGAGGGCGATATTCGCGGGACTGAACGTGTCCCTATGGCGGGTCAGGATGCGGTCATCCATCTGGCCAACGTGGCCAACGATCCCTGTGCAGAGATCGACTCTGGCCTCTCTTGGGAAGTGAACGTTCTGGCCACAATGGGCTTGGTCGAGCTCGCCATCGCGTGCGGGGTGAAACAGTTCATCTATGCGAGCTCGGGCAGCGTGTATGGCGTCAAGGATGAGGAGCAGGTCACAGAGGAGTTGTCGCTGGTCCCGATAAGCGATTACAACAAGACCAAGATGATCAGTGAGCGTGTGCTCCTTAGCTACGGCGATCAAATCACCATTCAGATTGCCCGGCCAGCAACCGTATGCGGGCTCTCTCCGCGCATGCGGCTTGATCTGTCCGTCAATATGCTTACGATGCAGGCCCTGGCCAATGGCCGGATCACGGTCTTCGGCGGTGATCAGACCCGCCCCAACATCCATGTTCAGGATCTGGTTGGGGTGTACCTCCATTTCTTGAAAAAAGGGGCCTCTGTGTCGGGAATCTACAACGCGGGGTTTGAGAACATCTCCATCCTATCCATTGCCGAGCGTGCTGTTGAAGTGGCCGCTGCAGAGATCGTGGTGAGTGAGTCCAATGATCCCCGCTCATACCGCCTCAGTTCGCAGAAGCTCCTCGCGACGGGGTATTCGCCCCAGTACTGCGTAGCCGATGCGATGAAGGAGATTGCTCAGGCCTATCGCGCAGGTGAACTGACGGATACGGACGGCTGCTACAATATTCGCACGATGAAGAAGGCCATTGCGGCAGCGCTGTAATCCGGGCCGAGAAGAAGGAAAGGGTGGACCCATGGGACGAGAGATAGATCTGCTGGTTAACTATCCCAAGACGCAGAGGAAGGTCAAAGAGCGGGGCGCGGAGAAGACTGAGGAAGACAGGGCCATCGCGCGTCAGTTTGGCAAGGACTTCTTCGATGGTGATCGCAAGCATGGCTATGGCGGCTTTGGCTACCAGTCCCGCTTCTGGCAGCCTGTGATTCCGACTTTCCAGGAACATTTCGGGCTTCGTGCGGAGAGTTCCGTTCTTGATGTGGGTAGTGGCAAGGGGTTCATGATCCACGACATGGCGGAACTCATTCCCGGCATCACGGTCAAAGGGATTGATATTTCCGACTATGCCATAGCGAATACCATAGAGGACATGCTGCCGCATGTGCAGGTTGGAAATGCGACAAGCCTGCCATTTCCGGATGATGCATTTGATGCCGTCATTTCGATCAACACCATCCACAACCTCGTGCGCGAGGAGTGCGCCACGGCGCTTCGCGAAATAGAGCGCATTTCTCGCCGAGGAAGCTTCATCACAGTCGATGCCTACCGCAATGACGACGAAAAGGAGCTTATGGAGGCCTGGAACCTGACCGCCAAAACCTTTATGCATGTCGATGCGTGGAAGGCCTTTTTTGACGAGGTGGGTTACACAGGCGATTACTATTGGTTTATCCCGTAGTCCGTTACGAACACCGCTCTCTTGCGCCGGCACATGTGCGTGAGACATCGATTGGCAGAGGCAAGCAAGGAAGATGCAGACACGAGCCGCAGTCCTATATGAGACCAAACGACCGTTGGTGGTTGAATCCGGCATTGAGGTGCCCTCTCTCCAGCGAGGCCAGGTTCTTGTCAAGCTGGCCTACAGCGGAGTTTGTCAGAGCCAGTTGATGGAGGTACTCGGTCAACGCGGTGAAGACTCGTTCCTTCCCCACATGCTGGGTCACGAGGGGTCGGGTGTTGTGCAGAGTGTGGGCGATGGGGTCTCCAAAGTGGTGCCCGGGGACAGGGTTGTGCTGACGTGGATCAAGGGCGCAGGTCTAAACGTGCCCGGCGCCCGGTACAGGAAGGGTGACACCGTTATCAATGCGGGCGGAGTCACGACCTTTGGGGAGCTCTCAGTGGTTTCAGAAAATCGATGCGTGGTCCTGCCTGAGGGGGTGCCGATGGATCTGGCTTGCCTGCTCGGTTGTGCGGTGCCGACAGGTGCGGGGTTGGTGCTCAATACGATGCAACCTGCTGCAGGTCAGAGCGTTGCCGTGTTCGGAGTGGGCGGGATCGGTCTGTCAGCCGTCATCGCCGCCGCCTCCTGTGGTTGCTCGCCCATTATTGCGGTGGATGTGGACGACGCCAAATTGACTTTGGCCAAGCGTGTTGGTGCCACGCATTCCATCAATGCGTTGGCAGAGGCGCCCGTGGAGCGCATTCGCGAGCTGACGGAAGGCAGAGGCGTTGACTTTGCCACGGATGCCGCGGGAAAGACCTCCACGATCGAACAGGCTTTTGAATCTGTACGTGATGGGGGCGGGCGCTGTGTGTTCGCCAGTCATCCCCCGGCTGGGGAGCGGATAGGATTAGATCCGCACGCCTTGATCAGAGGGAAGCGCATTGAGGGTAGCTGGGGAGGGGCCAGCGATCCTGATCGGGACTTCCCTCGCTACGCCCAAATGTACCGCGACGGCGCGTTCCAACTCGAGGCCTTGGTCTCGCACCGCTTTCCCTTGGACGACGTCAATCTGGCGCTACAGACCCTCAAAGAGGGCGTCACAGGCCGAGTCATCCTCGAAATCGACGCGTCTCTTTGTTAAGTGACACTATGATAGCAGACCCACAACAGCACGGAGTTGAGCAGCGGAAGGCGCTGCTGTATTGCATGATGCGCATCCGATGCGTTGAGGAGACCATTGCGGCACGATACGCCGACCAGAAGATGCGCTGCCCGACGCACCTGTGCACGGGGCAGGAGGGTGTCTCTGCGGGGGTTGGTTGTGCGTTGCGCTCCGATGATTTCGCCGTAAGCGGGCATCGCGCGCATGGCCATTATCTGGGGAAGGGCGGAGACCTCCGCGCGATGCTGGCAGAGATCCACGGCAAGGTGACCGGCTGTTGTCGCGGCAAAGGTGGGTCCATGCATCTGGTGGATCGTTCGGTCGGCTTTGTAGGTAGCACGGCCATCGTGGGAGGGACGATACCCATAGGCGTTGGACTGGGGCTGTCGATCCAGCTGCGGGGCACTGACCAGGTGAGTTGCGTCTTCTTTGGTGAAGGAGCCACGGAAGAAGGCGTATTCTATGAGGCGGTGAATTTCGCTGTGCTGCGCAATCTGCCGGTACTGTTCGTCTGTGAGAACAACCTGTACTCGGTGTATTCACCGCTGGCCGTGAGGCAACCGGAGGGGCGGTCACTCTGTGGGATCGCGGGTGAGATGGGGATGCGTGCAGAGCGTGGCTACGGTAATGACGTTCTGGAGGTTTACGCGAAGGCGCAGCAGGCCATCCTGTCCATACGCGAGGGCACAGGCCCTGTGTTTCTTGAATTTGCCACGTACCGTCATCGGGAGCACTGTGGCCCTAATCTGGACGATGATCTCGGGTATCAGCCTGAGGATGAACGCCAGCTGTGGTTGGGGAGAGACCCTATTTCCAGGTTCCAGCGCTCCCTGCTGGTGGCGAAAACCATTACCGACCGCGATCTGGATGCCATGGCCGTCGCGCTTCAGCGAGATGTGGACGAGGCCTTTGAGTTCGCCGAGGCCTCTTCGTTTCCCGAGCCTACTGACGCTTACGAGGGGGTATACGCTTAGGCGGTAAAGATCCAATGTCTAGAGTACGAACATACGCGCAAGCCGTTAATGAAGGGCTTCATCAAGCCATGGAGACGGATCAGGATGTGATCTGTTATGGTTTGGGAACGCCAGATCCCAAGGGCGTATTCGGAACAACCCTCGGGTTGCAGGAGCGCTTCGGAGTTCAGCGAGTATTCGATATGCCCTGTTCCGAGAATGGTATGACCGGGGTGGCGATCGGTGCCGCTCTGAATGGCATTCGGCCCGTTGTAACGCATCAGCGCGTAGACTTCTTTCTCCTGGCGATGGACCAATTGGTAAATAACGCAGCCAAATGGCACTACATGTTTGGCGGGCAAGGGTCTGTCCCCATTACCATTCGCCTGATAATCGGTCGAGGATGGGGCCAGGGGCCGACACATTCTCAGCATTTGCAGGCATGGTTTGCGCATATTCCGGGACTGAAAGTCGTGATGCCCACCACGCCGGCTGACGCGAAGGGGCTACTGATATCGAGCATTTTTGATGACAATCCTGTTGTGTTTCTAGAACACCGCTGGCTGCACAACGCGCAAGGCGATGTCCCTGAGGGTGATCACCGAGTGCCTCTGGGCGAGGCTGCGACCGCCCGGACCGGCGACGATGTCTCCATTGTGGCCATGTCTCACATGACCGTTGAGGCCATACGCGCCTCCGACCATTTGAAGGCGCAGGGCATTGGATGTGAAGTGATTGATCTTCGCACCATTTCTCCGCTAGACTGGGCGACCGTCCTGGCATCGGTGCGGCGGACGGGGCGATTGTTGGTTGCAGACACCGGTTCTCGCAGCGGTGGGGTTGGCGGTGAGGTTGTGGCACGCGTGGCGGAAGAGCTTGGAGATGTGATGAAGTGTCGGCCGCGACGAATAGCGCTTCCCGACTGCCCCACACCGACCAGCTCAGCCCTGACGTTGGGCTTTTATCCTCGCGCGGCGGAGATAGCACAAGCAGTCGGGTCCATGTTGGGGCTGCCGTCTGGCGCCGATGCGCTGGAGGCGCAGCGGTCCGGACCTCACGACGTTCCCGGTGAGTGGTTTCGTGGGCCATTCTAGCCTTAGCGAGCGGTGGAGTAAGGGGTCTTGGCTTACTGGAACTTTCGTGATCAGTAGTGGTTTGAGCGGGCTCATGAGACAATAAGCGACTATGAAGCACCTCCTACAGGCAATCATTATTTCAGTTTCGAGTGACATCGGCGCGGCATTGGCCCGAAGATGGCTGGCGCAGGGATGGCGTGTCTGTGGTACCTACCGCAATGAGTCTCCGGTTGTAGCGCAGTTGCGTTCCGCAGGTGCGACGCTGGTTCACTGTGACCTCTCCAGCGTCCCGGGAATCGACCAGGCCTGCGAGGGGCTACGCGAGCAGGGGCTGTCATGGGATGCTGTCGTGTTTTGTCCCGGCTCTCAAGAGCCCGTGGGGCCGTTCGAGTCCTGTGATTTCGACGAGTGGACCGAATCCGTTCAGGTTAACTTCACGGGGCAGATGCGTCTCTTGCATCATCTGCTGCCATCAAGGGGTGATGCACGGGCCGGTCTTCAGCCGCTTGTACTGTTCTTCGCCGGTGGCGGCACCAACAGTGCCACGCTCAACTACTCAGCCTATACGTTGTCGAAGATTGCAGCTGTGAAGATGTGTGAGCTGTTGGACGCCGAAATCCCCGACGCTAGATTCGCGATTGTTGGCCCGGGTTGGGTCAATACCAAGATCCATCAACAAACCGTCTCGGCAGGCGCTCGCGCTGGAGCTAACTACCAGTGCACTGTGGACAAGATTGAGAGCGGCAATTTCTTTCCCCTCGAATCAGTCCTAGACTGTTGCGACTGGATTCGAGGCGCCTCGCGCGATGTCATTGGCGGACGGAATATCAGCGCCGTACATGATGAGTGGGGGAGCCCTGAATTGGACTCGGTTCTCGTCTCTGATGGGAATATGTACAAGCTTAGGCGTTTTGGAAACGAATGGGGCTCTCAGAGCGCATAGCAATAAGGAACCTGCGGAATGGATGAATCATCGTTACTGTCTCAGCTGTTTCTAACACTTCCATCGGTGTCGGGCCTGCACGCGCCCTGCACTGACCTGCATGCTTTGCTGCGTACTGTCGCCCGATCAGAGATAGAAAAACGCTTCTCGTCTGAGGATAACTCAGAGCAGGAGTTTGGCCCGTTTGGCCGTCTCATATTTCCCTATTTTAAAATGGGTGCCATTGACTCTATGAATCTGTTCGATCTGGACGAGCTGATCATGTTCAGCTTCTATTGGGCGAACCGGGGTCGGTACCGCGCAACTTTGGATATAGGGGCCAATATTGGGTTGCACTCTGTGTTGATGGCGAAATGCGGGTATGAAGTCCGATCCTTTGAGCCAGACCCGACACACTTTGCGGCCTTGCTGCGCAACCTGTCGCTTAACGGGAGCGCGCGTGTCGCTCCGGAGAATGCGGCTGTTTCGGCGGCGGCGGGCGAAATGGAGTTCGTGCGAGTGCTCGGTAACACGACCGGGAGCCATCTGGTTGGGTCCAAACCAGGAGCGTATGGCGAGTTGGAACGCTTTCCAGTTCGGACCATGGCTTTTGCTCCGCTGCTGGAGGGATGTGATCTTGTGAAGCTCGATGTTGAGGGGCATGAATGCGGGGTGTTGGCTTCTACCACACATCGTGATTGGATCGGCACGGATGGTCTCATCAGTGTTCATGACGAGAGGAACGCGGTCGCGGTCTATGAGCACTGTCGGGACATTCAGGTCAATATGTTCTCTCAGAAGAGCGGTTGGTCGCAGATCGGCAGTATTAATGAGATGCCGGCCAGTCATCATGAAGGGTCACTATTCCTTTCATTGAGCGAAGCGATGCCATGGACCTAGGTGCCGCAAAACACGCTGAAAGCACCACTGAAGCGAGAAACAGGACGCTATGAAACTTGCCGACTATGTAGCTGGGTTTATCGCCGCGAGCGGAGTTAATCATGTCTTTGTTTTGGCCGGAGGCGCGTCTCTGCACCTGATCGACTCCATAGGAAAGCGCGATGACCTCCAGCACATCTGTCCCCTCCATGAACAGGCGGCCGCCATGGCTGCTGAGGCGTATTCGCGAGCCACAGGAAACCTGGGGGCTGCGGTTGCAACCAGTGGACCGGGCGCGACCAATCTCATCACCGGGATCTGTTGCGCATATTATGATTCGGTGCCCGTTCTGCTTATTACCGGTCAGGTATCCACCTTCCGGAGTAAGGGAGATACGGGCGTCAGGCAGATTGGCTTTCAAGAGACCGAAGTGGTGCCGATGGTGCAGACTATCACAAACTATGCGGTTCGGATTGACTCCCCTGATCGCATCCGATACGAGCTGGAGAAGGCGTGCTACTTGGCTCGAAGCGGGCGCCCCGGGCCTGTGCTTGTTGATATACCGGATGACCTACAGCGAGCGGAAATCGATCCTGAGACATTGACTGCGTTTGTGCCTGAAGGAAATGGCACCGCCCGGCCATTGCTTACTGAAAACGCCGCCTCCATTATACGACTGATCGAGCAGGCTGAACGTCCCATTCTCGTCTTGGGGTGGGGGGTCCATTTGAGCCAAGCTGAGCGGGCCGCCGTAACGTTTGCCGAACAGCTCCAATTGCCGGTGGCTCCTACGTGGGCAGCGGCCGATATTCTTCCCGCTATCCATCCCCTCAGTGTGGGGACGTTCGGAACCCACGGAACGCGCTATGGGAATTTCGCAGTGCAAAATGCAGATCTGATCATCTCTATCGGCTCTCGCCTTGATACGAAGGCGACAGGTAGTCCTGCAACAACGTTTGCGCGGGGAGCCAAGAAGGTCGTTATTGATATTGATGCCGCTGAGCTGAATAAATTCACTGCCTATGGTCTCGACATCGACCTATTGGTACAAGCCGATGCTGGTGATATGCTGCGAGAGCTGAATGCGATCTCCGGGAATACGTTGGTGCCGAAACGGCGAGAATGGATGGGCCGCATCAACGAGTGGCAGGGCGCTTACCCGATGTGTCCTCCTCGCTACGCTGATGAAGATGAGCTGAATCCGTACTACTTCGTAAAGCAACTCTCACGCGCATGCGCGGCGGGGGCGACCATGGTTTCGGACACGGGTTGTGCTCTGGCATGGATGATGCAGGCGTTTGAATTTAAGAAAAAGCAGCGGTTTTTCCATGATTTTAATAATACGGCGATGGGTTGGGCCCTTCCCGCTGCGATCGGTGTGTGTCTGGCTTTACAGAAGCCCATTGTCTGTATCGTGGGTGACGGCAGTATACAGATGAATATTCAGGAGTTGGCGACGATCGTTCGGTACGAGCTGCCAATCAAGATTTTTCTGATCAACAACCATGGTTACAGTATGATTCGCCAGACGCAGGACCAGTGGTTGGGGTCTCAATATCTAGCCTCATCCAGCGCTGGTGGTGTTGCCGATCCAAACTTTAGCGCGATCGCATCTGCCTATGGGATTGAATCGAATACGTTGGAGCGAAATGGCGAGTGTGCGGACAAAATGGCGGAGGTTATGGCGGCACAAGGCCCATTTCTGTGCAATGTCCAGATCAACCACTCGCACCGTGTTATCCCCCAAGTGAAGTTCGGCCGACCCAATGAAGATTCTGAACCGTTGTTGGGCCGGGAAGAATTTCTGCGCTGTATGATTGTTGAGCCAGTCGCGGGTTAGGTCCACCAAGTCCTCTTTGCCCATTTGTGACGGCATGGTTACGGGGAGTCGCTCCCGGCACCCCTCTACGTTGGCATGCTTCCTTTCTGCGGCCTCAGCCCGCAGTTGAAGGTCTCCCCTTGCTGCATTTGTATCGCCGCAGGTAGCTCGATCCGGTGCGGCATAGAGCATCGGGATAGAACATGGTGTCTCCATAGGTACGCACAAAAGGGGATGTCCGCAATGCGGTCTGGAGCTGCGCCTGGAATTCTACCTGTTCGGGCGACCAGTGCTCCACACCATAGTGGCCACGGTCAACAATACCGAGCATCTCTCTAACAGCCTCTAGGATGTCCTCTGCCGTGTTCTCTTGGATACGCCAATCCGATGCCTCATACTCGGTGTCGGTGCTTCGGTAGCAGAATGACGGGTCAGAAAGCACTTCTTCAAGGGCAAGCGGTCTGCCCAGGGGCTTTGAAAACACTGTGCTGAAGATTGTAAGGTGTCTCTCATGAAAATCAAGGGGGGATAGGGGCCACACATTAACACTAACCGTTGGCGTGTTAAAGAGACTTGGTAGAGTTCGCAGTCCGGAATGACACCCGATGAAGACACGGGCGGTCGAGCAGAGATATAGATCAGCGAAACCTGAGCGGTGGCGACTGCGCGCGTAGTCAATCAAGTGAGCTCTTTCGGGCATCGGTGTCATCGTGTCGTCGCCCATCCGCACGACGTAACCCCCGAGAGAGCCAATATAGTCAATCATAGGAAGGTAATTCAGAATATCTTGATTCTTCCATAGGCGCTCATGATCGCCGACCCATCCGGCTTCGCGCACATGGAGGCACACGTACCACCTCGATCCGTCGATGCCAAGATCTCTCAACAGATCATGCCCTCGTATTTTCATCTCCTCGCGGATGTAGAGAGGACTGAAGTACGCACGGGGAAGCCGAAACCCAAAATAGTCGTCCCCGTTTAGCTGAGCAAATGGGGTGGAGCGCGACGAACACCATGGAGTCATGATTAGGTCGAATATCCTCCCCAGGGCATCGTTGGAAAAGCGGTAACGAGATGAGTGTCTCCTACGCGTAAACACCCCTCCTGCTCTTTCGGCGAGCCGCTGCCCGCGTGCGTGGCCGCAGCTCCGGTCAATGGCAGTCCTATTCGATGGAAAGGGGCGTTCCCGCTTTGACCGTGAGAACTGGAAGCACTCTAATATGCGCTTGAGTGCCTTTTTTATTCCGCGGCCAAGGAGAGATAGGAGAAGAATGTCAGGCAGTTGTATGAATCGAGCGTCGCGTGATTGGAGTATCCCAAACGACCTGTTGATGACACCAGGAGACAGCAGAACGATGAGTCTCCTGTTGAGCCGACGGGCGTAGCTACAGTGCAGCGTTGCCTCCCATGCTTGGTGGCCAATACGATCAGCTGATATGAACGCGAGGAGGGGTCGTGAGTGTTGTCGCTCACGTGATTCATCCGCTCGTTCAACTGTTTTAGGGTTCATAGGATAAAGGGAGGCTAACGTAAAGGCACTGGCTAGAGCCCGGAGGCGAAGGGGCGTCTGGACGACTGACCTCGCGGCCATCTATTCTCTTCTGAGGAGTCACCGCTACACGTGAATTGTTCGGGGGTAGATCGATTACACTCATACTAACTGGCATGGCCATGCACGCTCCACCGATTGACCCGAATAGATCCGCCGCCTACGCTTGGTCTGGATTCATATCGCACGATAGATAGTAGTGGAGTATGGGGCCGACCTCAATTGGATTCCCGTTGGCAACATCTGATCGCTAAGGTACGCTCTTGGTCGGCCCGCGATAGCATCTTAGGCGACCTGGAACGAAGGACGGTCATGCAGTTCACATTCCCCCTTTACCTTAATGATGGAACACCACGTCTCCGCGGGTTATCTCCGCAACAGATTGAAGCAATCACACGAGTGGCGGGCCGAATCGACTCGGGCGAGTACCGGCTTGTTCCCGTTGCCTGCTTGTGTGGCGATCATGGATCTTCGGCGGACGATGTAATCTCCGAAAAAGACCGTTACGGCTTTGCTTTCCGCTCGCTTCTCTGTCGTAGATGTGGGCTAGTGCGCAGCGCCACGACGTTTGACCCCGAGTCTTGTGCGCAGTTCTACAGAGATGAGTACAGGGCGATATATTCTGGCGGCGACGATTCTCCTGAACAGCTCTTTGACGAGCAGGAACGGCGCGGACAGAAGCTTTACGATGTGTTCAAGAGAGAAGTGGGCGCCCCGAAAGGAGAGGTATTTGAGGTGGGCTGTGGGGCGGGCGGAATCCTTTATCGCTTCCAGGGCGAGGGGTGCCATGTTAAGGGCTGTGATTTCGAGGGCCACTACCTTGACTACGGTAGGTCGCGAGGTCTTTCTCTTGAGTGTGCGGGCTATGAGACACTTCTGGCACCAGCATCGGTTGATGTCCTCATTCTGTCGCATGTATTGGAGCATTTTTCTGATCCTGTCGAGGAGTTGCTCCGCGTCGTTTCAAAAATAAGGGCTGGGGGGCATTTGATCGTGGAGGTACCTGGCATGTTTAAGATCCATTCGACGTACTTCAGCCCTTTGCTCTATCTCCAGAATGCCCACGTGTTTAGCTTCAATCGTGATCACCTCAATGTACTCTTTACTTCGCTCGGACTTGAAACGGTCTCTGCAAGCGAGAGGTGTATTTTCATATTAAGGAAGCCCCCAGGGTGGAGGGCCGCTCGGCGGGAGGATATTTATCACCCCTGTTTGGCTCGCAGTTATAGGAAGGTACGGATGTACCTGTGGATCAATCACGTGCTGTTCGGGTTGGGAATTCACCCGTGCTACTGGGCGTCTAAAGCGATTGACGCGGTCGGTGCCAGAGCATTTATGGCTGGGGTATTGCGCCGCTTCTGAATGTGGCAACAAGGCGACCACCAGCCCAGAGAAGCAGCGCAATGGCAATCGCGCTGCCGATAGAAAATCCCCCTCTGTTGGGTCTGTAAGAGAAGACGACTTCGTGCTGCCCCTGAGCGAGCTGTAGACCTCGCATGGTGTAGTTGCAGGGAATGATGGGATGCTTTCTTCCGTCGACCGTTGCGGTCCAATCCGGGTCAAATTTATCGTTCAACATTAAAATGGCAGGCGCTCGCGCATCGACGTTCATCTCGACTCGATTGGACTTGTAGACTGAAATGCTGACGGGATCACGCGGCAGCTGCGACGTGCTGGGGGCTTGCTTCTCTGTCAGAATGACGGTCGTGTCTGGATTCCATTGAGGGTCTGCCAGTTGCTCGGGCAGACGTTCCTGAGGAACGACATTCCACTGGTAGTATAGACCTGCACGCGGCAGCGCCGCATCATACCTAAGCAGCACATGGCTTCCCCCGCGGTCCGTCTGCCGAAGGCCTCGGCCGTCTATGTCCACGAAAGATGACACAGAAAAGAGTTTGCTGTTGAGAAGGGGGTGTAAAGATTCTGTCGGGCCGATGATGTATCCCGTGCTAGTGAGCTGCCACAGTCGTAGGATCTGACTATTGAGCGTGCTGAAGAGTTTTCTGACTTGTTTGTCCACGATGGCATTGGGGCCCGGCTCCAGAATCTCGACACCGTGCGTTAAAAAATTCATCCAGAGTGGATCTCCGAGCCTTAGATCTGATATCCGGTAAGAGAGACGGGGTCGTCTCGCATCCTCGGATATGATCTGCGCCAATGAGCTCTTTGAGTAGAATAGACTCATATTTTGGCGTTTAACGAAAGGCCGACAGACGACAGCGACGTCCATCAAAAGCGACGCCAGAAGAGCGCCTATGAGGACGCGCCTTAATCGACGCGAGGCAGGTGCAGAGCGCTTCAGCGCAAACAGAACCGTGCATATCAAAAAACAGAGTCCCGCATAGGCTACGGCATGTCGCATATTGAGCAGCAGCAATTCCGTCTGTTGCTCCATTCCTATTCTTGTCCAGTACGTATGTAGAACGGCTTTGAAGCCCGGTAGCAGTGCGTACGCAGCAAATGCTGCGAGAGTGAGCGATGCTGATAGAAGAGTAAACCGGCCATCGCAACGGCTACTGCGGTCGGCCGTGGCAAGGGGGATCTTGTCACGCGCTCCGGGCGCATTTTGCGTAGGCTCCTCGATTGGGGGGCTTAGAAAATGCTGAAGTCCGTAGGCAAAGAGAACTGCCACCGCCACGTCGACAATATGCATAAACTTTATGGGGCAACGTATCTGCGAAAAGAACGGGAGGCCATGGAACAGGCGGAAAAGGGGGAAGAACCGGCCGAATGATAGCAGCAAGCCCAGTACAAATACCGCCATCCAGAAGCTGAGCGTCCAGCGCGAGGCTGTGTCTGGGGGGGGGCTGCTCGGGTCGTTGAGCCTCTTCTTACGCCTCAGTTGGAACAGTGCGTAAAGGGTTAGCATGAGCGGGATGGCCCCGATGTATACGTTATGTTGCCGAAAATTTCGGAACCCGCGCCCTGTCTCTTCCCATCCGTAGGTTTGCCCCAAGCGGCCCCAATAGGGGTGGGTTCTGCTGGACGTCTCGGTGCCATAGATGTTCGGAGCAACGAACTCTACGACGTCTTCCGGCGGCATGCTCCAGTTCGATGCGAAAATCCACTTCTCATCGGGTGTTTGCCCCATGCTGGATTCCCTCATCGGTAGAATAATTTGCTGGGCATGCCGCCAAATCGGGAAACCAAGCACCCCGATGGTGATGGCCGCAAGCATACCTCCGAGAAGCATTCGTCTCAAGAAGGGGGCGAGGTCGTGTCGTGGCCAATGCTCGAGCAGGAGCACGACGCCATAGGCGGCTCCAAGTAGGACGAAAAGCCCCATGATATCAGGCTGTGCCGCCATACCCCATGCCGCGCAGAGGCCCGCAAGGCCGAAGTGTAGGGGCGACTGCTTGCGCACTGCTCTGTCAAGACACCCCAGCATGAAGACGGCCAGTGGCATCATGTGGAAGATGAGCTGATGGCCGGCCGAAATGAGAGTGAATTCATAGCCGGAGAAGGCTAGCCACAAAGCGGGCAGCCATGCCGATGCGCCACGGAACCCCCGTCCTCGCAGGAGATAGATCGCCGCAAGATACAAGAAGATCGAACTGCATGCAAAAGTCACGACGCTGGAGATGCGAGGTGGCAGAAGAATATCTGCGAGGAGCAGCGGATGAAAGGGCCTTGCCCAATGCCCTTCTCCCAGAACGGTGGATCGCCATTCCCCACTGAAGGAAGCCCATAGCTGGTTCTGGTAGTCAGGGCCGCGGACAGGGAGAAAATCTCCTGAGGCAATCCATTCAGAGGAGAAGAGTGCATCGCCATATACTATGGCTGTGGCGATGGCGATGGGGATCGTGAACAGTGCGATTGAGAGCCATCGTTTGCGGCTCACTGCGAATGACTTGGTGCCGCTATCTGTCATCAAGCGCGCCTCGGGATATGAGCCGTTCATGTTCCGTAATCTCGTCTTCTGTGAATCTCATTTTCTTGAGAATGGCGGGGTTCCCTGCGACTACGGCATAGGGCGATACATCCTTGGTGACGACGGCCCCCGCGGCCACGATTGCTCCTCGACCGACCGAAATGCCGGACAGAATGATGGCTCCGTAGCCAACCCACACATCCTCACCAATATCCACGCTGGCATCTGGCCAATCGGTATAGTTCTTGATGTCACCCACCCACGGGGCGAGGCGCATCGGTTTTCCTACGACATGGAAATCGTGGTCCATGCGACCGACGATCCCTACGCTGTTTGAGATCATCGTGTATTTTCCGATACGACCCGGCGTCTGAATGGTGCAAGAGTTTCCAATGAATACGTGGTCTTCGATCGTCAAGGTGTCACGTGGCGCCTCAATCAGGGTGCCGGGGCCAATATGAACATGGTTCCCAACGGCTACCCCTTCACCAATCGCTATACGTCGGTTGATGCGCTGGAAAAGGCGCTTAGCCATGGTCACAATGAATCCCGAGTCTCTCGATGAGAACCTAAGACTCATAAACGCCTGCCTCTCCGCTTCGAGCGCCCATGCTTTCTGCTCTGCTGTTCTGACCCAGGATCGCCGTTAGTTCCCTTCTGGGAAAGGCATCAATGAGGGACCCCGGAGTGGCATTGTAGACGTGAGCGCCGCGAAATGTCGCATACTCCGCCAACATATGATGGGATCGGAAGACCTTCTGCATCATCCCTGTCCATTCATCCATTCTGACGGGGTGTCGAGGAGGTAGGATCTTGTTGTACACGGGTTTGGCTCCCGTGGCTCCATCGAAATGTCGCTCTCTCATACAGACGAGGCCCTCGTCGTTCAATATGACATCATGCAGCCATGAATGGTCAGCGCCAGTGAGGTATATCTCGGTAAACCCCATATTGATGCTCGCGTAGATTGCCGCAATCAGAACGTTCTGGACGGGCGGAAGCAACCAGTCTGACCTGTATACATGGTTGCGCACCCACTTACATGAACATGAGGGAAAGAGATTCAGGATGTGGAGTTCCACAGATGAACCATCAAAAATATCATCGAGTAGAAGCTGAGCCGGGCAGAGCGGAAAGAAGGCGTGCATGTCCCACGTCGTCTTTTGGCGAAGCGCGTTGAGAACGGCAATCTGATTGTCTCTAGCCCAATCACAGCCGATTGCACTGGAATAGGCCGGGTCGACCAGGCAGTAGAATTCAGGCCGGACCGCGGCATAGTGCTCACTTAGAGCGAATGTATTCACGGCAACCACTCGCTGGCTTTGGAGGATGTCAGAGTGATCATTGAGAGTATCGGCCAGGGAGGGGCCGTTGCCCATGATGATACAGGTGCCACCGTCCACTCTGGGGAGCCGACGGTGCCGGAAGTATCGCAGGACAGCCTGAAGGGTAAGTTTGCCCGCCCCCTGTCGGGCCGTGGCTTCCAGATCATTGAGCGTGAGTGGGGGCATGCTGTGCACTAGGGCTCCGCTGTTCAGTGAGACTTGAAGGCGATTCTCACCGCTGGGACCCCTTGCTGTCAAGAGCGCGCATGGGCCCATCCCAAGCAGACGAACCGAAATTGAGGGCTTTGCTTTCGGAGTCAATAAGCCAATAATCCAGAGATGGTGAACCGCATAGCCTCTTGGTTAGAAGGAATGTCTCGCAGGGCTCGGCTGCGCCTCGGGCCGCTGTGGTGGTACTCGGCGCTTCAATTCGGGTTCTCGAAAATTGAGAATCTGGTCAACCTCTACGTCGGTGCCTTCCTTATGGTGGACGTGATTGGGTCCGATGACCTGGGTGCTGTCGTCCCCTTTCGTATGATCATTGCATTTGCATTGCTTCCAATGGGGTTCGTTACCCAGACGGCCGTCAAGTTCATCAATGCCTTTCATGTCGGCGAGCAGAAGGGCGAGGTCAAGACGCTCCTGCGGGATCTTGGGATGTTGGCCTTGGGCTTGTCAGTCGTGACCGTAGTCGGGCTCTGGTTCGGGCAGGAGTTTATCCAGGCTCGCATGAAGTTCGAGGACCCGCGCATCTACTGGATCCTTGTCGCCACGCTGGTGCTCTCACTCTGGTTGCCTATTCTGAACGTTGCCGCCCAAGGGCTGATGCGGTTTCGGCACATGATCCTCTCCAATGTGGTTCGGCCTTTGGTCTATCTCGTACTCATGCTACTTCTGTTGAAACGGTTCCAGCTATTGGGGTATCTCACGGCATTGCTTGGTGCCTCATTTGCCGTGCTTCTCTATCTGGTGTGGTCCATCCGGGAGTACATTAGGCCCGGGATTGCGCTGAAGCCGTACGGCGCTCAATGGGGTAAGATCCGGCACTATGCCTTCCATGTGGGTAGTGTGGGGCTGCTATTGGGACTGGCCGCCATTGTGGAGCCGTGGACGATTCGTAACTTCGCTTCACGGATGGATTCGGCGGGGTACTATGTGGCCTTCATGTTCGGGCAGATCCCACTCTACCTGTCGGCCGCCTTCACGCCGTTCCTTTTTCCCCTGATCTCGCAACGACATGAGCAGGGGTTGAAGACCGATCACATGCTGATCCAGTCACTGGGTGTCGTCCTCTTCGTTGGCCTTCCGCTGGTCCTGCTTTCTGCCGTGGGAGGGGAGTGGCTGCTGAGTGCACGTGAGTCGTGGAGCCGGTATGTGGAGTATGCCCCGCTGATCTGGCGGGTGAGTGTCGTTGGGGTACTCCAGAGCTTACTCATGGCGATCATGGCGCACGAGAATGCCTGCAGCCGGTTCAAGTATGTGAAGTGGTTCGTTCCGATGTTGGTGGCCGAGATCGTCCTGCTCTACTGTCTGATGGGATGGCACGTCTTTCGGCCATGGTTGCCGCAGGGGGTGTGGGAAACCGTGCAGCAGGTGGTGGAGCACAAGTTGACATTCGCAGTATGGATGATGGTGGGGACGAGGGCGGTGTTGGTGATGGTGGCGGGGTGGTTCTTTTTTTGGGGGAGGGAGAAGAGGAACCACGGATCCGTCCTTCGCCAAAGGCTATGGAGGACAAGGTGAACACAGATGAACACGGATGGGGGAAGGTGCTGGGAGTCGGAAACCTGGGCCGGAGGAGTCGAGTTCTTGTCTATGTGTATCTGTGGTTTCATTTTTGAGCTGCCGGGCGGCCGTTCTAGCTGGGAGCGGGGAGGGGCTGGAAAAGCTGAAAATAGGAAAATCTGAAAGCTGAAAAAGGAGGAGTGGGGACGGGGGCTCTCCGGATGGCCTCCAAGGCTGAGAGGGGTAAGCGCCGTGCTCAAGCTGTATTCGGTCTTACTTTAATCATTATGTCTCTTGTATTCGGATTGACTATACTCGAAACAGTATTAATATTCGGATTGATTTATACCGGGAGACGGCTCTTCGCTGCTTTGCGTGGGTAACGAGAGGGAGTATTAGACGGGATCTACAGGATCTACAGGATAGGGCAAGGGGGATATGGAAGCAGGAGAATAGATGGGTCATCACGTTAATTATCATAGCCTAAAGGAGGCAAAACACATGGATCATCGGTAGATGACAGAGCGGATCATTGGCTGCGCGTACACAGTGTACAATAAAATGGGTTATGGATTTCTGGAGTCAGTATACGAGAAATGCATGCTCATTGAGCTGGCGAAGGCCAAGTTGAGAGCATGCGCTCAGAAGCCAATAACCGTCTTCTACGAGGGCCATACAGTAGGTGAGTTCGTCGCAGATCTCATGGTTGATGACAAGATCATCGTTGAACTCAAATCGGTGCGACGTGTTGTCAAGGCCCACGAGGTACAGTTGGTCAATTACTTGACCGCCACGAACATTGAGGTCGGGCTGTTGCTCAATTTCGCAGAACAGAAGGTCGAAGTGAAAAGACGAGTACGAACGCTACCAGCCGAGGTGGACTTCTAATATCAATGCTCCCTATCCTCTTGATCCTGTTGATCCTGTCAGAATCTCTCCTCTACCCATTCAAAGTAGCCAGGAGCCTGAAAGAGAGATGAAAAGGTTCATATTCCAGCATCTTGAAGCGTGGGCAAGTTCCGCAGGCAGGAAGATCTTGCTCTTGCGCGGAGCAAGGCAGGTGGGGAAGACTTACGCCGTGCGGCATCTTTCCCGAACATTTGACTCCTACCTGGAGGTGAATTTTGAGGAGCTTGGGGAGATTCGGGTGTTTTTTGAGGGTTCTCTCGATCCGGAAGGCATTGTTCGGAAGCTGCAAAACTATTTCGGCACCAGGATCGTGCCCGGCAAGACACTTCTCTTCTTCGATGAGATACAGGCATGCCCTGATGCGCTCAGATCACTTCGCTTCTTCTATGAGAAACTTCCGGAACTTCATGTCGTGGCCTGTGGTTCTCTGCTCGAATTTGCGCTTGAAGATATTCCGTCATATGGCGTAGGCCGCATTACATCGCTGTTCATGTTCCCCATGACGTTCCATGAGTACCTGCAAGCAGCGCATGAAGGGGGGCTGTGGAATGAGGTGCGGGAAGCCACGCCTTCAAGACCTCTCTTGGCCGCTTTTCATGTGCGCCTTGTGGAGCAGCTGAAGAACTACATGATGATCGGTGGTATGCCACAAGTCGTGAAAGAATTCGTGCGGACGGGGAGCATCCGGGAATGCCAGAACGTGCTGAACGATCTGCTGCGCACCCTCCGGGACGACTTCTCCAAATACCACAACCGCATTCCCGCTGCGCGCCTCAATGATGTACTTGAATCCATTGTGTTTCAGTCGGGAAGTAAGTTCAAGTACTCGAAGGTTGGTCCGGATGTTCGAGCAGAAAGCATAAAGTCAGCGTTAGACCTTTTGGTATTGGCGGGGCTTGCATACCGCGTTTATCACAGCGATGCCCGAGGCCTGCTGTTGGGAGCTCAAGTTCATCCGAAGCGATTCAAGACCGTTCTGCTAGATGTGGGTCTCCATCAACGGATTCTGGGGCTGGACTTAGCGCCCATGTTGGTCACGAGTGATTTCGATGTCATTAACCGAGGCGCTGTTGCGGAGGCGTTCGTTGCACAAGAACTTCGTGCCAACAGCGATCCTCGTAATCCACGCGAACTGTATTACTGGCACAGGGAAGCTCGGCAGAGCAATGCAGAGGTAGATTATGTCATACAACATGGCGCGGAAGTGCTCCCCATAGAAGTCAAATCCGGGGGCAGTGGAAGCATGCAGAGCATGCACATGTTCATGAAAGACCGGGATGTCGGATTGGGCATAAGGACATCTCTGGAAAACTTCGGCGCGATCAACAGCATTGACATCATCCCTCTTTACGGGCTTGCTGGCTATCTGTTGAAGGATGAGGACTGGAGTCGGGGGACTGGAGTCGGAGGTCGGAGGTCAGAGGTCGGCGGATGAGAAGGGAGGAGAGGAACCACAAATCCGTGCTTCCCCAAGGGCAGGGGAGGAACCACAGATGAACACAGATGGTAGGGCGCGGCGTCCCGCCGCGCCGTGTGCAAAGAATGCGCATGATTGCGACAGTAAAATAGCACACTGGCTCCTGTCTCCGGCCATGCGCCGGATCATGCGCCCGGCGCGGCGGGGACGCCGCGCCCTACCCAATCACCCACTCCCCTGACACCTGCGCCGATTCTTCGGCGCTGGAACCGATATCCAGTCCTTGAGACTTGAAAAGAGCTTTGTTACCTTTCTGGCTCCGGATTACACTTTGGAAGATGGTTTGATTGAGGAGTCCCTCTCTATGGCTGATCTGTGGTTTCATCTTGTCTTTGTGAATGATGGATCAGTGCTGAGGTCAGGAGAAGTATGCAGACGCTTTTGGTGACAGGCGGGGCGGGGTTTGTGGGGTCGAATCTCTGTCTGGCATTTCGGGTGTTCTGGCCGCAGGCACGGATCATCGCGCTGGATAACCTGAGGCGGAGGGGCTCTGAGCTGAATCTGCCACGGCTGGAAGCGGCCGGCGTGGAGTTTGTGAGCGGGGATGTGCGGAAGCCGGAGGATCTTCAGTTTGGGGATGTGGACGTGGTTGTGGAGTGTTCGGCGGAGCCGTCGGTATTGGCTGGTCGGGATGGCGGGACGGATTATGTGGTCCACACGAACCTGATGGGGACGTACAACTGTCTGGAGCTCTGCCGCCGGACGCGGGCGGGAATGGTGTTTCTCTCGACCAGCCGGGTGTATCCATTCGGTGCACTTGGGGGCCTACCGCTGGAGGAGGCAGAGTCGCGCTTCGTTCTGCCGGCTGGCTTCACAGGGCAAGGGGTCTCTGAAGCTGGGATTGCCGAATCGTTCCCCCTCGAGGGGGCGCGCTCGCTCTACGGCGCTACAAAGTTGGCCTCGGAACTATTGATCACCGAGTATGTGGAGATGTTTGACCTGCCGATTGTGGTCAATCGCTGTGGCGTGCTGACGGGGCCATGGCAGATGGGCAAGGTGGACCAGGGCGTGGTGGTGCTGTGGATGGCGCGGCATCTGTTCGGTGGCACGCTGAGCTATATTGGATATAGAGGCACGGGGAAGCAGGTGCGGGATATTCTGCACGCGGAGGACCTGGCCGACTTGCTCAGGCTACAGATCGAGAATCTGTCAGAACACAAGGGCGCTGTCTATAATGTCGGTGGGGGCTTGGACGGTTCGGTGAGCTTGCAGGAGCTGACGGGTTGGTGCGAGAAAATCTCGGGTAGATCGATCGAGATGGGTGTAGAGAAGGGGGATCGTCCCGGTGATGTGCCTTGGTACGTGACCGATACGGCGAAGGTTCGCGCGGCGACGGGATGGCGTCCGACGCGCGGGGTTGAGGGCATCTTGACGGATGTTCATGATTGGATCTGCGAGCACCGTGAGGATCTGCGGCCGATTCTGGGATAGGGAATGGGGAGGGATGGAACCACGGATGAACACAGATGAACACAGATGGGGGGAGGTGTTGGGTATTTTGACCCGTGCAGAAAGCGAGTTGAGTTCTTTATCTGTGTTCATTGGTGTTCATCTGTGGTTTTCTATATTGCCATGAGTGTAGTCATTGTATCTGGGGCGGCGGGGTTGATCGGGTCGGAGACGACTCGCTTCTTCTCTTCAAAAGGGATGGATGTTGTTGGCGTGGACAACGACATGAGGGCCGAGTTCTTTGGGGCCGAGGCCTCGACGGCTTGGAATCGCAAACGGCTTGAGGCGGATCTGACCGGTTACGAGCACGTTGACGCAGATATTCGTGACGCTCAGGCGATGGGCTCCCTGTTCAGCCGCTACGCCGGTCACGTCATGGCCGTTATTCACACAGCGGCCCAGCCTTCCCACGATTGGGCCGCGAGGGATCCGGTCAAGGACTTTACGGTCAATGCCAATGGGACGCTGACATTGCTCGAGGCCACGCGGAAACACTGCCCGGAGGCCGTCTTCGTGTTCACCTCAACCAATAAAGTCTACGGCGATACGCCGAACAATCTGCCACTGGTGGAGCAGGAAACGCGTTGGGAGCTTGATGCCTCTCACCGTTACGCCCAGCACGGCATAGATGAGTCGATGAGTATTGATCAGTGCAAACACAGCCTGTTTGGGGCCTCCAAGGTGGCCGCAGATGTATTGGTACAGGAGTATGGCCGCTATTTTGGGATGAAGACAGGGGTCTTTCGTGGCGGCTGTCTGACGGGGCCGGCCCACTCGGGCACACAGCTCCACGGCTTCTTGGCCTATCTGGCCAAGTGCGCGGTTACGGGTGCGCCCTACACGGTATTTGGCTACAAGGGCAAACAGGTGCGGGACAACATTCACAGTCATGACCTCGTGAATATGTTCTGGCATTTCATCCAGCATCCGCGTCCCGGAGAGGTCTATAATGCTGGCGGCTCACGCCACTCCAACTGCTCGATGCTGGAGGGTATCCGACTGTGCGAGGATTTGAGCGGGCGCGAGATGAAATGGACCTATAGTGACGAGAATCGGATCGGTGATCACATGTGGTGGATCAGTGACGTCAGCAAATTTCGGTCGCACTATCCCGATTGGGAGTACCGGTATGGGCTTCGCGAGATCATGCAGGAGATCGTCACGGCCACGCAGGAGAGGGCGGTATGAAGCTCTCCGTTGTGATTCCCGCCCACAATGAAGAGGGTGTCATTGCCGCGACGTTGCGCGGCCTCTACGCCACGCTACAAAAAGCGGAGATCTCGCACGAGCTGGTTGTTATAGACGACAACTCATCCGATACTACGGCAGACATCCTTCGAGAGCTGGCCGCCGAGATTCCATCGCTGCGCACCGTGACGAACAGTCCCCCGAACGGGTATGGCCTTGCCGTGCGGCGCGGTATCGATGTAGCACTGGGCGAGTACGTGGCCGTGAATATGGCCGATGCGTCGGATGACCCGGATGATCTGGTGGCTTTCTTCCGTAAGGCAGAAGAGGGGTACGATGCGGTATTTGGCAATCGGTTCGCCCGGGGAGGTAAGGTGATTGACTACCCTTGGCCCAAGTTGATTTTGAATCGCATTACGAACGGGTTGATCTGTCTGCTCTTTGCAAGTCGGTATACCGATACGACCAATGCCTTCAAGCTCTACCGGCGTGACACGCTAGAGGGGTTGAAGCCATTCCTGAGTCATCACTTCAACTTGACCGTGGAGTTGCCTCTCAAGACGATCGTGCGGGGCTACAGTTATACCGTCTTACCCAACCGGTGGTATAACCGGAAACACGGCGAATCAAAACTCAGGATCAAGGAAATGGGGAGCCGATACTGGTTCGTAATCTTCTACTGCCTGATCGAGAAGTGGCTCTCTGTGGGGGACTATCAGAAGAGGCCGTGTGTCGAGGGAGAGGGAGATTAAACCACAGATCCATCCTCCACCAAAGGCTATGGAGGACAAGGTGAACACAGATGAACACGGATGGGGGAAGATGCTGGGAGCTGAACGCCCAAACGGGGAAGAGACGAGTCCCTATCTGTGTTTATCGGTGTGTATCTGTGGTTCCATCTAAAGAGGGGTGCAGTGTTTTGGAGAAAGTACGGCATGAACATTAAGACTCTGTTTGAGGACAAGCGGTACTTTTTTGGACTCTTCGTACTCTGTTTCGGCGCGCACCTCTGGTTTGTGACGGAGGGGTGGAATCTCCCGATCCTGGACCACCACGATTTCAGGCAGACGCAGACGGCTCTGGCCAGCTATTGGGTTGTGCAGGAGGGATTCCAGTTAGCCTATCAACTGCCGGTCCTGGGCCCGCCCTGGTCGATCCCCCTCGAATTTCCGCTCTACCAGTGGGTCGTGGCCAGCGTGCACATGGCGACGGGGTATCCGTTGGACCAGACGGGTCGATTGATCAGTGTCCTTTTCTTTCTGGCGGCACTGCCTGCCGCTTGGCTGGTGGCGAGGCATGTGTTCAAGAAGGCTGAATGGGCCTGGCTCTTTCTCTGTCTGGTCCTCGTCAATCCCGTCCATCTGTTTTGGGCCCGGGCGTTCATGATCGAGACGACCGTGCTCTGCCTCGGGACGTGGTTCTTATGGTTCTTTATCCGGTCGATCGAGAAGAAGCGGGTCACGGATCACGTCCTTGCCATCCTGCTGGGCTGCCTGGCTGGTCTGGTGAAGCCCACGACCTACATCATCTTTCTGGTCGCCGCTTTTTTCATATACCTGAAACATTTTATGATGGCTGTCTGGCCGCAGCGCAATCGTCGTGAAATAGTGGTATTTGTGATCAGGGGTGCCGTCTTGGTTCTGATCTCAATTGCGGTGGTATGGCTCTGGACCCACTACGCTGACGGTATCAAATCGCGCCATCCCTACCAGCCATTGGTCTCGACGAGTGATGGCCAGCACCGCTGGAACTACGGTACGTGGGAGCAGCGGATGGATCGCAGTCTGTGGGAGCGCGCGCTGCTGCACTTTAATGGGTGGTTCATTGGGATCTCGCCACTGTTAGGGGCATTCGGCGCTACCTTTGTGCTTGGGGTCATACTCTCATGGTGGGTGGCATCGGGGCGACGGCTGCTTCTGGGCGGCGCCATCCTCCTGTCTGCCCTTTCGACGCCACTGGTGTTCTTTAATGTGTTTCAGCACCACGACTACTACCAGATGGCGGTCACGGGGGGGCTTTGCTTTTTCGTTGTGCTGCCGTTCATTTCGCTGATGGAGCGGCAGGGCTATCGGCGGTTGACGAAGTTTATCGTGGTGCCTGGCTTCTGCCTGCTGCTCTTGATCGGGTACTCGAAGACCTATTACTACCAGTGCACGCAGCGGAAGCCGGCGGTCTACCAGAACCTCTTCAACCTGGCCAACTACATCAAGCAGGTCACCGATCAAAAGCGAGATGTGGTGATGATATTCACGCCGGACGAGGGATGGACATCCCGGTATGCCTATCTAATGCAGCGTAAGACACGAACGGAAAGTGGCGCGGCGACGCTGGACCGATTCCAGAACGAACAATTCTATGCGATGGAGAAGGCGATTGCGGCCGAGGGAATGCGGTTGAGGGCGGTGGTCTCGCTGAAAGAGAAGATGTCGCAGGAGACGATCGATTATCTCTCCACTCGGTTCAACACACCGGGTAAGCGATCCAGCATGAACGGTCCGGTACTGTTGTTTGATGCGGAGTAACCGTCGGCATCGCTGTGCGTTAAGAGGGATGGAACCACGGATCCGTCCTTCGCCAAAGGCTATGGAGGACAAAGTGAACACAGATGAACACAGATGGGGGAGGGCTGAAATCCTGGACGGAAGGAGTCGCGTCCCTATCGGTGTTCATCGGTGGTTCCTTTTCGGCGGTGGCTTGGGGCTGGCAGACGATTAGTTGATAGCGTGGGCTTTGAGTTCCTCTTCTGACCGCTCAGGCGCTTCCGTCGGGGCGGTGGCCGCTGATGCCTGCTTGAGATCCCATGATTGTTTGAGTCGAATCCGTTTTGCGTAGGGTCGGGGATGAGAGAAGAACCACAGCTGCACGACCTGCACGCCGCTTTGCATGCCCACATAGGCATTGGGTTCGAACTGCCATACCGTCATATTGGGCAGGGAATAGCGCCCCAGGAATGTCTCGGGTGGTTCCGCTCCGACCATCTTCTCGATATCGATCGTCTCCCATGGTCCTGACGAGACAACATCCCCCCATTTCGTGCGCAGGCAGAGTGAGAGTAGACTGCCCTGTATATTGGGCTCGAAGTCGACTTCCCATGTATGCCTGCCGGGTTGGATGCTCAGGCGCCGAACGTCGAGTTTGGCTTTTGAATTGCCGGTGGCGATTTCTACGCCGTCCAGCCAGAGCTTGTATTTGCCCCGCATGTGGTAGCCGAGGAGGGCGTTGGTTTCCTTCTCATGGAGCCAGAGGAGGTCCTTCGCTTGCTGAGCAGCAGCGGGGTGGGGGCTCTGGGTGAGTGCTTCGTAGAGTGCGCGTACGGCTTCGATTCCGGACGTCTTCTCTCGATAGGCCGCGGCACGAAGCCGGAGAAGATCGGCCCAGGGATAGCGGGCGTAGCGGGCGGCGAAGAAGTCGCAACGCGTGGCGGCATCGGCCCAGAGGCCTTCCCGCTCGAGTGTGAAGAGCATGGACATGAGGCCGGGGAGTTCGAAGCGGTCGGGGGGGCGAGCGAGGAGAGGCTCCTGCGCTGGCGGAAGAGAGCAATCCTGAGGCGCGTCGGCATACCAGTAGGCGACGCTCGACATATATCCCTGGGCATGATTCCGGTCGCCAAACTCAATGCCGATGGTGAGGGAGTCCTCAAAGTCCACCGCATCGAGGCCGTGGAAGCGGTACTGGTCGGTACGCATGGCGCCCTTTTCAATCAGGCCGTGGTAGGGAAGGTCGAAGAGACTGGTGTAGTAGTAGGCTCCGTTGAAGTAGTCCTCCAGTCCGGTACCGTACTGTCCCGGCTGTCTGCCTTCATCGGGAAGCACATACTCGTCGCCCTCGAGAATGGTCCAGGAGCCGTCCTGGCCGATGGCGGTGAGAAAGCAGCCGATATAGTGGCCGGCTCCGGTGGCGTTGAGCATGGTGAGGGGCTGGCCTGAGGTGGATGAGGCGGCCCAGTTGGCGTGGAAATACCGAGTAGCTTGTTGCTTCGGACGTTCTAACACATCCGTGCCCACCTGAAACTGAACGGGTACCGTGCTGTGGTTCTCTAGTGTGATACGGGCGTTCTTTTTGAATGGCATTGGGAAGCGGCAGACAAATGTGTCGTCGAGTCGGGCCAGGGCCAGAGCGGAGAACTCTCTTGTATAGAAGGGATTGCAGAAGAAGTCACCCAGCGGGGTGTCCATGCTGGGGGTCTTGCTTCCATCCCACCATGCCTTGATTCTGATGTTTCGTAGTAGCTCATGCTTGAGTTGACCACTGGGATCCGGATCTGTGATTCGGATGGTGAGCCCCTTCACTGTGCCACTACCGCTGTGGTTAAGAATGTCCGTGTGGGCACCGGGTGAGAGCGAGCGGATCTGGCTATTCTGGGGCAAGGCGGTGGCAAGCGCGGACATGGCATCACGGTCCGCGTCAAGTGTCTCGTTTGCGAGAACAACGGCATTACTTTGAGCGGGTGAGAGTGTGATCGGCCAGGAGTCTGCTGGGTGGCCAGTGGCGGCTAAGGTGTAATTGATGTGGTAGTAGTTGCGGTCGTTGGGTTGGAGGCGGGAAGGCACGATCTCGATCCGCAGATGTTTGGCAAAGGGGATAGGAACGGTGCAGTAGCTTCCGCCGCCGGAGTGGCCTGCGAGGGGGGGGCGGAAGGGAAACGTGCCGCCGAACATCTGTGCATGGGTGAGATCGAGTCGAGGCGTGGTCTCGCCGTCGAAGAAGAAGAGCCAACGTTCGGCATAGAAGCTGGCGATCCAGATGCGGGAGATATAGCCGGGGCCGTCGACATCGAGGAGCGTGATGCGGCCGCTGGGATTGGTCTGCTTCCAGACGGACCAGTCCATGTTGCCGCCGCTGGGGTCATAGGAGGAGAGGAGGAAAGAGTTTCCGAGCGGGCGCTCGGCAAAGGTATCAACATCGGCTATGCGATGGACGAGCGATTCGAGGGTGATGGGGACGGTGGGTATCGGGGGCGACTGTCGGCAGGAGCAAAGAAGCAGAAGCGGAAGGAATACTATTTGCAGAGCGTAGGGATACCGTGATGCCTTCATGGCGCAAGTTATAGCAGGAGAGGGAGGAAGTCGGAAGTCGGAAGTCTTGGAGACCGGGTATCTCTCTCAAGAAGTGGTGCGGAGGTGCAGAGCTGGGGAGGGCTGGGTGCATCTGCGATTTGGTGCAGGGTAGTGGATCCGAAGGA
>JABMPJ010000131.1 GCA_013203785.1 Lentisphaerota bacterium | reverse complement strand
GGATATATCATCCCCTCTCGGAACGAGACTCTAACGAGATCTATATAACGAGACTAAACCGATCCGGCCTTTATTGGCCGGTTAAGGAGCAGAATCACACGTTGAACTTCACTTCCGCAGTCCCTCGAGATGCGAGGGGCGGGCAAAACCTCTGTTCTGTGACACGCCGGGACTTCCAGGGGGAAGGACTCTGCACCGAACACACGCGTGTGCGGACGCCAATCTTGCCCCAAAGTGGCCCCAAAGGGGTTGGTGCAGGGAAGTGGGTGCGGGCGGAAGCGCCTCTGTGTCAGGTGCTTCCGCCGCGTCGGTTATGGCGGTGTCTCCTTACCTTAGTTGGAACCGCCGTCCTCTCTTCTGACGAGTAAACTACACCTTACCGGGGCACCGCTCAAGGTGATCCAGCCATAGAAATACAACAGGAAAAAGGAAGTCCCTCTTCCCTGGGTTTTGAGCCTTCGGCTACCTGGCAAAACCAAGGACCCTTCTCCCGCCGATCACGGTATCACCTCCGTCGATACCTGCCGTACCGATCGAGAACTACGTTCTCTCTTGCGGCTCTCACCGCGCACCTAACCACCGCCACTACCGACCGCATCACTTCCAACCCCCGTCCCCCCTTCCTTCAATCCCAAGGACCACACGCGCAACCTCGACCATCGCCAACACCTCTCTCTATCCATCACAACATTACAGCCTGGAGAGGGTCAGTCGGCTGCGCCGACTGACTAACTACACCATGCCCAACCGACCCAACCCCCGTCGTCGACTCCGTCGACGAACGGCTACCGGGCACGACCGACCACGACGCTGCCGCGTCGTGGTCGGTCTAGGTCCTCGCGGGCTGCGCCCGCTCGGCTGAGCTCCGCTCCGGCCCGGCTGCACCGGGCCTACGCTGTCCCGCTGCCACCGCACTTTGCATGCTTCCTGCTTGAAGCCAGGAAGCACGCCAAGTGCTGCGTGGTTGGCGAGGTCCACCGCTCCACGCCGTGCCGCGTCCGCATGAATCGCGCCGTCGCTGCGCTCCGTCACGATCCATGCTGTGGACGCGCACGACGTTCCGCTGCGTGGCTGGTGAACCAACCCTCTTTGCATCCTCGCCGCTACGCGGCTCGCCCATCCCGTGCTATGCGCCGCCTCCGCCACTGTCATCCCGAAAGCATTCGGGACGCCAGCGGCTCCGGCTCATCTCCCGCGCAACCGCGATCAGCAATGCCGACGCCTGTTCCCCGCTTCACAAAGCCATGAACCGCGCCAGCAAAGCTGTCACGGTTCATGCTCTTACCCTCCGGCCGTGTCATGCTCTCTGCGAACGCAATCGGTGATGTCAACGCTCATCACCGAATCCGGCACAGAGCACGCCACGGCCTCCGGGGCGGTGTGGCTTCGCCACTTCAACGCTTCGCTCCTGTTGTGCCCCGACGCCGTCCCCAGCGTCCCCGCATGAGCCGCGCCGGACAAGCTCGGCACGTCTCATGCCAATACCCGGCGCTCTCGCGCCTTCCATGTGGCACCTGCACCGCCCCGGACGTCCGGGGCAGGCTGGGTGCCTCCACTTTCTTCCACAGGCTCTTTCAGGCACATCCCACAGGCAGGCAAGCGTCACGCCCTCAGCGCGACTCATCCAATGGCCTTCCCGTCCTCTTTCCATCCACAACAACACCCGCTCCCTCGGGTCGATCCCGCACGGGATCGACCTCTTCAGCAGCTCCTCTGCGCCTCCGGCGCAAACACACAGGCCTTCTGCATCCACACACTCGCTTTCTCAACATCCACACACGCGCTTCGCGGGGATATTTCAGGCGGCTTATTCACGTGAGAAGATGCACCCAAATACTGCGGTTTCGTTTACGTGTTTTCTGGTACTGCTACCGGTAGAATCGTGTCGGTGCGCCAGCCCCAAAAGATGCTAAGTCACCCCTACTTCATCGACGGGATCACGATCCCCTTGAGGATGATCTTCTGGCAAGAGAGGAAAACGATCATGGTGGGAATCGAGATGATGACGAAACCGGCACTGACCACCCAGGGCATCTCCCGCCACCATTGCGAGGCCTGGTACATCCAGACCGCGAGCGTCCACATGTCCTTGTCCTGGCAGATGATCAGGGCCCATTGCCAGCCGTTGTAGGCGCCGACGAAGGCCGCGACGCAGTTGATGGCCAGGATCGGCTTGACCATGGGCATGGCGACCAACTTGAAGATCTGCAGCTCCCTGGCGCCATCGATCGTCGCGGCCTCATACAGCTCTTGCGGCAGGGAGTCGAAGAAGCCCTTCAGGATGAAGATGGCCATGCCGTTGGCGGCGCCGGGAAGCACCAGCGCGAAAAAGGTGTTCAGCAGGTTAAGATCGCGCATGAGCAGGTAGGCGGGGATCGCCGAGACCATGGCCGGGAAGGCCATCGTGGCGAGCATGAAGAGAATGATCTTGGCCTGTCCGGGCAGGTTGAACCGGCTGAGCGCATAGGCGCATAGCGGATTGATCGTCAAGGTCGCCAGGATGGTCAGCGAGATCAGCACAAAGGTGACCCAGAGGGCATTGCCGTTGAGGACCAGAAAATCGAAAATCAACCGGTAGTTGGCCAGGATCGGCTTCGTCGTGAAGGCGCGCTGATTTTCGAGGAAGGTGATCGTGTACGCGGTGGCCAGTGGAGGAAAGGCCTCCTCGAGCATCCCGAGCTTCCAGCCGTAGGCCGCGTTGATCGCATCCAGGCTGCCGTACTTCTCGAGCAGGAAGGCCTGGTAGGCGATCTCGGATGAGGTGACAATGCGATCCTCCTGGGGCAAGGACCTGACGAAGTTCATCCAGACCGAGCGTGCATTCTGCTCGTACTGCGTGAAGCCTTGGGGGGCCTCGGCGGTGACCTGAAACTGCTCCCAAGCGGTATAATCGGCACCCAGCAACTCGTTGGCAACGCGCAGGACCTTGATCTCTTTGGCCAGAAAATCGGCATACAGCTTCTGAATCCCGGCGTCACGCCTGATGCGTGTCAGCCGCAGTGGATACTTCTCGCTGCGGAAATACTCCCAGAGCTTCTGCATGCCCGGCGCAAAGCTGGCTGGTACAGGGAACGGGGTCCTGTTGATGTCGGTATAGTCCGTGCCGGCGAGTCGGTTATAGACGTCGACCGTGAAGCGGTCAGTCACCCCGATGCCGGCCAGTTCCAGCGCCTTCTCGCTGGTTGTGAGGAACTGGTACCACTCCGCGCGAAGCGCAAATGGCACCGCCATCGAAGCCGGCGCCTGGCGGGCCTTGAACGCAGCCCAGGCCTTCCGCATTTCGACAGGCGCGTCGGCGCGCACGGGAAAGATCGGCTCAAGCCCCTGTTCACGGGCCTCCGCCTGCCAGGCCTCCCTGACACCCGGCACAAACATCTGGTTCCGATAGGCGTCCTTCACACGCAGGAAGTCGACATACTTCGGATCCATGGCCGGCGGATACCAGCCTTGGAATTCCATCGGGTAGCGCATCTCATTTTCGAATTTGATCGTGTAGTAGCTGCTGAACGGCGTATCCCACGCTTTGGACAGCGCCTGGAGCGACGCGCGCCTCAGCGCATCCCGCCTGTACGTCATTTCCGGGTTCGCGCGGGCCACCTGCTTCTCGTAGTAGTCGCGCAGAAAGTCGATGCTCTGGATCTGTTCGGCCGCGATCTGGGTATCCATCATCGGGTAACCGTCGGTGAACTCGGAGTAATCGGCGGCGATCCGGTTGGCGGTGTCCCGGTCGGCCTGTACGGCCGCGATCCGTGCGGACGCCATCGCATCTGTGCCGGCGGTGTCTTCACCGATCTTGAGCCAGGCACTCCACGTTTCCGGTGCCTCGGGAAAGTAGGCCCGGAGCTGATCGTCCCAGTCGCGGTAAAGGTTGAAGTACTTGACCAACCCTTTCATGTAGCGATCTTCCACGCTGTGCAGAAATCGCGGGATGGGCCGGAAGCGCTGGTAATCGAAATCGCTGGTGGTGCTGCCGCTGATGGTGATCAGAAACGGCACCACCATCGTGGTGCCCATGACGCTAAGCGCCACGTAGAGAAAGAGGACGTAGAGTCTGCTCTTCCAGTGCTTACGACCGACAGTTGATAAATGGGACATAGCTACGCTCCAGGGGTCAGGGGACAGGGATCAGGGGACAGGGATCAGGTGTCAGGGGACGGGGGTCAGGGGTCAGCAGAAACTTATCCGGGCACTTGATCATGGATCCGCGCATCCTTCCTACTTCATGGTTCAGCTCCGTCATTTCAGCATGTTCCTCCGATGAGATGTAGCCACAGTCGCGCGCGAAATCCCAGCATGTGTCCGTCTCAGAGTTCTCACCATCACAGTCACTCAGCTTGCTGATGAAATGAGCTTCGTAGCGACGCTTCGCCCATGCCTCTCTCAAATTCTGACAAACAGAACGCGATGATCGTCTGCCCTGACCCGTCAGTGCGTACCGCTCCTCCGGTGGAAACCGCTTACTAATCTCGAAAAACGACATTGCCTGCCCATAGGCCTTCTTATAGACCGTCAACTCCTTAACATTTTGAACTGCCATATTCCCTGTCTCCTGTCCCCTTGTCTCCTGTCCCCTGCCTCCTGCCCCCTGT
>JABMPJ010000011.1 GCA_013203785.1 Lentisphaerota bacterium | reverse complement strand
CCACCAAACTCAACCGCACCCTAGGACTGGAAATGGGTGCGTAGCTTCTCGTAGTCGGCGTCATCATAGAGTATCGTCCCGGCCTGAAAGGCACAGTGGTTGTACTGCTCAGCGTTGAGCTCCTCATGGAGCATGGCCTGCTGGTAGAAGGCGATCGCATCCGCAGCGCGCCCCACCGTCCCGGCGACGTCGCCACGCATCATCGTGGCCTCGCCCGCCAGGCGGCTTTGCGGGTAGCGATCGAGAAAAGCAATCAGCCCCACGTCGGCCTCATCAAAAAGGCTCTGCCCGTAATCGCACACGGCGATCCGAAACGTTGAATCCTCGCGATACGCGCAGCGGGGGAAGTCGTTGACGATCTTGCGGAAAATCTCACCCGCCTCGGCGTATTCCAGCTCGAAGAGGTGACACATGGCGATCCAGTAGGTCGCATCCGGGCGCAGCGCGCTGGTGGGGTACTTCTCGTTCAGACGCCGTAGCCAGGTCAGGGCCGAGTTGAAGTCCTCCTCCATGAAGGAGGCATAGCCAAGCAGGAACATGCATTCGGCGCCGGCGGTATGGTCGGGCTTGATTTCCAGAGTGAGGGTGAGGTGGTCGATGATCTCAGGCCAACGCTTCTCGAGTGCATAGAGCTGAGCCATGGAGAGGGTTAGGGGATCGAAGTACTCACCGGCCGGATACGTCGCCATGAACTGTTTGCCCACGGTGAAGGCCTGAGTCCAGGGCTTGATCTGAGTACAACACTGATAGGCGAGGTAGAGGGTTTCCTGCGCCAGGGGCTCCTCGGCGATCGTGTTGACGAAGAGAAACATCTCGCGGGCTTCATGGTAACGCTGAAACTCCATGTAGCCGCGTGAGATCCGGTAGTGCAGCTCAATGTCGTAGTTGTCGAGGGCCTCAATGGCTTTGACCTCGTTTTCAAGCTCGCCCAGGCTCTCCTGCATACGCATGAGCTCTCGCGGGTTACCCGGTGCACGGCGCATGGCGTCGGCGCGCCGATTGAGGTTGTCGAGATGGGCCCTGCTGCGCGTGCCCACCGTCTCATAGGGATAAACAATGCGGAAGATCCACAGGGCCTCGCGGTAGCGTTCGTCCGCAAACAGACTATCGCCCGCCTCAAGTGCGGCCATATTGAAAGCCACCGAACGGGACGCGAAACTATTGGGACGCAGAATCAGCGGCATCAGCGGATAGAGCTTGTCGAGATCCAGCTCCTTGAGATAGGCCGTACCGAGCAACGTTGCGGCCCAGTTGCGCCGCATGTAGTCGCCCGCATTGAAGTAAACCTCCAGTAGCGACGGCATGGCCTCCGGCCACTCATCGCGCGACAGGTGGCAGCGCGCGATCGAGCTATGGATATCGGCCTTCTGACTGGCACTATACTGGTAGCGTCGAAGGATGCTGTGGTAGGCCTTGATCGCATCGTCGATACGATTCTGAAAACGTTTGCAGTCGGCGATATAGAGCGCCGCTTCGTGAGATTTTCCTTTGTTGCGGTACTTGCTGAGATAGACATTGAAAGCCTTCTCCGCAGGCGCAAACTCGCCCGTGAAGAAGTAGGAGACACCCAGATTGTAATAGACCATTTCGAGGCCCGCTTGGACCGAGGGGGTGCTACTGTCCTTCAGCATTTCGATCAACATCTCGAGATCTGGAATCGCCTCCGGGTACGCTCCGGAGGCGAGTTTACTGAAGGCGGAGGTCCGCAACTCGCGCGGGGTCAGAACCGCCAACGACAGGGAGGGCAACAGGGCTAGAATGAGCCATATGCAGAGCGGCTTGCGCAAACGCGCAGCGGGCATAAGAAGCTTGATATGACAGCTTTTTGACACAGGCTTCGATACTGACACTTACGCGATGGAGTGTCAATCGTCGCAGGCGTCGAAATCCGATGTTGGGAAGATCATCGCCATCCCGAATTCCATCTGGAACTCAGCGTCCAGCGAGAGATCGATATGCTCGGCTCGCTCCCGCAGCTGTGTCGCATAGGCGCGCTCTTCCTCCGATAGGAGCACAAGCTTGGCCCCCAGGGAGGCGGCGTTACCTATGAAGCGGATCTTATCGCCCGCGATCTGCGGCAGGAGGCCTATCCGACGGGCATTGCTGCGGCGTATGAAGTTACCGAAGGCACCTGCCAGCAGGACGCGGTGCAACGACTCCGGCTCGATCCCCGCGCGGCGCATCATGATCTGAATGCCTGCCCGTACGGCACCGGTGGCGAGCTGAAGCTCACGCACATCCCGCTGCCAGAGGAAGATCCCCTCCCCCCCAGCCGATTCTTCGGCCGACGCCAGCATGAACCGGGTTTCGTCTCCGACGGTGACCAAGCGTTGGCGGAGGGCATCGGACACCGTCTCCGGCACTTCGTCGGCGGGGAGGATTCGTCCCGTCTCATCAATGATGCCCGCGCGCAACAGGTCGGCGGCGGCATCAATCAGGGCCGTCCCGCACAGGCCTGCCGGGGGGACATCGCCAATAACGTTGATCTCGACATCCTCGCGGATAATGACCTTCTCAATCGCACCAGCCGCGGCGCGCATGCCCTGCCGAATGCGGGCGCCTTCGAAGGCCGGTCCCGCGGCCGCTGATGTCGCCAAGAGTTGATCGCCGCTGGCTAATACAATTTCGCCGTTGGTGCCGATATCCACGAAGAGGACCGGCTCATCCCACCGGTCCAGACGTGCCGCCAGAATACCGGCCACCGTATCGCCGCCAACGAAACTGCCAATCTGGGGAAAGACGTAGACTTCGGCCGCTACGTTGGCACGGATACCCAAGTGGGACGCCGAGAGAATCTGGGCCTCCTCGAAGACCTGGACGAAGGGAACCTCGCCCAGAGCCGATGAGTCATAACCGCACAGCAGCTGCTGCATGGTGGAGTTGCCAGCCAAAACAATCTCATAGATCTCGTGCACATCTATATCCGCCTGGGAGATAAGATCCTGAATGATGGCATTCAGACAGTCGATCGCCGACCGCTGCAGTTCAGCCAGTCCGTCGGCACTGTCGCGCGTATGCATGATACGAGAAATCACGTCGTCCCCGTAGGCTACCTGGGGATTGATCTGGGAGGCCAGTCCACATTGATGGCCCGACACCAGGTCGAAGAGCTTGCCCACCACCGTGGTGGTTCCCAAGTCGACCGCCACGCCGTATCCGTGCGCCGTCGTATCGCCCGGCTCAAGCGCCACGAGATGGTGATTGGAGAGCACGGCCGTGCCCTGCCATGCGTTGGCGCGCAGAAAAGCAGGAATCAGGCGCACCTGATCGGGAGAGACCGCGATGTCTCCCAGCGTGTCTTGCAGGCGGGAGAGGTCGGAGCGCGGATCAGAACTGCTGGGCGGCGTCAGCGCAAAACTGCGTTTGTGTACCAGCGGCGCGATCTTGATCTCAGTGCCGCTGTCCGCCGTCAAGATCTGTTGGCGGCTCTCAAAGGTGGATTCCGCGGGAACCTCCACCACGAGCGGCGCATCCACAAATGTGCTGCAGGCCAGTCGATAGCCCTCTGCCACTTGCTCGGGTGCGAGTTGGCCAATCGAAGCGGGGGTGGGGTCCGCAGGCGCGTCGGCCAGCCGCACACGACACTTACCGCACGTGCCGTTGCCGCCACAAGGCGTGTCCAGAATGATGCCAGCGCGGCCTGCGGCCTCCAGCAGCAGTGTATTGGGTAGTACATAGACACTGCGGCCAGACGGCTGGAATGTCACTTTTATCTCATGGCCCTGCATTGGTTCCCCCATTTGTTTCGCGCGTTTATGGCATATCATGAATGACAGAACAAGCGTCATACCGCCGCACGATTCAGAATTATTAAGAGGGGGAAGGGCTAAGGCCACGCTTGACTCGAACAAAATGACCGGTATCCTACTAAACCGCCTTTGAAAGGCACCACTTAAGGGATTGATCAGGATGCAGTACCGACGGTTTGGACGAACAGGGCTCAAGATGCCCGTGCTCACGTGCGGCGGCATGCGCTATCAGCAATCCTGGGCCGACATCGCTGCGGGTGAAACACTTGATCCCAAAGGGCAGGCCAATCTCGAGGCCACGATCCATCGGGCGGTTGAGCAGGGCATCAACCACATCGAAACGGCGCGTGGGTACGGCATGAGCGAGTACCAACTCGGTTTCGTGCTACCCAGCTTTCCGCGTGACGAAATCATAGTCCAAACCAAGATCGGTCCGAAGGAGAGCGAAGATGAGTTTCTAAAGACCTTTGATATCTCACTCAAGAACCTCCAGCTTGACTACGTTGACCTGCTGGCTGTGCACGGCATTAATACCAACGAGATACTCAACCAGACGCTGGAAGGTGGCACCCTCTCCGCCTGCCGCAAGTTGCAGGACCGCGGCCTGGTGCGCCACGTGGGCTTTTCGACGCATGGCCCGACCGACACCATTTTGGCCGCCGTGCAGACCGACGAATTCAGCTACGTCAACCTGCACTGGTATTACTTCGACCAGATCAACTGGCCGGCCGTTCTCTCTGCCAGCGAGCACGACATGGGCGTGTTCATCATCAGCCCTTCCGAAAAAGGCGGTAAGCTTTTTGATCCGCCGAGAAGCTCGTACAGCTGTGCTCCCCTCTGACACCGATGGGGTTCAACGATCTCTTCTGCCTGGGGCATGCCGAGGTCCACACACTCAGCATCGGCGCGGCGCGTCCATCCGATTTCGATGAGCATCTCGCGATCCTCCCCCTGATCCAGGATGCCATGATCGGATTGGGACCGGTCATGAAGCGGCTCGAGGATGCTGCGGTGCGTGCCATGGGTGCCGACTGGGCGGCCACCTGGCGGCACGGACTGCCCACCACAATCTACGCCCCGCACGAGATTCCGCTCTATCACATATTACGTATGTACACGATGGCCAAGGCTTACGACATGGTCGGTTACGGCAAGATGCGCTATAACCTACTCGGCGGCGGCGACCACTGGTTCCCCGGCCACAAGCTGATTGATGTGGATTGGGATGCCTTGCTCGACGAGCTAAAGGACTACCATTTTGCAGACCGAGTGCCCGAAATCCTGCAGGAGGCGCACGAGCTCTTCAATGCAGAAGACAAGAAGCGACTGAGCGAATCGGGCGACTGAGCCACAAAAAAGGGGCGATGAGGCTGCCGTAAACGACAGCACTCACCGCCCCGCGGGGGGTTAATGTCGGTTTAGAAATCGTGTCCGACGCTTAGTACGCCGACAATTTCGGTGTCATAGGAACCACCATCTGCTACGTCCACCAGGACCTCGTCATCGATCTGACCGATATAGGTAACGCTCGCGCTGAGGCAGCCGTAGCCGCTACCCACCGTGGCGGTGTAGTGCGAGAAGCCTGACTTCCCGCCATCGGGATCCATGTAACTAACCGTGGCACCCAACTCGATAGCGACCTCGTCGGTCAGGGCAAACTCGTGCCCGACAGCAGCTTCCACATAGAGGCTCTTCTCGATGCCACCATCGACACCGTAGAACACGCTCAGCGAAGGAGCCAACAGCACGTCCAGGCCCGCACTCAGCGAGATTTCGCGGTCGGCGACGGATCCGGCACCAGGATAGAGGTACTCCGTATAACCAATGGAGACGTCAGCGGCTTCGATCGGCAGACTGTACGAACCATAGAGGTCGATCTCTGAGAATTCACTCTTCTTGACTGCTCCACCGTAGTCATCCACGTCGAAGTTGCCCCATACGCCAAACGTGATCGGCAGGCCCGCCACTTCCACCCCAGGCTGCAGCACGAGCCCATCGTTGAAGGTGGCCCCCCTGAACACATAGGCACTCGCCACATCAAGTGACACTGAGGCTTCCGCCGCCATGCCCGCTGTGGTGCCAACCAGCATAGCTGCAAGCACCCCTCCCATCATGATTCCCCTAGCTCTCATCTCTCCATCCTCCTTCTACTTGACTGTTGATTAACAAACTCTTTCCCGACGGAATAAGACAACGCAGTGTCCGTGCCAAAAGCCGACATAGAATAGTATCAACATCAGTAATAGGCCTAATTGCAATTAGTTATGAATAATTGTGAATAATTCACTATTGAACAATGAAATCACTATGATACATTTTTGTTATATGTTTCGCGTTGATACACATAAATGAATATATCCATGAAGGAGGGGGGAGGACGCAACTTCAGCAGAGCGACGACGATCTATGAACGGGCTCTACCGCTACGCAGCCGGGCCATCCACAGCTTCATATCGGCCCCCATGCTGTACATGCACGGCACGACGAGGAGCGTCAGAAACGTGGAGAAGACGAGCCCATAGGCCAGCACGATGGCCGCCGGCGCGACGAAGGGTTCGTAGCCGCCGATACCATAGATGACCGGTGCCAGGCCGAGTACAGTTGTGACAGAGGTGAGGAGTATGGGCCTAACCCGCTTGCAGGCCCCCTCCATGATCGCCTCTTTGACCGGCATGCCACCTTTTCGAAGGTCATTGATGAAACTCACGAGAACGATGGCATCGTTGACCACCACACCGGCCATGCCGACCATCCCCAGCATGGCCATCATGCTCAGCGGCTTCCCATGCAGAATCAGAGCCAACACAACGCCGATCAATCCGAAGGGAATCGATATCAGCACGGTAAAGGGTTGCAGCGCCGATCGGAACTGAATGACGAGAATCGCATAGATCATGAGCAGCGCTATCGCCATGGCGCGGATCATCGAGGTCATCGTCTTACGCGTCTCCTCGAATTCACCGCCGTAGTCGATACGATACCCAGGATACTCCTTGTGCAGCTCCCCGAACTCTCGGCCGACCGCCGCGGCAATCGAAGCCGCCGTGATGGAGCTGTCGGACGTATCGACTTCGCCGTACACTGAGACGACGCGCTCGCCGTCGGTATGATAGATCCCCGTAACCCCTTTGCCTTCCACGAGATGTGCCACACGCGACAGATCAATGAGGCGGCCTTGCTGGTTCGGAATTTGAAGGCTGCGTAGACTGGCAAGCTGATTGCGATAGGGTTCGGCCAACTTAACCCTAACTTTGGTCTCATCCCGTGAGTCGCGGATCACCGTCGCTTCGGCCCCCCGAAAGGCCGCGTAGACCGTCTGGGAGATCGTAGCCACATCGAGACCGAGCCGCGCGGCCTCGGCCTTGTCCACCTCAACGCGCAGTTCATCCTTACCCGGCTCATAGTCGTCATAGACATCCAGCGCCCCCACAGAGGGAAGGAAGGCCTTGATCCGCTCGGCGATCTCATCCAGGACAGCGTGGTCGCGGCCGAATACCTTGACGTCAACCGGCTTCCCAACCGGCGGCCCCGGCTTGACCATCTCGAACTCGACGCGCTCCACACCGGGCAGGTCTGCCGTGAGCAGGCGCAGGGAGGCGATCATACTCTGGGCGGAGCGCTCGCGCGTGTTGGCCGGCGTGAGGTAGGCATACACCATGCCGTAGCGACTATCGGAGAGAACATTCGCGCCCTGAGGGTCGCTGATCTGCCCCACATGCGAGATCATATTTGAAAGCTCTTCAGCGCTGAGATCGTCCTTTAGCAGCCCCTCTATCTTGGCCACCATCGCTTCGGTCGCATCCAAAGAGGTGCCCTGCGGCATACTCACGTTGACCTGAAACAGATCGATCAGGTCGGCAGGAAACAGCTCGACTCGTAGGTATTGTTTAGCGAGAAGACCACACCCGACTATGGAGAGAGCCAGCAAGCTCACAAATAGGAGGCGGTGGCGCAGCACGCGCTGCAGGAGGCGGCCATAGCGATCTTGGAGCCATACTGAGAGGCGCGCGGAGCGCCCCTTGGCGTGCTTCTCTTTCTGGACCGGCCGTGCCAAATCGGCAATGTGGCAGGGCAAAATCACGATCGCCTCGAAGAGCGAGGCCAGCAATGTGATGATCACGACCAACGGGATCCAGCGCAGAAATTTTCCCATGATATCAGGCAAGAACAGGAGGGGCGCAAACGCGGCAATGGTCGTCAGGATGGTAGCCGTTACAGGCCACATCACCTCGCCGCTCCCCTTGATCGCGGCCTCGCGGGGGGAAAGCCCCAGCTCAAGATGACGGAAGATATTCTCGGCAATAATGATCGCATCATCCACCAGCATGCCCACCACGAGGATAATCCCGAACATGGTCATCATGTTGATCGAGATGCCCATCCAGGCCATGACCAGGATGGCAGACAAGAAAGCAAAGGGAATCCCCAACGCCGTGACCAGAGCGATCCGGATATTTAGCAACAGGGGCAGCGAAAGCAGGACCAGCACCAAGCCCACCAAGCCGTTGCTGAGCAGCACGTTGAGGCGGCGCTTGATCAGATAGGACTCCATGTCGACCACAGCCAGGTCAAGCCCTTCGGCGAGTGTTGGGCGCTCTTCTTCCACCATGGCCATGACCGCGTCCGCGATATCGATCGTGTCTCCGGAATCCTTCTTCTCGACGGTGAGCACGATGCCGCGGCTTCCGTTCGCCCGCAGACGCACCATGTCATCGGCATAGGCATCCCGTACCGTCGCGATGTCGCGCACGCAAATCCGCTTTCCATCCGGGTTCGAGCGAACCACCACCTCCTCAATCTCGGCGGCGGTGTGGAACTGGCCAATGGTGCGCAAGACGATCTCGCGTGACCCGGCGGGAATCGTCCCCCCAGGACTGTTCAGGTTCTGTCGCGCCAATGCCTGAATGACCTGCTGCAGTGAGAGCTGCTGTTCGATCAGGGCCTCGGCATCGACCTCCACCCATATCTCGGGATCACGCCAGCCATGGCGCTCAACCATGCTGACCCCGTCGACCGTCTCGAAGCGTGATTTAAGGCGATCGGCCAGCTCGCGCACAGACGCCTCACCCGCGCTGCCACTGACGAGCACGTGGATCGCGGCATTCTGTGAGGTCACCAGAATCAGTACGGGATCTTCGGCCTCATCGGGGAGGTCATCGACGCGGTCGATCTTGCGGGCGATGTCATTAATCACGCGGTCTTTGTTCTCCGCGTCGGGATCTATCGTAATGGCGATAACCGAGGCGTGTTCAACGGAGCGCGACGTATATTCTTCGACGTCTGAGACGCCACGCAACTCATCCTCAAGCCGCATCGTGACATGGTTCTCCACCTCGGAGGCCGATGCGTTGGGATAAGGTGTGCTGACGACGACAATATCAAAGTCAATTTTGGGAAAGAACTCGCGTCGAATGGTGAGAGCTGTAGCCAATCCCAACACAAGCACGACAACCGTCAGCATGTTGCCGAAGACACTATTTCGCACTGAGAACTCGGACAGATGCATGACTTACCACTCCCCTTCAACACCGGGAACGGGTGCGTCTCCCCGCGCGAGCCGATACTGCACCACCGCCACATGATAGGCGGCCAACGCCAGGTTGTAATTGGCCTGCGCCAAAGCGTAGTCGTCCTCAAACTGAACGATCCAGTGGATCGCCGAACGCCCCTGCTCATATTTTTCCTGCTCGAGGGTGAGCTTCCGGCTCTGCAGATCGGCCGCGTGCCGTGTGGCCGCGACACGCTCCCATCCGTTATCCTCGTTGCGGACCGCCCGCGCACACTCCAGCCCAATGGCAGCCTGCATGGAGTCGCGGTTGTTGACCGCCTTGCGGTGCATCAGGCGGGCTTCCCGCAGCAGGCTCCGCTCGGCGGTGCGGCCCCACCCTATGTCGACGCGCAGACCCACCATCCAAGCGCTGTCATCGAAGGCCAGACTCCCCTCCACGTCCTGGTCACTGCTGCCACGGCCCAGCTGGCCAAAGAGCTCCAGGTCATGACGGTATTCACTCTTCTGCCACTCCAGATCCGACTCGGCCTGAACCATCAACTCTGCCATGGCCGCTAAATCCTTGCGCGCGGCCAGTGCGGCCCGATAGGTCGCCTCGCTCTCTTCTATAGGCGCCACCAATCGTTCCGCCAGGGCCGCGTCATCCGCAGCCACGATGCTGACGTCCGCCCATTCAGCGTGGGGGAGTTGCATGCTGTTCTTGAGCAACTCCTCTGCATTCTCTACGCGGTTGCTTAGGGACAGCACTTCCACCTGCCGCGTAGCGATCAAGGCCTCCGAGGCCAGCAGGTCCGTGCGTTCAAGCAAACCATCCTCCACCCGATCACGCTGCGTCGCCAGGAGTTCCTCGGCGCGGGCCAGGGATTCCTGCCCGGTCTCACAATTCTTGCGTGCACTGTAGAGGACCCAATAGGCCTCCGCGATGCGGCCAGCCGTCAACTCGCACTCCCGACCATACGCCAAACGGGCCGCACGCGACATGGCGTGTGCGCCCGCCCGGCGGGCCTGATCAGAACGGCCGAAGGCATTGCGCAAGAGCGACTGCGAGAGCGAGAGCGTTAGTGCAGAGGAGTAGGGCGTGGTCAGCAGCGCCCCCACATCCCCTCCGGCCTCAATGTGCGAGTGGTCGGCGCGCAGTGCCACACGCGTCCCGGAATCGAACGCCTTGCCGAGAGAGACCCCTCCAGCCGTGAGCCGGTGATCCACAAGGAAGAAGCTGGTTGCGTCTCGCAGTTCCGAGTCGGTATAGGAGAGTTCGCCACTCACGCGGGGATCGTAGGCACCCTCGACGCGTTCCATGCGGGCCCGCGAGATGGCCTCATCAATCGCCGCATTGCGCAGCGCCAGGCTGTGCTCCAATCCGTACGTCACGCAATCAACCAGCGAAAAAGAGCGCGACTCCCCGCGGCAAACGGTGGCGACGCAGACGAGCAACAGAGCAGAGCAGAAAGGTGATAGCCTCATGCACCTATTAAACAGGCCGCCCAACTAGGCGTCAAGCGGATCATGATCTCCCCCTTTTCCACTTCGTCGTTCGATTGTTCGGCTGTTCGATTGTTTGGGAGCGCAGCGCCCGTTCCTCGATACTTGCACTGGCGGGCCTGATGCGGCACACTGCTCAGCGTTTTCCAAGAAAGGGCATATCGTGCACCGGGATACCGATGATTTAAGAATAGCCGCGCTGAACCCGCTGATTCCACCCGCCATCCTGATGGAGGAGCTACCCATCAGCGACGAGGGTTCCGAAACCGTGGCCAACGCACGCCGTATGATCGGTGACTGCCTGCAAGGCAGCGATCACCGCCTGGTCGTGGTGGTGGGCCCCTGCTCAATCCACGATCCGGCGGCGGCACTCGATTACGGACGCCGACTGAGGGAACAGGCCGAACGCCTGGCCGATGACCTCTTTATCGTCATGCGCGTCTACTTTGAGAAGCCCCGGACCAACGTCGGGTGGAAGGGCCTGATCAACGATCCGTTCATTGATGGAAGCTTCAGCATCAATAAGGGGCTACGTATCGCGCGCGGCCTACTGTGCGAACTGGCCGATAGTGGCATACCGGCGGGCTGCGAGTTTTTGGACACCATCATGCCGCAGTTCATGGCTGACCTCGTGAGCTGGGGTGCCATCGGAGCACGTACGACCGAAAGCCAGGTACACCGCGAGCTGGCATCCGGCCTCTCCTGTCCGATCGGGTTCAAGAATGCAACGAATGGCAATGTTCAGGTCGCCGTGGACGCGATTGAGGCCGCCCGGCACCCGCACCATTTCCTCTCCGTGACCAAACAGAGTGTGGCCGCCATTGTCTCGACACGGGGTAACCCGGAGTGTCACGTCATCATGCGAGGCGGCAGCGACGGACCCAACTGCGACCACGAGGCCCTCGCGGCCGCAGCCGCTCTGCTCAAGGCTAATGCATTGAATCCGCGACTGATGGTCGACTGTAGTCATGGCAACAGTGCCAAGGACCCTGCCAACCAGCCCGCCGTGGCTGCGGCGCTGGCCAACCAGCTGGGGAGGGATGAGACACCCATCTTCGGAGTCATGATCGAGAGCAACCTCGTTGGCGGAAGCCAGAAAGTCGTAGCCGGACAAGCACTGACCTACGGCCAGAGTATTACAGATGGGTGCCTTGGCTGGGACGACACCGTCGCAGTGCTTGACCGGTTGGCCGTGGCGGTTCGCAAGCGCGAGTAGCGCCGCTGGGCTAGAAGCTCCAGTAGGCACCCAGGCGGATGAGCCACTCTTCCATGTCCACGGTCTCAATCTGCGGATTGTAGCTGCGCGGACGCAGGTAGCTGAGCCGGGCGCTGCTCTCGATGCCGAACGACTCGCCGACCGGGACACGCAGTCCGAATATGTAGAACAACGCGAGCTTGTTACCCACATCCATGTTGTCGAAGCTCAGGTAGTTGTAGCCGCCGCCAAGACCGACATAGGGCGTGACATAATCTGTGCGCCACTGTGCGACAAGGGCGGCCTCGAGTTGCGTTGCCGTGTAAGAGCCCTTGTACTCGACGCCCTCATCAGTCAGAGCAAAATCACCCGACAGATGGCTGATACCCACGTAGGTAGCCAGCACGTCGGAGATGTCAAACATGTGCGAGATGTAGCCGCCGGTTCCATCATCGGCCACCCCGTTGGGTGATGAGATATTAACGCCCGCACCCACGCGATGCCCCTCTGCCTTGGCTGAACAGGTAAATAGGACCGACACCAGAGTGACGATGACCGCTGCAGATAGCTTACGCATGACCTTCTCCTTATATTCCTCTTCAGGGGCACTTGAAACTGTTCGGAGCAGACTAGCGACTGTACCCCCTGAGCGCAAACAGGAAAATCAGTCCATTCGACGCGCTCAGGACTGGCCAAAGAGCGGCGGCATGGGGCACTCGAGCGCATCGGCGACCGCGCGGATCAGCTCCGCCTCCTCGACGGTGACTCGGTTATCGGCCACTACGGTGTGTACGCAGCCTGCCAGAATCTGCTTACGGACCGCATGCGAACCACCCAGCATGGCCTTCAGTGCCGCATCGACCACGTCCAAGCCGCAACGATCGAGAGGCCGCAGCTTCAGTGAGCCACCCAGTTGGTGGGCACCCTTCGCAAAGGCCGCACCGGCCTCGGCGGTGTCGCCGCCCCCCCAATGAGCCAGACAGGAGAGCAGCGCCTCACAGGAATCCCGCAGCGGCTCCAGCGTCATATGGCGTATCGCGGTCGGCGTCATGCGCCCGAAGACCGGTGCCAGGTTGCGCCTCAACATCTGCTGCAGGGCGTACTCAAAGAGATCGACCTCCTGGTCGGCGGCTACCAAGTGCTCGACGCACTCTGAAAAGGTACGGTAGGCCTTCGGTTCCAGTTGGCGCAGGGCGACCACACACATATCGGCGATGGGCAGACGGTAGGCCCGGCCCAGCGGCTCGATCCTCGCCCGCAAAGCCCGGAGCAGCGAAAGCTCCTCAGCCGTAGCGTGCCCGCCCAGCCATTCGAGTTGGCTCGTACGGACCGCCTCGTCATAGGAAAGCAGAAGAGCATAGACCGCCGCCACAGCACCGACGGGAGTGTGTACCGCCTCGCGAACCTCCTCGGGCAGGGCGGCCAGAAGCTGACGGGCGTAGTCGAGATGCGCCGCACGCGGCGCACCGACTGACGCGAGCACCTGCTGCGGCTCCACGGCGAACGAGGTGCCTCCGCCGATACCTGACGTCAACGGTGATGCGGCCGGCGACGGCGCACGCGCTGCCGACGAAGGATCAACGTCGGCCAGCAGCGAAGCATCAATGCGCTGGATGCGCTCTTCAAGCGGCGGGTGCGACGCCATCAGACCCAAGAGCGAACTGCTCAGGCCATTCGCGAAGAAAAAGTGGCTGGCCTCCTCCGCGTGCGAGCTCTCCACGCGTGAACCGGCCGAAAACCCACCGATCTTCTTCAGTGCGCCGCCGATCCCTTGTGGATTGCGGGTAAACTGAACCGCCGAGGCGTCGGCCAGAAACTCGCGCTGACGCGACACAGCACTCTTGATGAGCTTGCCGAAAAAGACACCGATGTAGCCCACCGCCATTAACACAAAGCCCAACACCACGATGGGCATGTTGCCACCATTCTTGTCGTTGGACGAGCGCGAGCGGTGGCGGCTGAAGGCCGTGCTGCGCAAGATACCATAGCCGATCAGCGCGATGATCAGGATGCCGTGCAGCACGCCAATCAAGCGGATATTGAGGCGCATATCGCCATTCAGGATGTGACTGAACTCATGCGCCATGACACCTTGGAGCTCGTCGCGCGTGAGTTGATCAATACAGCCACGTGTCACGCCAATCACAGCTGTGCTCGGGGAGAAGCCCGCCGCAAAGGCGTTGATGGAGGCATCCTCCATCAGAAAGACCGGCGGCACCGGCAGGCCCGAAGCAATCGCCATCTCCTCCACCACGTTGAGCACCTTGCGCTCCTGTGCATTGGCGCGGTCGGGGTCGATCGGTTGGCCGCCCAGCATGCGGGCCACCGCCTCGCCTCCCGATGAGAGCTGGGTGACCTTATAGAGCGAACCGAGGAGGACGACGGCCAGCGTGCCGCCGACCACCCACAGGCAGAGCATCGGGTTCCAGAGATGGCTGAGCTGAACCTCCCCGCTTCCGGTTTTCGCCTCAACCCCGAGAAAGGCCATCGCAAAGGCGAGGTAGACGCCGATGATGATCAGGACGACAGCGAGGGCGTAGTAGGCCACCAAGAGCGACGTCTTGCGACGGGCCTGATCCTGACTCTCAAAGAAATCCATAGCTAGAGCCTCACTAGGAAAAATTCCGGAGCACTGATAGAAGCGATGTGGAACGGAACACCCAATAACCAACAAGGAATATCCAATGGCCAAATGGGAACTTTTTTAGCGATGCACAGAGCTATGCCAAACGATGTCATGACTCGGATATTCCATTCCGATGATCGGTTGGATGTTCCTTGTTGGACATTGGATATTCAGACGTTCTCCGGCAGCGATGCCCGTTCCAACTCAACGCTAAAACGCCACTTTGACCGCTTCTCGCTCCGCCTCGGACGACACCTCGAAGAGGGCCGCCGAACCGAAGCCAAACGGGCCGGCGAGCAGAACGTTGGGGAAGGTCTCGCGCGTCGTGTTGTAGGCCATGACCGCGTCGTTGTAGCCCTGACGGGCGAACGCGATTTTGTTCTCGGTGGAGGTCAGTTCCTCCATCAGCTGAGACATGTTCTGGTTGGCCTTGAGGTCCGGGTAGCTTTCCACCAGAGCGAAGAGCTTGCCCATCGCGCCTGTCAGCGTGGCTTCGGCGCCCATCAACCCCGCCATGGCACCCGGATTTCCCGGCGCAGCGGCGGCCTGTTGATTGGCTGTCGCAGCCTGATTGCGCGCCGCGATGACCGCTTCGAGCGTCTCACGCTCATGCTTCATATAGCCCTTGGCCGTCTCGACCAGGTTGGGCACGAGGTCATAGCGCCGCTTAAGCTGCACATCGATCTGGGCAAAAGCGTTCTTGAAGCGGTTCTTGAGCTGAACCAGCTTGTTGTAAATACCCACAGCCATCAGGCCAAGCACCACAACAATCACAGCAACGATAATCAAAGGCATCATAACGAACTCCTTGTTTGACCAGCAACATAGCGAAAACGGATGATGCCGACAACGAAGGATTTTGAGTGTTTTGGCGTTGGCCCTGTGGCGTCATGTGCCAGGGATTTGTGAAACACATGTGCCGTAAAGCAAGCCACGCCGCCGTCTTTCTTGCTGGTCACGACGTATCAGACCATTAGACTCCTCTCGTTTTCCCAACAGTGAAGAAGGATGGAGAATCTGATGGCGGTGACGCGTGCTTATAACTGGGACGCACCGGAAGTGGGCTCCTCATCCCAGAGTGAGATCGACTCCGCGCCCCCCATCAAGATCGGGATGATCGGCCTGGGGTGCATGGGAAACGCAACACTCAGGGGGCTATTAGGGCGGACCAACGTCGCCATCACGGCCCTGTGCGACGTCGACGGGCAATACCTGGCTGATGCCACCGAGAAGGTTGCTCAGGCGCGAGGGGATCACCCCGTTCGTACCTTCAAAGACTTCCGCGAACTCAACCGCTGTGACACCGTCGACGCGGTTGTGATCAGTAGCCCCGACCACTGGCATGCGCTCCAGGGGATTGATGCGTTGCAGTCTGGCATGGACGCCTACATTGAGAAACCGCTGACCCTGACCGTAGCAGAGGGACGTCGCTTGAGTGACGTCGCCCGTGAATCCGGCCGTATCTGCCAGACCGGCAGCCAACAACGCTCCAGCCGCGAATTTCGTCACGCCTGCGAACTGGTTCGCAACGGCTACCTCGGCCAGATCCAAGCCATTGAGCTCTCGATTCCTCCCAACAATCGGACCAGCGATGGCGTCGGCGAGGCAGATCCCATTCCCGAAGATTTCGACTACGACCTCTGGCTGGGACCCGCACCGTGGCGCCCCTATTACCGAGAGGGCTGCCATTACGCCTTCCGGTTCGTTTCCGATTTTTCGGGCGGCCAGATGACAAACTGGGGGGCACACAACCTCGACATTGTTCAGTGGGCCCTGGATGCCGACAGCTCGGGTCCACGACACGTCTCCGGTCAGGGCGTATTCCCCTCCGCCGGACTATTCGACACGCCCGACCCGATCGACGTTGAATGGACGTATGCCGACGGTGTCCGCGTGCGCTGCACCACAGAGGACCCACGCTGTATTTTCACCGGTAGCCAGGGCCGTATTGAGGTCGGTCGCGGCCACTTCGCAGCCACGCCCACATCACTCCAGGAGGTGCAGCTGGATGCGCAGGCCACTCGGCTTTACCAGAGCGACGACCACATGGGCAATTTTCTGGAATGCATTCGCACGCGGCACCAGCCGGTCTGCCCCGCCGAGGTGGGACACCGCTCGGCCACCGTCTGCCATATTGGGAATATTGCCATCCGCCTCGGGCGACCCCTCGAGTGGGATCCTATCGCCGAACGCTTTGTCAACGACGACGAAGCCAACACTATGCTTGCACGCCCTATGCGCGCCCCGTGGTCGCTCTAGACCACCTTCTTATAGCTTTTCATGACAATGAAGCTCTCCGTGGCCGACACCCCCTCGACCGTTGAGAGCACGCTCGTGAGAAACGTGACCAACCCCTTGTTGGATTCGACCAGGACCTCGACCATCAGGTCGTAACGCCCTGATACGATAGAGACCGACAACACGCCCTGTAGCGCCGCGATCTCTTCGGCTTTGGCCTTCAACAGCCGCGACTCGGTCACGGTCACGGCGATGGTAGCCAGCTGCTGGTTTTCGAGCCGCTCCGGGTCGATCAGGGCGCGCACCACCAGAACTCCGCTCTCTTTCAGCTTCCGTATGCGCTGCCGCACCGTGCCCTCGACCACGCCAATTTGCGCCGCGATCGCGCTGTTGGTCATGTGCGCGTTGCGCAGCAGGTTGATGATCTTCCAGTCGGTTGAGTCGGGTGTCATACTGTTTCTCCACTCCGTTCGAGGGCACGCCCCGTATCCACATATTCCAGACCGAATGCCTCCGCCACACCGGGACAGGTACAGAGCCCCCGATAGGTGTTCAATCCACTGCGCAGCGCCGCCGAATCGCGGCAGGCCGCCTGCACGCCCTTGTCAGCCAGCAGGAGTCCGTACGGCAGCGTTGCGTTGGTCAGGGCCTGCGTCGCGGTCAGGGCCACCGCGCCCGGCATGTTGGCCACGCAATAGTGCAGGACCCCATCCACGACAAAGACGGGGTCGTCATGCGTGGTCGGCCGAGTGGTCTCAACACAGCCGCCCTGATCGACCGCCACATCCACAATGACGCTGCCCGGTTTCATCAACGCGAGGTGCTCACGGCGGACCAAGTGCGGGGCGCGGGCGCCAGGGATGAGTACCGCACCGATCAGCAGGTCGGTCTGCGGCAAGAGCTCCTCTAGATTCGCTTCGCTGCTGAAGCGTGTATCCACCCGGTTGCCGTACAGATCATCAAGGGCAGAGAGCCTGCTCGCGTTGATATCCATCACGGTAACACGGGCACCGAGTCCCACCGCCATCTGACAGGCATTGCGGCCCACCACCCCACCGCCCAGAATAAGCACAGTCCCACGTGCTACGCCCGGCACCCCACCCAAGAGGATACCGCGGCCACCCATCGGGATCTCAAGACACTTGGCACCTTCCTGCGTCGCCAGCCGACCGGCGATCTCACTCATGGGGGCAAGACAGGGCAGCAGACCATCAGCCGTTCGTATGGTCTCATAAGCCACACCATCCACACCCGTTGTCAGAAGTGATTCGGTGAGAGGTCGATCGGCCGCAAGATGAAGAAAAGTATAGAGCAATTGCCCTTTGCGAAAGAGACCATACTCCTCAGCGACCGGCTCCTTGACCTTGATGATCATCCCACTCTCCGCGAAGAGCGCCTCTTTGGATCTCGCGACGACAGCGCCAGCCGCCACATAGGCAGCGTCCGGATAGCCCGTGCGCTCGCCCGCGCCGCGCTCAATCCAGACCGAGTGTCCACGGCTAACATACGCCGCTACACAATTGGGCGTGGCCCCCACACGATACTCATGCCGCTTGATCTCTTTTGGGACCCCAATATTTTTGAGTAGGCAGGGGACTCCCGTGATCTTAGGAT